>JADMJD010000218.1 GCA_018780805.1 Rubrivivax sp. | reverse complement strand
CCAAGAACATCCTGATGATCGGGCCCACCGGCGTCGGCAAGACCGAGATCGCCCGCCGCCTGGCCAAGCTGGCCGACGCGCCCTTCGTGAAGGTGGAAGCCACCAAGTTCACCGAGGTCGGTTACGTCGGCAAGGACGTGGACAGCATCGTGCGGGACCTGGTCGAGGTGGCCGTCAAGCAGGAGCGCGACCGCCAGGTGCGCACCAAACGTGCGCTGGCCGAAGACGCGGCCGAAGACCGCATCCTGGATGTGCTGGTGCCGCCGGCCCGTAACGTCGGCTTCGACGCCACACCGCCGGCCGACAACACCGCGCGCCAGGTGATGCGCAAGCGCCTGCGCGAAGGGGTGCTGGCCGACAAGGAGATCGAGATCGACGTCGCCGAGGCCAAGCCGGCGCTGGAGATCATGGGCCCGCAAGGCATGGAAGAGATGGCCGAGCAGCTGAAGGGCCTGTTCTCGCAGATGGGCACGGCCAAGCGCAAGACCCGCAAGCTCAAGATCGGCGAGGCGCTGCCGCTGCTGGTGGAAGAAGAAGCCGGCAAGCTGGTGAATGAAGACGAGATCCGCGCCGCCGCGCTGGCCAACGCCGAGGGCAATGGCATCGTCTTCCTGGACGAGATCGACAAGGTCGCCAGCCGCAGCGACCACGGCGGTACCGATGTCAGCCGCCAGGGCGTGCAGCGCGACCTGCTGCCGCTGGTCGAAGGCACGGCCGTGAACACCAAGTACGGCATCGTCAAGACCGACCACATCCTGTTCATCGCCAGCGGTGCTTTCCACCTGGCCAAACCCAGCGACCTGATCCCCGAGCTGCAGGGCCGGTTTCCGATCCGCGTGGAGCTGGGGTCGTTGTCGGTGGACGATTTCGAGGCCATCCTGAACAACACCCAGGCCAGCCTGATCAAGCAGTACCAGGCCCTGCTGGCCACCGAGGGCGTGACGCTGCAGATCGCGCCCGACGCCATCCGGCGCCTGGCGCAGATCGCCTACGACGTGAACGAACGCACCGAGAACATCGGCGCGCGCCGGCTGTCCACCGTGATGGAGCGGCTGCTGGACGAGATCAGCTTCGACGCGCCCAACCGCAGCGGCCAGACCGTCACCATCGACGCGGCGCTGGTGGATGAACGGCTGGGCGAACTGTCCCGCGACGAGGACCTGTCGCGTTACGTGCTCTGAATCGCCGTCGGCGCTAAAGCGCCAGCCGGTGTGACTGGATCTTCAACAGCCCGTCGAAGATCAGCGAATCCACGGTCTCGAACTTCAGCTCGGTGATCGGTGCGAGCTTCACCGCCGCGCCGCCGGTCATGTAGAGCAGCGGCTCGGCACCGCAGCGCTGCACCAGCTTGCGGTGCTGGCGCTCGATGGCGCCGGCAATCGCGGACGACCCGCCGCTCATCAGCGCGTCGCTGGTGTTGGTGGGGAAGTCCACCACCTCGCCGGTGGGCACCTTCAGGCCGGCCGTGCCCAGCTCCAGCGCGCGCAGCATCATGCCGAAGCCGGGCAGGATCAGGCCGCCCAGGAACCGGCCTTCGGCGTCCAGCGAATCCACGGTCACGGCCGTGCCGACCATCACCACCAGCGCCGGCCGCGGCCGGCCGCCAGGCCCCACTTCGGCCAGCACACGGGAGCGTGCGCCGATCAGCGACACCCAGCGGTCCGCGCCCAGCCGGCTGGGGTGGTCGTAACCGTTGTGCACACCGGCCTCATGCGGGCCGGGCACCACCCAGCGCGGCTCGGTGTCCCACAGCTCCAGCTGCTGCACCACGCGCCGGCGCACGGCCTCGCCGGCCACGTCGCAGCCCAGGATGCTGCCGGGCTCGGGCAGCTGTTTCCAGGGGCCTTCGGCCAGTTCGTCGATGGTCTCCAGGAACACCGCATCCTGATGCAGCAGCGCAGCACCCGGGTGCGGGCCGGCGTACAGCGCCCACTTCAGGCGCGTGTTGCCGATGTCGATGGCGAGGAAGGTCATCTGCCGGGGATGGTAACCACGGTCGCCGCTGCCGACCAACCCTGGCATCATTCCCCATTGACGTTTACGTCAACGTCAACCAGGAACCCATCGGAAGCACCGCCATGACCGATCTCTCCGCCGAAGCCAAGGCCCTCGCCAACTACCGCCCGATCAACAAGGTGCGTTTTGTCACCGCCGCCAGCCTGTTCGACGGCCACGACGCGGCCATCAACATCATGCGGCGGCTGCTGCAGGGCATGGGCGCCGAGGTCATCCACCTGGGCCACAACCGCTCGGTGGACGAGGTCGTCACCGCTGCGCTGCAGGAAGACGTGCAGGGCATCGCGATCAGCAGCTACCAGGGTGGCCACACCGAGTACTTCCAGTACATGGTGGACCGGCTGCGGGCGCTGGGCGGCGGCCACATCCAGGTGTTTGGCGGTGGCGGTGGGGTCATCGTGCCGGACGAGATCCGCGCGCTGCAGGCCTATGGCGTGGCGCGCATCTACAGCCCCGAAGACGGCCAGCGCATGGGCCTGGCCGGCATGATCGGTGAGATGCTGATGCGCGCCGACCACGACCTGACGGCGCATTCGCCCAAGGACATCGCTGCGCTGCAGGGCCACACGCCCGCCGCATGGCGTGCGCTGGCACAGGCCATCACAGCGCTGGAAAACGGCCGCGCCGATGCGGGGTTCAAGGCCGCGCTCGCGGCGCAGAAAAAACACGCGCCGGTGCTGGGCATCACCGGCACCGGCGGTGCCGGCAAGAGCAGCCTGACCGACGAGCTGATCCGCCGCCTGCGGCTGGACCAGGGCGACCGCCTGCACATCGCCGTGATCAGCATCGACCCCAGCCGCCGCAAGAGCGGTGGTGCGCTGCTGGGCGACCGCATCCGCATGAATGCCATCGGGCCCTGGTCCGCGCCGTCCGGTCAGGACGGCGCTCAGCGTCCCGGCCCGCGTGTGTTCATGCGCAGCCTGGCCACACGCGACTTCGGCAGCGAGATCAGCCAGGCCCTGCCCGAGGTGCTGGCCGCCTGCCAGGCCGCGGGTTTCGACCTCATCGTCGTCGAGACCTCGGGCATCGGCCAGGGCGACGCCGCCATCGTGCCGCTGGTCGACGTGCCGATGTACGTGATGACCCCGGAGTTCGGCGCCGCCAGCCAGCTGGAAAAGATCGACATGCTGGACTTCGCGGCGTTCGTCGCGATCAACAAGTTCGACCGCAAGGGCAGCCTGGACGCTCTGCGCGACGTCGCCAAGCAGGTGCAGCGCAACCGCGAGGCCTGGACCACGCCACCCGACCAGATGCCGGTGTTCGGCACCATGGCCAGCCGCTTCAACGACGACGGCGTGACCGCGCTGTACCAGGCGCTGGCCATGCGACTGGGCGAGCTGGGCCTGCCGCTGCAGCCCGGCCGGCTGCCCGTGGTGGCCACACGCCACAGCACGGCCGGCACGCCCATCGTGCCGGGTGCGCGGGTGAGGTATCTGGCCGACATCAGCGACACCGTGCGCGGCTACAAACAACGTGCGCGCACCCAGGCCCGGCTGGCGCGCGAGGTGCAACAGCTGCGCGAGAGCAGCCGCATGCTGTTCGAGGCCATCCCCGCCAAACACAAGGCCCGCGACGCGCTGGAGGCACAGGCGGCACTGCGCGAAGACAGGCTGGAGCCCGGCGCGAAGAAGCTGCTGGCGCAGTGGCCGCAGATGCAGCAGGCCTACGCGGGCGACGAATACGTGGTGAAGATCCGCGACAAGGAAATCCGCACCGCGCTGACCCACACCACGCTCAGCGGCAACCGCATCCGCAAGGTGGCGCTGCCGGCCTACGAGGACCACGGCGAGCGCCTGCAGTGGCTGATGCTGGAAAACGTGCCCGGCAGTTTTCCGTACACCGCCGGCACGTTTGCCTTCAAGCGCGAGGGCGAGGACCCGACCCGCATGTTCGCCGGCGAAGGTGACGCCTTCCGCACCAACCGCCGCTTCAAGGTGGTCAGCGAGGGCCTGCCGGCCAAACGCCTGAGCACGGCCTTCGACAGCGTCACGCTCTACGGCCACGACCCCGACCTGCGGCCCGACATCTACGGCAAGGTGGGCAACTCCGGCGTCAGCATCGCGACACTGGACGACATGAAGGTGCTGTACTCGGGCTTCGACCTGACGAACCCCAGCACCTCGGTGTCGATGACGATCAACGGCCCGGCGCCCAGCATCCTGGCGATGTTCATGAACACGGCCATCGACCAGAACCTCGACAAGTTCAAGCTGGACAACGGCCGCGAGCCCACCGCCGACGAAGCGCAGAAGATCCGTGCCTGGACGCTGGCCAACGTGCGCGGCACGGTGCAGGCCGACATCCTGAAAGAAGACCAGGGCCAGAACACC
>JADMJD010000221.1 GCA_018780805.1 Rubrivivax sp. | reverse complement strand
TGAACATGCGGTAAGGCTCGGTCACACCCTTGGTGATCAGGTCGTCCACCAGCACGCCCAGGTAGGCCTGGTCTCGGCGCGGCAGCCAGGGCTCGCGGCCCTGCACCTGCAGCGCGGCGTTCAGGCCGGCGAACAGGCCTTGCGCCGCCGCCTCTTCATACCCGGTGGTGCCGTTGATCTGGCCGGCGAAAAACAGGCCCTGCAGCGCCCGGGTCTCGAAGCTGGGTGTCAGGCCGCGCGGGTCGAAGTAGTCGTATTCGATCGCATAACCCGGCCGCACGATGTGCGCCCGCTCCAGGCCGGGGATGGACTGCACCGCGGCGATCTGGATGTCGAAGGGCAACGAGGTGGAGATGCCGTTCGGGTAGAACTCGTGCGTGCTCAGGCCTTCGGGCTCCAGGAAGATCTGGTGCGAGTCCTTGTCGGCGAAGCGGTTGACCTTGTCTTCGATGCTGGGGCAGTACCGCGGCCCCACACCTTCGATGACACCCGTGAACATCGGGCTGCGGTCGAAACCGCTGCGGATGATGTCGTGTGTGCGCTGCGTGGTGTGCGTGATCCAGCACGGCACCTGGCGCGGGTGCTGCGCGGCGTGGCCGAGGAAGCTGAACACCGGGACGGGGTCCAGATCCCCAGGCTGCTCCTGCGTCTTGCTGAAATCGATGCTGCGGCCGTCTATGCGCGGCGGCGTGCCGGTCTTCAGCCGGCCCTGGGGCAGCTTCAGCTCCTTCAGCCGGGCCGACAAGCTGACCGCCGGCGGGTCACCCGCCCGGCCAGCCGCGTAGTTCTGCAGGCCGACATGGATGCGGCCGTCCAAAAAGGTGCCGGCCGTCAGCACCACGGCGCGGCCCCGGAAGCGGACACCCGCCTGTGTGACGGCGCCCACGACACGGTCGCCTTCCAGCATCAGATCGTCCACCGCCTGCTGGAAGATCCACAGCTTGGGTTGGTTCTCCAGCCGGTGGCGGATGGCGGCCTTGTAGAGCACGCGGTCGGCCTGCGCGCGTGTGGCACGCACGGCCGGGCCCTTGCTGCCGTTGAGGATGCGGAACTGGATGCCGGCTTCATCGGTGGCCGCCGCCATCGCACCGCCCAGCGCATCGATCTCCTTGACCAGGTGGCCCTTGCCGATGCCGCCGATGCTGGGGTTGCAGCTCATCTGCCCCAGCGTCTCGATGTTGTGCGTCAGCAGCAGCGTGGCGCAGCCCATGCGGGCGGCGGCCAGGGCGGCCTCGGTGCCGGCATGGCCGCCACCGACCACGATGACATCGAATTCCTGCGGGTGCAGCATGGGGGTCGCCTCGGCGAGGAAACCCGCGATTTTAGGTGGCCACGGCCACCTGTGCCGCGCCGCGGCGACGGCGCCAGGGCGCCGGTTGCTCCGCCCCGCCCCACCAACGGTCGAAGAAGTAGTGCGCCACCGTGTTCACCACCGGTTCGATCAACGTGATCGCGCCGGCAATGGTCACGCTGCCGGTCAGCGCGTAGCTGACGCCGAAGGCGATGCCCAGGTGCATGACACCGAAAGTGGCGGACTTGGCCATGGAGAAGATCCTTGAGAACGATTCTTGTTATGAAGTGTGCCCCTGTGAGATCATTGTCAGGATCAATCCTTCATACCGTATCAATAGCGTCCCGCCACACCGATAATGGCCCGATGGACTGCCGCCCCGGCTGTGCCGCCTGCTGCACGGCGCCTTCGATCAGCTCCCCGCTGCCCGGCCTGCCCCAGGGCAAACCGGCCGGCGTGCCCTGCCCGCAGCTGGACGAGGCCCTGCGATGCCGGCTGTTCGGCCGCCCGGAACGGCCGGCGGTGTGCGCGTCGCTGGCGCCCTCGGCCGAGATGTGCGGTGGCAGCCGCCGCCAGGCCCTGCACTGGCTGACGCGGCTGGAAGTGGCCACCGCCCCTTGAGCAACCGATGAACGCCGTCGCCCTGCTGGCCCTGTACCCGGCGCTGGCCGACCTGCCGGCCGCCGACCTGGACGCGGTGCTGGCGCAGCAGGCGCAGGCGGTGCAGGTGCCCGCCGGTACGCTGCTGTTCGAAGAAGGCGCGCCCTGCCGCGGTTTCCCGCTGGTGTTGTCGGGTGCCGTTCGGGTGGCGCGCGGGGCGCCCAACGGCCGCTCGCTGGAACTCTACCGCGTCACGCCGGGTGAGCTGTGCGTGGCCTCCACCACCTGCCTGTTCGGCCACCAGGCCCTGACGGCCCATGCCCAGACCACCGAGCCCACCGAACTGGTGCTGCTGTCGCCCGCAGGTTTTGAGCGCTGGGTCGCGTTCGAGCCCTTCCGGCGGTTTGTCTTCGGCGTGTTTGCCGACCGCATGGCCGACCTGATGGCGCTGGCCGAAGCCGTGGCCTTTCAGCGGCTGGACCAGCGCCTGGCGGCAGCGCTGCTGGGCCACGGCGCGACGCTGCGGCTCACGCACCAGGCCCTGGCCGATGAGCTGGGCACGGCGCGCGAGATGATCACGCGGCTGCTCAAGCGCTTCGAGCAGGCGGGGTATGTGGTGCTGGGGCGCGAGCGCATCGAGCTGCGCGACGCTGCCGCGCTGCGCCAGCTGGCCGCCGGTGGTTTGCCGCCTGTGTGACCCAGGTCACCGAAGTTCCTGCGTCGGGTGCCGACACTGGGGCCTCATTCAACGAGGAGCACCCCATGTTCAAGACCAACGTCGGCGGCATCGACCGCATCGCCCGCATCGTCATCGGCCTGGCCCTGATCGGCCTCACGCTCAGTGGCAGCATCGGCGTCTGGGGCTGGATCGGCGTCGTGCCGCTGCTCACGGCCGCGCTGCGCAGCTGCCCGCTGTACACGGTGCTGGGCTTCAGCACCTGCCCGATGAAGAAGGCCTGACCGGCCGGCCGATCACCGCAGGTGGGCGTCGTCGGCCCACTGCAGGATCTGCAGCGCACCGCCGGCTGGAGCGTCGGCCCACCGCACGCGGTTGATGCCGGTGTTCGGGATCGCGCAGTCGCGCGGCCCGCCCAGCGGCAGGCCGTGCGCGTGACGCCAGACCATGTCCAGCACCCCGCCGTGCGTGAACACGGCGATGCGAGCGCCCGGCTGCGCCGCCGCCAGCGCACCCAAGGCGGACAGCACGCGGGCGTGGAACTGTCGGTTGCTCTCGCCGCCCGGCGGCGCGTGGTCGGCCTCGTGGCGTGACCAGGCGGCCCACAGCTCGGGGTGCGTCTGCGGTACCTTGGGCACCTCCAGCCCTTCCAGCACCCCAAAGGCCTGCTCGCGCCACTGTGGGTCCACCTGCGCCTGCAGCGGGCGCAGGCGCAGCAGGGGCGCAGCGGTTTCGCGGGCGCGCTGCAGGTCGCTGGCCACCAGCAGATCAATCGGCTCGTCACGCAGCCGCTGCCCCAGGCGTTCGGCCTGGCCGTGCCCGGTGGCATTGAGCGGCACATCGATGTGGCCCTGGAAGCGGTACTGCCGGTTGTAGTCGGTTTCGCCGTGGCGGATCAGCAGGAAGTCGGTCATGTCCAGATCAGTATGCCGCCGGCAGGCGGTGGTCTTGGTGAATTTCGCACAAGCCGGCAGGCACGGATTCACCGCCTGTCACAGGTCCGAATCCCTAGATTGGGAAGCCTGGGGACGGCCTCGACGCCGCCCCCGTCACCCCGGAGGACCTGCACCATGGACATCCTGACACCCTCACTGCTGCCCACCCGCCGCGCCACCCTGCCCAGCCTGGGCACGCTGCCGGCCGAGCCCGCGCCGCTGGGCCGCCTGCTGGCCCGGGCGCTGGACGAGCTGGACCACGGCGTGCTGCTGGTGGACGGCGAAGGCGGCGTGCTGCACCTGAACCACCGCGCCCGCCGCCTGCTGGACGGCCGCCACGCGCTGCAGCTGCTGGGCCTGCAGCTGCGCGCCAGCGACCCGCGCGACGTGGCACCCCTGTTCGAGGCCCTGCAAGCCGCAGCCCAGCGGGGCCTGCGCAAGCTGCTGACGCTGGGCCAGGGCGCGGCGCGCCAGGTGGTGGCGCTGGTGCCCGTCGAGCCCGGTGTGGCCGCGCTGATGCTGGGCCGCGAGCGCGTGTGTGAAGACTTGTCGATCAGCTGCTACGCCCGCAGCCACGCGCTCACGGCCGCCGAGACCCGGGTGCTGACCGCGCTGGGCCAGGGCGTGCGGCCGGCGCAGATCGCGCTGGAACAAGGCGTCAAGCTCAGCACCGTGCGCACGCAGATCGGTGCCATCCGTGAAAAAACCGGTGCCGACAGCATCACCGACCTGGTCCGCCTGGTGGCGGCCCTGCCGCCGATGGTGGGCGCGCTGCGCAACTGAGCGCCCCCAGAGGCGGGCTGCGCCCAGCCCGCCCCCCGCGGGGGTCAAGGAAACTTGGGACGGCCCGGCGTTTCCTTG
>JADMJD010000140.1 GCA_018780805.1 Rubrivivax sp. | reverse complement strand
TCTTCAGCAGCTTGCGCTCGCGGTCGCGGGTGCGCAGTTCCAGCGCGTGTTCTTCTTCGATCGTCGCCCGGTCGGCCGGGTCCGGCACGATGGAGGTGTCTTCGCGCAGGTGTTCGGTGGTTTCACCGGCATTCGACAGCAGGTCATCCTTCAGGCCCGTCAACTTGGCGCGGAAGAAGTCGATCTGCTTGTCGTTCATGTACTCGTCGTCGGGCATCGCGAGCAGCTCGGGCTCGGTCAGCTCGCGGCCAGGCTTGGATTTCCAGGCGTTGACCAGCTTGGGATCTGCCTTGGTGGCAGATTTCGTGAATTCCATCGGGGCGTTCTGGGACGTAACGGAAGGGCCGGCCGGCGCAAACCGCTCCATGAAGCGGTTGCCGGGCGCGGGCATGGGCATGGGTTCAGCCCGGGCGGCCGCACGTGACGAGGCGGCCTTGGCAGGCGCTGCGGTCTTCTTGGCGGCCGGTGGCTTGACCGAAGGCTTGTTCAAAGGTTTCTCCTCGCCTCGACGTGGGGCACGCGGGCGTCTGTGGTCGTGTCTGCGATTTCAACACAGCCAACCCTGCGCGGCGCGCGGATTGTAGTCACGCGCGGCTGGTGCTCAGACCAGGCACTGTTCCAGGCCCTGCAAGAGCACGTCCTGGGGCAGGTCGATGCCGATGAAGACCATCTTGCTGCCCTTTTTTTCACCTGGTGCCCACTTGGGGCCCAGGTCGCTGCCCATCAGCTGGTGCACACCCTGGAAGATGACCTTGCGGTCGCTGCCCTTCATGTGCAGCACACCTTTGTAACGCAGCATCTTGGGGCCGTAGACCTGCACGATGGCGCCCAGGAAGTCTTCCAGCCGGGCGGGGTGGAAGGCCTTGTCCGAGCGGAAGACAAAGGACTTCACGTCGTCGTCGTGGGCGTGGTGGTGCGGGTGGTCGCAGTGTTCGCCATGTTCGTGGTCATGGTGCTCGTGACCGTGGTCGTGGCCGTGGTGGTCGTGTCCGTGTCCCTCATCGGCCTTCAGGAAGTCGGGGTCGATGTCGAGCTTGGCGTTGAGGTTGAAACCCTTCAGGTCGAACACGCTGGCCAACGGCACCTCGCCGAAGTGCACCCGCTGCTGCGGTGCGCGCGGGTTCATGTGTTTCAGGCGGTGGGTCAGTGCGTCCAGCGCGGCCGGTTCCACCAGTTCTGACTTGCTGATGAAGATCTGGTCGGCAAACCCCACCTGGCGGCGGGCTTCCTGGCGGGTGTCGAGCTGCTGGTCGGCGTGTTTGGCGTCCACCAGGGTCAGGATGGAGTCCAGCAGGTAGCTCTCGGCGATCTCGTCGTCCATGAAGAAGGTCTGCGCCACCGGGCCGGGGTCGGCCAGGCCGGTGGTCTCGATCACCACGCGGTCGAAATCCAGCTCACCCTTGCGGCGCTTGGCGGCCAGGTCCGACAGCGTGCTGCGCAGGTCTTCGCGGATCGTGCAGCAGACGCAGCCGTTGTTCATCTGGATGACCTGCTCCTGCGTCTCGGAGACCAGGATGTCGTTGTCGATGTTCTCCTCGCCGAACTCGTTTTCGATCACGGCGATCTTCTGGCCATGGGCTTCGGTGAGCACACGCTTGAGCAGCGTGGTCTTGCCCGAGCCCAGGAAGCCGGTGAGGATGGTGGCGGGGATGAGACCTTGGGACATGGGAGGCGGGCCGCAAAAGTAGGACCCTCGTATCTGAGGGCCGTGGAATGTGGTTCAAGCCCCCCGGCCTGTCAAGCGTGACATTCGGGTGCCACATGGGGCTGAGGTATTCTCGGCCCGTTGCCATTTCCCGACACCCCGTGTCAGACCCCCACCGGCCCGCCCGCGCCCTTGAACGCAGCGACAAACGCACGCTGTTCGAGCGCCTCATCGATTTCATCTCGCACGGCCCGGACAGCAAGGAAGAGCTGATCCGCACGCTGGCCGATGCCGAGAACCGCGAGCTGATCGAGCCCGAATCACGCCTGATGCTCGAAGGTGTGCTGCGCATGGCCGACCTCACCGCGGCCGACGTGATGGTGGCTGCACCGCGCATGGACCTGCTGGACATCGACTGGTCCTACGAACAGCTGCTGGGGGTGGTGATCGACACCGCGCATTCGCGGTTCCCTGTCTTCGAGGGCCAGCGCGACAACGTCATCGGCATCCTGATGGCCAAGGACCTGCTAAAACTGCAGCGTGCGCCCGAACTGAACCTGCGCACGTTGTTGCGGCCGGCGGTGTTTGTGCCCGAGAGCAAGGGGCTGAACGAGTTGCTGCGCGATTTCCGCTCCAACCGCAACCACCTGGCGATCACGATCGACGAATTTGGCAACACCGCCGGGCTGGTGACGATCGAAGACGTGCTGGAAGAGATCGTCGGCGAGATCGAGGACGAGTTCGACGACGAAGACGCCGTCAGCGGCATCGTCACGCTGGCCGATGGTGCGCAGCGCGTGGCCGGTGACACCACCATCGAAGACGTCAACGCCACCTTTGCCACCGAGTTTTCCGAGGCGGAGTTCGACACCATCGGCGGCCTGGTCGCGCACGAGCTGGGCCATGTGCCGCGGCGTGGTGAGGTGGCCGACTGCGGGCCGCTGCGCTTCCAGGTGATGTTGACCCGCGGTGGTGCGGTGCGCTGGTTCCGCGTCACGCGCCGTCCGGCCGACGCCGCCCCGGCCGAGGACGAAGGCGGTTGAGCCCGCGCCGGCTGGCCGCCCTGGCGGCGGGCCTGGCGCTGCTGGGGGCGCTGCAAACGCTGGCGTTTGTGCACACCGCGGCCTGGCCGCTGCCGCTGGCGGCGGTGGCCATGCTGGCGGCCGCCGTGGGCCGGGTGCCACCACGCGCAGCAGCGTTGTTCGGCTGGGCCTTCGGGCTGGGCTGGTTGAGCGCGGGCACCTGGTGGTTGTTCATCAGCCTGCACCGCTACGGCGGCTTGCCCGCGCCGCTGGCGGTGGCGGCGGTGTTGTTGCTGGCCGCGGCGCTGTCGCTCTACCTGGCGCTGGCGATGGGTTTGTATGCACGCTGGCGCTGTGACCGCGCGGTGCCGGATGCGCTGCTGTTCGCCGGTTTGTGGTTGCTGGCTGAGCTGGCGCGGGGGGTGCTGTTCACCGGTTTCCCGTGGGTGGCGGCGGGTTATGCGCAGGTCGACGGCCCACTGGCGGTGCTGCTGCCATTTGTCGGTGTGTATGCGGTGGGTGCCGTGGGTGCGGCGCTGTCGGTGCTGGTGGTTGCCGGCTGGCGGTCGGCCGGGGCGGCAGTGGCGCTGCTGACCGCGTTGGCGCTGGCGCCGACCCCCGATTTCACGCGCCCCACCGGCCAACTCAGCCTGGTGTTGCTGCAGCCGAACGTCTCGCAGGACGAGAAGTTTTCGCTCACCCGCATGCCGGCCACGCTGGACTGGGTGGCCAGCAGCCTGCTAGGCGCCCAGGCCGACCTGGTCATCGCGCCCGAGACCGCCGTGCCACTGCTGCCGGACCAGCTGGAAGACTTTGTGCCTGGTTATTGGGCCGCGCTGAGGGCGCACTTCCAGGCGCCGGGCCGGGCCGCCATGATCGGCGTACCGCTGGGTGATTTCGAGGCGGGTTACACCAACTCGGTGGTGGCCTTGTCTGCCGGCGCACCTTACCGCTACGACAAACAGCACCTGGTGCCCTTCGGCGAGTTCATCCCCACGGGCTTTCGCTGGTTCACCGAGATGATGAACATCCCGCTCGGCGACTTTGCGCGGGGTGTGCCGGCGGCCCCGTCCTTTGTCGTGCGCGGTGAACGTGTCGCGCCCAACATCTGCTACGAAGACCTGTTCGGTGAAGAGCTGGCGCTGCGTTTTGCCGACCCGGCCACGGCGCCGACGTTGCTGGCCAACGTCAGCAACATCGGCTGGTTCGGCGACAGCATCGCCGTGCCGCAGCACCTGGGCATCTCGCGTGTGCGCAGCCTGGAACTGCAGCGGCCCATGGTGCGCGCCACCAACACCGGTGCCACCGCGGTGGTGGACCACCGGGGCGTGGTGACCGCACTGCTGCCGCCGCACCAGCGCGGCGTGCTGCAGGCCAACGTGCAGGGCCGCGACGGGCGCACGCCGTTTGCCGCCTGGGCGGCCGCGGCCGGCCTGTGGCCGCTGTGGGCGGTGGCCGTCCTGGCGCTGCTGCCGGCGATGCAGGCGCGCCGGCGCCCCACGTGGCGCCCGTAAACTTGCGGGTTCCCGTTCCTGACCGCCCCGACCCGAGCCCGCCATGTTGACCTTCCAGCAGATCATCCTGAAGCTGCAGTCCTACTGGGACGCGCAGGGCTGCGCCTTGCTGCAGCCCTACGACATGGAAGTTGGCGCCGGCACCAGCCACACGGCCACCTTCTTGCGTGCACTCGGCCCCGAACCCTGGAAGGCCGCCTACGTGCAGCCCAGCCGCCGCCCCAAGGACGGCCGTTACGGCAACAACCCCAACCGCCTGCAGCACTACTACCAGTACCAGGTGGTGCTCAAGCCCGCG
>JADMJD010000065.1 GCA_018780805.1 Rubrivivax sp. | reverse complement strand
ACCGTGAACTCGCCGTAGTGGAAGATGCTGGCGGCCAGCACCGCATCGGCGCCACCCAGGCGGATGCCTTCGGACAGGTGCTCCAGTGCGCCGACGCCGCCCGAGGCGATCACCGGCACCGGCACCGCATCGGCCACGGCGCGTGTGAGCGCGAGGTCGAAACCGACCTTGGTGCCGTCGCGGTCCATGCTGGTGAGCAGGATCTCGCCGGCGCCCAGTTCGGCCATCCTGGTGGCCCATTGCACCGCGTCCAGGCCGGTGTTCTGGCGGCCGCCGTGGGTGTAGACGTCCCAGCCGCCGCCTTCTCTGCGCTTGGCGTCGATGGCCACGACGATGCACTGCGCACCGTACTTGTCCGAGGCTTCGCGGATCACCTCCGGGCGGGCCACCGCGGCCGAGTTGAAGCTGACCTTGTCGGCCCCGGCGTTGAGCAGGCGCCGCACATCGGCCACCGTGCGCACACCGCCGCCTACCGTCAGCGGGATGAAGACCTGCGAGGCCACGGCCTCGATGATGGGCAGGATCAGGTCCCGGCCGTCGGAGGTGGCGGTGATGTCGAGGAAGGTGAGTTCGTCGGCGCCCTGCTCGTTGTAGCGGGCGGCGATTTCCACCGGGTCTCCGGCGTCGCGCAGTTCGACGAAGTTGACGCCCTTGACGACACGGCCGCCGGTGACGTCGAGGCAGGGGATGATGCGTTTGGCGAGCATGAGGCGGCGATTATCGGGGTTCCCCCGGCCCCCAGTTCGAAGTCTTGGGCTGGGAATCATGTCACGGCCGCCGCGTACACCCGGTGGAGGCAGCAGATCTGCCCTTCACCCACCGCCGGAGGATTCCCCATGAAGAAGTTTTTCGCCTTGTCCCTGTTGGCCTTGGCCACGGGCGCACAAGCCCATCTCACCTTCTTTCAAGGCACGTTTGCGCCTGAAGCCCCCAATGCCACGGGCATGGGCACCTTGTTCATGGAGTACGACGAAGATGCCCACACGCTGTTCATCGACGCCGAGTGGTCGGGCCTGTCCGGCAATACCAGCACGGCCCACATCCATTGCTGCACCTCCTCACCCAACACCGGCACAGCCGGCGTCGCGCTGGCCCAGGGCGGTGTGCTTCCCGGTTTTCCGCTCGGCGCCAAGTCCGGCAGCTACGAGCGTTTGATCGACCTGACCCAGGCCAACCAGTACAGCGCCTCGTTCATCAGCGCCAGTGGCGGCACCACGGCGCTGGCCGAAGCCCGGCTGATCGGCAACCTGACTTCGGGCAATGCCTACTTCAACATCCATTCCACCACCTTCGGCGGCGGTGAGATCCGGGCCTTCGTGACCGTGGTGCCCGAACCCGGCACCTACGCGCTGATGCTGGGCGGCCTGGGCCTGCTCAGCGCAGCAGTTCGTCGGCGCGCTGCTGCGCAGCGGTGAAATCCAGGGCGCCGCTGTAGATGCTGCGCCCGCAGATCACACCGCCCACCCCCTCGCTGGCCACGGCGCACAGGCGCTCGATGTCGGCGAGGCCGGACAAACCGCCCGAGGCGATGACGGGGATCGTCAGCGCCTGCGCGAGCTTGACGGTGGCCTCGATGTTGATGCCGGTGAGCATGCCGTCGCGCCCGATGTCGGTGTAGATGACGGATTCGACGCCGTAGTCCTGGAACTTGCGGGCCAGGTCCACCACCTCGTGGCCGGTCAGCTTGCTCCAGCCGTCGGTCGCGACCTTGCCGTCCTTGGCGTCCAGGCCGACGATGATGTGGCCGCCAAAGGCCGTGCAGGCGTCGCGCAGGAAACCCGGGTTCTTGACCGCTGCGGTGCCGATGATCACCGCGCTGATGCCGTCGTCCAGGTAACGCTCGATGGTGTCCAGGTCGCGGATGCCGCCGCCCAGCTGCACGGGAATGGCGCCGCCCAGCTCGCGCAGGATGGCCTTCACGGCGCCTTCGTTCACCGGTTTGCCGGCAAAGGCGCCGTTCAGATCGACCAGGTGCAGGCGGCGGGCGCCGGCGTCCAGCCAGCGGCGGGCCATGGCGGCCGGGTCTTCGCCAAAGGTGGTGGAGGCGGCCATGTCGCCTTGTTGCAGGCGGACGCAGTGGCCGTCCTTGAGGTCGATGGCGGGGATCAGCAGCATGGCTTGTGACAAGCGGGGAGGAGGGGCCTTCAAGGTGCCCAGGACAGGAAGTTCCGGTACAGCGCCAGGCCGTGGGCGGCGCTTTTTTCGGGGTGGAACTGGGTTGCGAAAATGTTATCCCGCGCCACGGCGCTGGTAAAGCGCTCGCCGTAGTCGGTGTCGCCCGCGGTGTGCGCCGCGTCAGCCGGCGCGGCATAGAAGCTGTGCACGAAGTAGAAGTAGGCGCCGTCCGGCACACCGGCCCACAGCGCGTGCGGACGCTGGAACACCGGGTTCCAGCCCATCTGCGGCACCTTGTAGCGGCTGCCGTCGGGCTGCAGCCGGCCGTCCAGCCGGAAGCGCAGCACGCGGCCGGGGATCAGGCCCAGGCCGGGCGTGTCCTGCTCTTCGCTGTGGTCCAGCAGCATCTGCATGCCCACGCACACGCCCATCAGCGGCTTGCGCGCGGCAGCGTCCAGCACGGCGTCTTTCAGGCCAGAGTCGGCCAGCTCGCGCATGCAGTCGCGCATCGCACCCTGGCCGGGCAGCACCACACGGTCGGCGGCGTAAACCTCTTCCGGGTTGCCGGTGACGATGACCTTGACGTCCACGCCCTGCGCCGCATGTGCCACCGCCTGCGACACCGAGCGCAGGTTGCCCATGCCGTAATCGACCACCGCCACCGTCTGTGTCATGTCAGCCCCTCGACCGTCGAGTACGCCGATCGATCCCCCGAGGGGCCGAGGTAACGCCTGATTTGTCCGGGGGACAAATCAGGCTGACGAGGAGCCGGCTTGGGGCGGCCCGACGCTCGGCCCGCGTTCACAGGCTGCCCTTGGTCGACGGGATCACCCCGGCGCTGCGCGGGTCCGGCGTCAGCGCCATGCGCAGCGCGCGTGCGAAGGCCTTGAAGATGGTCTCGCACTGGTGGTGCGCGTTCTCGCCGTGCAGGTTGTCGATGTGCAGCGTGACGCCGGCGTGGTTGCTGAAGCCCTGGAAAAATTCGTAGGCCAGCTGGGTGTCGAACGCGCCGACCATGCCGGCTTTGAAGGGCACGCGCATGTGCAGGCCCGGCCGGCCGGAAAAATCGACCACCACACGCGACAGCGCCTCGTCCAGCGGCACGTAGCTGTGGCCGTAGCGTGTGATGCCCTTCTTGTCGCCCACCGCCTGCGCCACCGCCATGCCGAGGGTGATGCCCACGTCTTCCACCGTGTGGTGGCCGTCGATGTGCAGGTCGCCCAGCGCTTCTATGGTCAGGTCGATCAGGCCGTGGCGGGCGATCTGGTCCAGCAT
This sequence comes from Rubrivivax sp., assembly GCA_018780805.1. Classification (GTDB taxonomy): domain Bacteria; phylum Pseudomonadota; class Gammaproteobacteria; order Burkholderiales; family Burkholderiaceae_C; genus Rubrivivax. Next base: position 29,376 of record JADMJD010000065.1, on the reverse strand, counting down.
GTGGTCGAAAAAACCGATGCCGGTGGCGAGTTTTGCTTCGCCCGTGCCGTCGAGATTGATCGCGACGCGGATCTGCGTCTCCTTGGTGTCGCGGCGGAGGTCGGCAGTGCGGGCGTTCACAGGCTGGCTTTCAGAGCGCGGATCATCTGGTCATTTTCCTCTGGCGCGCCGACCGTCAGGCGCAGGCAGTTCTTCAGCAGCGGGTGCAGGCCGGCGATGTGTTTGACCAGCACGCCGTGGCCCTTCATGCCGGCGAACACCGCGGCCGAGTCGGGCACCCGCACCAGCACCATGTTGGCCTCGCTGGGGAAGGCCGTCACGCCGGCGATGCCGGCCAGCGCCGCCTGCAGCCGCGTGCGCTCGTTGCGCAGCAGCGCGGCCTGGCGCGCATATTCGTCGGCGTGTTCCAGCGCAAACAGCGCACATTCGGCGTTCAACACGCTCACGTTGTAGGGCGGGCGCACCTTGTCGACCTCATGCACCAGCGGCGATGCGCCGCACAGGTAACCCAGCCGCACGCCCGCCAGGCCGAACTTGGAGAGTGTGCGCATCACCATCACATGCGGGTGGGCCGCCATGCGCTGCAGCCAGCTGCGGGACGAAAACGGCTGGTAAGCCTCGTCGAACACCACGAAGCCCTGCTGCTCACCGACGGCGGCGACGATGCGGTCGATGACCGCGTCGTTGAAGAGGTTGGCCGTCGGGTTGTTGGGGTAGGCGATGTAGGTGATGGCCGGGCGGTGTTGCGCGATGGCGGCCAGCATCGCGTCGGCATCCAGCTCAAAGTCTGCCGTCAGCGGCACGCCGACAAAGTTCAGGCCCCGCAGCCGGGCCGACATCTCGTACATCACGAAGCCCGGCAGGGGCGCCAGCACGGTGGCCCCGGGTCTCATGCAGGCGACCGAGAGCATGTCGATCAACTCGTCGGAGCCGTTGCCCAGCGTCAGCGCACACCCGGCGGGCAGCTCGATGTAGGCGGCCAACGCCTCCGCCAACGCGGCGGCGCCGGCACCCGGGTAACGGTTGATGGCCACACGGCCCAGGCGCTCGCCCAGTTCGCGCTGCAGCTCGGGCGGCAGGCGGAAGGGGTTTTCCATCGCGTCCAGCTTCACGAAGCCGGCGCTGGGCTGGATGGCGTAGGCGTGCATGGACTGCACGTCCTGGCGCACGGTGGTCTGCAGGCGGTCGGCCAGTGGGGTCATGGCGGTGCGGTCAGCAGTTCAGGGCCGACACGGAAGGGGTTGATGACACGCACGCCGTCGATGACCTGGTCGTGCTGAAGATCTTCCGTCAGCAGCAGCTCGCACCCCTGCTGCTGCGCGGCGGCCACCATCAAGGCGTCCCAGTACGACAGACGGTAGCGGCTCTCGACGGCCCAAGCCGACTCCACGGTGGCGTGGTCGATGACCCAGGGCTGCCAGTGCTGGTAGCGCCGGACCTCGGCCCGCGCATCGCCCCGGGACAAGGCCGACGTGAATTTTTTGCCCACGTTCCAGTAAAACTCGTTCAGCACCTGGGTGCTGATCCGACCCGAACGCCGGGCCCAGCAGATGGCCATCCAGGCACGCGCACGGTCGCGTTTGTCGATTTCTCGATCGTCGACCACATAGAGCAAAACGTTGGTGTCGACAAACACCAGCGGCGACTTCATGGCCCGGCCGGTGCCGACTTGCGGTCGTAGATCTCTTCGCGCGTGAGGTACGGGCCGTCGGAGAAACCGATGCTCTTGAACTCCAGCGCCTCGCGCATCGCACGTTCATACGCATCGTCGTGCCGCATCTTCTCGGCCAGCAACTCACCGATCAGGCGCGAGACACTGGTGTTGCGGCGTGCCGCCTCCATGCGGGCCCAGTCGGCCACATGTTCTTCCATCGAGACGGTCACGTTCTTCATCACGAACCTCGTGTTGCACGAATTCAGTGTATCACTGACTTCGTGTCAGGACTTGAAGCGCATCTCGGCGGCACGGGCATGCGCCTGCAGGCCTTCGCCATAGGCCAGCTCGGCCGCGATCGGACCCAGGATGTGGGCGCCCGCTTCGCTCACTTCAATCAGGCTGCTGCGCTTCTGGAAGTCGTACACCCCCAGCGGCGAGGAAAAGCGCGCCGTGCCCGAGGTGGGCAGCACGTGGTTGGGGCCGGCGCAGTAGTCGCCCAGGCTCTCGCTGGTGAAGGCACCCAGGAAGATGGCACCGGCGTGTTTGAGCAGCGGCTCCCAGCGGTGCGGGTCGCGGGAGCTGATCTCCAGGTGCTCGGGCGCGATGCGGTTGCTGATGGCGCAGGCCTCTTCCATGCTGCGCGTGTGGATCAGCGCGCCGCGGCCTTCCAGGCTGGCGCGGATGACGTCGCGGCGCGGCATCTGGGGCAGCAGGCGTTCGATGGCAGCATGCACCGCCGCGATGTAGTCGGCGTCCGGGCAGAGCAGGATGCTCTGCGCCAGTTCGTCGTGTTCAGCCTGGCTGAAGAGGTCCATCGCCACCCAGGCGGCCGGGGTGCTGCCATCGGCCAGCACCAGGATCTCGCTCGGCCCGGCGATCATGTCGATGCCCACCTGGCCGAACACCCGACGCTTGGCGCTGGCCACGTAGGCATTGCCCGGGCCGGTGATCTTGTCCACACGCGGCACGGTGGCCGTGCCGTAGGCCAGCGCGGCCACGGCCTGTGCACCACCCAAGGTGAACACCCGGTGCGCACCGGCCACGGCGGCCGCGGCCAGCACCAGCGGGTTGCGTTCACCTTTTGGTGTGGGCACCACCATCACGATCTCGCCGACGCCGGCCACCTGGGCCGGGATCGCGTTCATCAACACGCTGGACGGGTAGGCTGCTTTGCCACCCGGCACGTAGATGCCCACACGGTCCAGCGGCGTCACTTTCTGGCCCAGCAGCGTGCCGTCCTCGTCGCGGTACTGCCAGCTCAGGCCGCTGGCCTGCAGCTGGCGCTGGTGGTAGCTGCGCACACGTGCAGCGGCGGCTTCCAGCGCGTGGCGCTGGGCCGGCGTGATCTGGTCCAGCGCCGCCAGCAGCTCGGCACGGCCGATTTCCAGATCGGCCACGCTGGCCGCCTGCAGGCCGTCGAAACGCGCGGTGTAGTCGAGCAGCGCGGCGTCGCCGCGCGCGCGCACGTCGGCCAGGATGTCCGCGACCCGGCTTTCGATGGCGGCGTCGGTTTCGGCCGACCAGTGCAGCACCTGCTGGAACTGCACTTCGAAATCAGCGGCCGAGGTGTCAAGCTGGCGCAGCTTCATGGTGTCACGGCCCGGGCAAAGGCGTCGATCAGCGCACGAATGGGTTCGCGCTGCAGCTTCAGCGCCGCCTGGTTCACCACCAGACGGGAGGAGATGTCCATGATGTGCTCCACCTCCACCAGGTGGTTGGCCTTCAGCGTGCTGCCGGTGGAGACCAGGTCGACGATGGCGTCGGCCAGACCAGTCAACGGCGCCAGCTCCATCGAGCCGTAGAGCTTGATCAGGTCGACGTGCACGCCCTTGTCGCTGAAGTGCTGGCGCGCGATCTCGGTGTACTTGGTGGCCACCCGGATGCGCGAGCCCTGGCGCACGGCGGCGGCGTAGTCGAAGTCCTCGCGCACGGCCACACTCATGCGGCAACGTGCGATCTTCAGGTCCAGTGGCTGGTACAGGCCTTGTTCACCGTGCTCCAGCAGCACGTCCTTGCCAGCCACACCCAGGTCGGCGCCGCCATACTGCACGTAGGTGGGCACATCGGTGGCGCGCACCAGCACCACGCGCACATCGGGCCGGCTGGTGGCCAGGATCAGCTTGCGCGACTTTTCCGGGTCTTCCAGCACCTCGATGCCGGCCGCTGCCAGCAGCGGCAGCGAGTCGTCGAAGATGCGGCCTTTTGAGAGAGCCAGCGTGATCATGCGGAGACACGCTCAATGTCGGCACCCAGCTCACGCAGCTTGGCTTCCATGCGGTCGTAGCCACGGTCCAGGTGGTAGATGCGGTCCACCGTGGTGGTGCCGTCGGCCACCAGGCCGGCGATCACCAGGCTGGCCGACGCGCGCAGGTCGGTCGCCATCACGGTGGCGCCGGACAGCTGCGGCACGCCCTGCACCACGGCCGTGTGGCCGTCGACCTCGATGTGCGCACCCAGCCGCACGAGTTCGTTCACGTGCATGAAGCGGTTCTCGAAGATGGTCTCCGAGACCTTGGCCGCGCCTTCGGCGATGCAGTTCACGGCCATGAACTGGGCCTGCATGTCGGTGGGGAACGCCGGGTACTCGCTGGTGCGGAAGCTCACCGCCTTGGGCCGGCGGTCCATGCGCACGCGCAGACCGGCGTCCACGGCCTCGATCACCGCACCGGCTTCGCGAAGTTTGTCGACCACCGCGTCCAGCAGGTCGGCGCGGCCACCGCGCAGCAGCACGTCGCCGCCTGCCGCCGCCACGGCACACAGGAAAGTGCCGGTTTCGATGCGGTCGGCGATCACCGCGTGCGGCTGGGCCGGCGAGTGCAAGCGCTCGACGCCCTGGATGCGGATGCGGTGTGTACCGTGGCCTTCGATCTTGGCGCCCATCGCGATCAGCAGCTCCGCCAGGTCGGGGATTTCCGGCTCCTGCGCGGCGTTTTCCAGCACCGTCTCGCCCTCGGCCAGCGTGGCGGCCATCAGCAGGTTTTCGGTGCCGGTGACGGTGACCATGTCGGTCGTGATGCGCGTGCCCTTCAGACGGGCCGCCTTGGCGACGATGTTGCCGTGTTCGACGACGATCTGCGCACCCATGGCCTGCAGGCCCTTGATGTGCTGGTCTACCGGGCGCGAGCCGATGGCGCAGCCGCCCGGCAGCGACACCGTGGCCTGGCCAAAGCGCGCCAGCAGCGGGCCCAGCACCAGAATGGAGGCACGCATGGTCTTGACCAGGTCGTAAGGGGCCTCGGGGTTGATCGCCCCGCTGGCGTCCAGCGTCACTAGGTCGGGCCGGGACTCCGAGCGCTCGGCCTTCACGCCCATGGTGCGCAGCACCTTCAGCATCGTGGCCACGTCGTGCAGGCGTGGCACGTTGGCCAGTTGCACCGCCTCGCTGACCAGCAGCGCGGCGCAGAGTTCAGGCAGCGCGGCGTTTTTGGCGCCGGAGATGGCGATCTCGCCGCTCAGTCGGCGGCCGCCGCGGATCTGGAGTTTGTCCATGCAGGTGCGTCCTTGAGGGGCGCACGTCGATGAATCAAAGCTGGCGCGCCGCCCCGGGTGTGGTCAGGGGTGGTGGGGAGTCGCGGCTGCGAACTCGGCCGGGGTCAGCGTCTTCATCGACAAGGCGTGGATTTGCTCGCGCATTCTATCGCCCAGGGCCGCGTAGACCCGCTGGTGGCGCGCCACCCGGTTGCGGCCCTCGAACTCGGGCGAGACGATGGTGGCAAAGAAATGGCGGCCATCGCCCTCGACATCGAGGTGGCTGCAGGGCAGGCCGGCGGCGATGAAATCGCGCACCTGCTGGGGGGTCGGGTCGGACATGGCAGGATTATCCACCGGCCCTGTCCGACCTTTCGCGGGCCGTCTGCAAGCTCAGCCGTCGGGCGTGAAATCGCCCTCCGGCCTTCGCCAGCCGTGCGTCCCCTTCCGGGGCCGCACGCGCAGGCTCAGTCTTCCAACTCGAACTCCGACCACACCACCGTGCCCGCGCCGGCCGTGCCCTTGACGGCCACCACACGCCCATTGCCCAGCGCTGCGAAGAAGGCGGCGCGGCCGATGGCCACATCGTCGTCGCGGAAGGCGCTGTCCGAGCGGCCGGTGGTGTCGATCACCAAACCCAGCAGCGTGAACTGCGGGTCGGCAAACGCCGTCACCGGCGCGCGCAGCTCCACATCGCTGTCGGCCGAGCGCAGCTCCAGCTCGCTGGCCACCACCACACCGCCGCTGGCCACGCGGGCCTTCAGCCGCACATGCTGGCCGGGCTGCAGCTGGGCCAACGAGACCCCGTCGTCCAGCTCGGTGAGCGCCGTCACCTGCACCTCGATCCCCGGCAGGCCGGTGAAGGTGATGCGGTCGCCCACCACGGTGGCCACATCGGCCTCGATGCGAACGCTGTCCTCGAACTCCAGCTTCGTGGCGGTGAGCACACCATCGACGATCGGCCCCTCGACCTCGACCTTGGCACCGACCACCAGGTCGCTGGCCAGGCCGTCCTCGAACTGCGTGCCTGCCGTCAGCACCACACGCTGGCCGCCGAGCATGAAACCGTCGGCCGTCAGGCTGGCGACAAAACCTTCGATCTCGGCCTTGGCGCTGCTGCTGAATCGCGGACCCGAGGGCTCGATCTTGCTGGCCGTCAGCGTGCCGCACACCGGGTTGCCGGCGCAGGCCGTGCCCTTGATCTCCACCAGCGCACCCACCCAGGTGCCGGCCGGCATGTCGGACAGGTCGGCGCTGGCGTACTGCACCGTCAGCGTGCCGATGGTCAACCTGCCGTTCGCAGCATTCTGCGTGGCCACGAAGCCGGTGACGGTGAACGGCGGTGTGGCCAGCACGCTCTTGCGCTCGATGTAACCCGCGGCGATGACACCGGCCTGTACCGGCAGGCCGTGCACCTCCACGTAGTCGCCCACCACAGGGCGCACCCCGTCTTCAAAGGTGGTCTGCGCATCGGCCTGCACGCTCTGGCCCATCACGGTGAACTGGTCGCCGCTGACGGCTTCGACCCGGCCCTTGAGCGCGCTGTCCACGCTGATCGTCGTGGCCGTGGTGCCCGCGCCTTCCACCCGCGCCACCATGCCCACGCGCAGGTCGGACTGCGCCACGTTGTCGTCGTCGCGCTTGAACACCGTGGTACCGGACTCGTAGCGCACGCCGTTGACCCACACGCTGCCAAAGCCGGTGATGGTGCCGTAGGCCACGCCGGTGCCACCGATGCCACCGCCGCCGCCACCACCGGTGCCGCCGATGCCACCGTCACTGCCGCCGCCGCCACAGGCCGCCAGCAGCGCAGCCGCCGCCAAGCCGGCGAGGAATCTGGTGAACTTCATGTCTGCTCTCCTTCAGGGGGTTCGGTCGCCGCGGGCGACTCGAAGTAATAGATGCCCAGACCCAGGCGCACACGTGCGGCTCCGGGCTGGTCGGGCGGGTTGTCGGTGTCGTGTTCGCTGAGCCAGGCGTCCAGCCGTTCCAGAAGGGCCTGGGATTGCTGGCCGCTGAGCGCCCGGAAAGCCGGCCGGATGTCGGCCGGCACACTGCGGTACATCACCTTGCGCTGGTAGCGCGGGTCGGTCGCGCCGTGCTGCAGGTTGTGGTCGATGGTGGCGATGAGATCGGCCACATCGCTGCCCAGGATGCCTAGTTTTTCCACCTCGCCGCCCTGGGGCACATAGGCGCGGGTGACCAGTTCCAGGCGCTGGTCGTCGCGCCGGCGCACGGCGCCCACGCGCAGCAGTTCGTCCAGCACCGCACGGGCCGGCATGTCACCGCTGTGGCGGCGCACCAGCTCGGCAAAACTGGCCGGGCCGTCCAGCGGATCGAGCGCGGCGGGCTGGCCGTCCAAGGTCTGGAAATCGGGGTCGCGCGCCCAGCCCGACAGCACCCGGGCCGCGCGGTTGTAACCTTCCTGGCTGGCGGCCCGCACAGGCTCGGGTTCGGCCACCAGGCGCTGCACGTCCTTGCGCGTCAAACCTGTCAGGATGGACGCACGCGACAGCGTGGCCTTCTTGCCCGGGATGCCGAAGTCTTCCATCGCCGTCTGCACGTAGACGTGTTTGGCCAACTCCTCGAAGGCGCCAAAAGGCACCTGGTAACGCAGCAGCAGCCGGCACAGCGGCCGCAGCAGCATCAGCACGGCGGCGTTGACAGCGATCGAAACCCGGTGGCCTGTGTCCATGTTTGGGATTTTTGTCCCAAATCTAGAAAGCGTCAAGCGGTTCCGCTCAGCCCGTGTTTGTCGATGCGGTAACGAAGCGTGTCACGGCTGATGCCCAGCTCGCGCGCGGCCTGGCTGACATTGCCGCTGGTGCGCGACAAGGCCCGGACCAGCGCCTGGCGTTCCAGCGCCGGCAAGGTGCTGTCGCCCGCGGGCGCCGGCTCGTCCACCGCCGGGTCGGCCCAGAGCGCCAGGTCGGCCACGTCCAGGCGCGGGCCGCTGCCCAGCAGCACGGCCTGCTCCAGGCCGTTGCGCAGCTCACGCACGTTGCCGGGCCAGCGGTGGCGGCACAGCGCGGCCTCGGCGGCGGGCGTCAGCTGCGGCGCGGGCCGGCCATAACGGCTGGCGTGATGCGCCAGGAAGCTGCGCGCCAGCAGCAGGATGTCGTCGCCCCGCTCGCGCAAAGGCGGCAGGTCCAGCTGCACCACACGCAGCCGGAAGTACAGGTCGGCGCGGAAGCGGCCTTCGCGCACCAGCTGGTCCAGCGGGCGGTGCGTGGCGGCGACGATGCGCACGTCCACCTTCTGCTCGCGCAGGCTGCCCAGGCGGCGCACGCTGCGTTCTTCCAGCAGCTTGAGCAGCTTGGCCTGCAGCGCGGGCTCCATGTCGCCGATCTCGTCCAGGAACAGCGTGCCACCTTCGGCCGTTTCCACCAGGCCCAGCTTGCGCTCGCGGGCATCGGTGAAGGCGCCCCGCTCATGGCCGAACAGCTCGGACTCCAGCAGCTGCGCCGGCAGCGCGGCGCAGTTCAGCTCGACGAAGGGTTTGTTGCGGCGCGGCCCGCTGAAATGCAGCGCCCTTGCCACCAGTTCCTTGCCGGTGCCCGTCTCGCCGCGCACCAGCACCGCAGGCGCCAGGCCGTCCTGCAGGCGGGATTCGGCGTCCAGCAGCTGGCGCAGCGTGGCCTTGAGCCGTTGCATGCCGGGGGACTCACCCTGCAGCGCGTCCAAGGCAGCACCCTCACCTTCGCGGCGCTGGTAGTAATCGAGCGCGCTGTCGCGCCGGGCCCCGGCCGCCGCCCGCTCCAGCAGCAGGCGCAGCTTGGCCAACGGCACCGGTTTGGTCAGGAAGTCCAGTGCACCGGCCTTCATGGCCTCGACCGCCACTTCCACGCTGCCCTGGCCGGTGACCATGATCACGGCCAGGGCCGGGTCGTGCTGGCGCAGCCGGGCCAGCATCTGCAGGCCGTCCATGCCGGGCAGGTTGAAGTCCAGCACCACGGCGTCGGGCCGGAAGCTGGCCAGCTGGGCCAGGCCTTCTTCCGCGCTGCCGGCCACGGCGACGCTGAAACCATGGCGCTCCAGGTAGGTGCAGATGTTCTTGGCCAGCACGGCCTCGTCTTCGACGATCAACACGGCGTGGGTCATGCGGGTTCCTCGGTGGTCAGGCCACGTGCAGGTGGATGGACACCACCGTGCCACGCCCGGGTGCGCTCTGGATCTGCAGCCGGCCGCCCTGGCGCTCCAGCAGCCGGCGCGCGAGCGCCAGGCCCACACCCAGGCCCTGGGGCTTGGTGGTGAAAAACGGTTCGCCGACACGCGCCCGCTGGTCCGCCGTGAGGCCGGGCCCATCGTCGCCGACGGTCAGGGTGATGTGGCGGCCGTCACCGTCGCGCACGGCGGCGAGCACGATGTGGCCGCCCTCGGGCACGGCCTCCAGCGCGTTGTTCAGCACGCTGTGCAGCACCTGCTCCACGGCCCGCGCATCGGCGCGCACGGCGGGCAGGTCCTCCGGCAGCTGCAGCTGGGTCTGCACCTGGCGCCGATGCAGGTCACGCGCCAGCGCCTGCACACAGCCCCGCACCAGCGGGCCCAGCACCAGCGGCGACACCGGCTGGGCGCTGGGCTGTGTGTCGGTCAACAACTGCCGCAGCCAGGCGCTGAGGCGGTCGGACTGGGCCACGATGTCGCGCGCCGGCTCGTGGCTGGTCGTGTCGACCGTGGTTTCCAGGATCAGCTCGGCCGAGCTGCGGATGGCCGCCAGCGGGTTGCGGATGGCGTGGGCCACGGCCGAACCCATCTCGCCCAGCACGGCAAAGGTCTCCTGCCGCACCAGGCGCTGTTCCTGCGCCCGCATGATGCGGTCGGCGCGGTGCACCAGGCCAAAGAGCACCGCAAACAGCAGCGCCCCCGCCACCGCCGCGCCCGCCCACAGGTACAGGCGCAGTTGGCCCAGGATGGCCATCAGGCCCTGCGGGTTCTTGTAGAACTCGATCGCGCCGATGACCTGCCGGCCGCTGGGGTCCGTCACCGGCACATAGATCTCGACGAACAAGGGCGCCGGTTGACTGAGCGACACGTACTCCGACTTGCCGGCCACACGTTCGGCCTCGGTTTTCTGCTCCACCACCACGGCGCCGGTGAGCGCCAGGTCCAGTTCGTCGTTGGGGCCGAAGCGGCGGCCGATCAGGCTGCGGTCGCTGGACCAGATCAGCGTGCGGTCACGCCCGTAGACGTTGGTGCGCAGGACGTCGGGCATGCGCGAGAAGTGCTGCAGCGACGCTTCCGCCAGCGGCGGCACGGCGTCGCCCGGGGCGGCAAAGAAGTCCTGCAGTGGCTGCTCCACGAGCACCAGGCTGTGCACGAAATCGCGTGTCAGCACCCCTTCCTGCCAGAGCATGCGTTCGGTCACGAACCAGCCCAGCAGGCTGACGCTGACCGCGCCGATGGCGGTGATCAGCAGCAGCGCCAGGCCACTGAACCAGCGGCTGAGGCGGAAACGGGCGGTCTGCAGCGGCATCGACGGGTGGACCATTTATGTTTGCCATTGAAACACATCACCCGACTATTTGGGACAATTTACCCAATTTTCTGGGTGCCTTGACCCACAACACCCACCGGACATCGCCGTTCGATTCTGGAAACTTGTTGATTGACAGCCACTTACGACGATGGCGCACGTGGCACGGTGGTTGCACTGGACCCAGGGCCGCAACTCCCGCGGTCCTGCCAGGAGAACCCCATGTCCAGCTCATCCCAATTCATCGCCGCCTGTGTCGTTGCCCTCGGTGCCGTGGTCGCGTTCGATGCCGCCGCCGCCGCCGTGCGTGTCACCTGCGAGGTGCGCGCCAACCGCTCCAAGATCTCGGTCGACGGCAAGGCGCTGGCCGCCGGCACCTACACGACCGAGGCGATCTCCGGCGGCAACAGCGCCACCGCCGGCCCGGCCAAGGCCCGCCGCGGCCAGGTGGAAACCGACTACGACAGCAACCCGGCCGACATCGCCGAAGGCGCGACCGCCATCGCGAGCAACTTCATCCAGGGTGCCAGCGTGACCGGCAAGGTGATCGACAGCAGCGGCAACACCGTGGCGGTGGACACCGTGCTGTGCCGCGTCAAGAACTGACGGCCCCCAGGTCCGGGCTGCGCCCGGCCCGCCCCCAAGGGGGTGCAGGAAACTTGGGGCGGCCCTGCGTTTCCTGCTGAGAAACTGTCTCTCAGCTTCTCAGCTTGTAGCCCCGGGCCAGCAGCCGCAGCGCCAGCGTGGCCACCACCAAGAAGCTGGTGGCCACGATGGCCAGGCTGAACCAGGGCGACACGTCGCTGACACCGAAGAAGCCGTGCCGGAAGCCGTCGATCATGTAGAAAAACGGGTTCAGGTGGCTCACGGTCTGCCAGACAGCGGGCAGCGAATGCACCGAGTAGAAGACGCCCGAGAGCATCGTCATCGGCATGATGAGGAAGTTCTGGAACGCCGCCATCTGGTCGAACTTGTCGGCCCACAGGCCCGCGATCAACCCCAGCGTGCCCAGGATGGCGGCGCCGAGCACGGCAAACACCAGGATCCAGCCCGGTGCGGCCAGGTGCAGCGGTGCAAACCACACCGTGATCAGGCCGACGCCGACACCCACTGCCAGCCCCCGCACCACGGCCGCCCCCACATAAGCCGTGAACCAGGCCCAGTGCGACAAGGGCGAGAGTAGCAGGAACACCAGGTTGCCGGTGATCTTGCTTTGCACCAGCGAGCTGCTGCTGTTGGCAAACGCGTTCTGCAGCACGCTCATCATCACCAGGCCCGGGATCAGGAAGCTGGTGTAGCCGATGCCGGGGTAGACCTCCAGCCGGCCCTCCAGCACATGGCCGAAGATCATCAGGTACAGCACGGCCGTGATGACGGGCGCGGCCACGGTCTGGAAGGCCACCTTCCAGAAGCGCAGCACTTCTTTCAGGAAGAGGGTACGGGTACCGGCGAACATCACTGGCCCCCCTTCTCGCCCATGATCTCGAGGAACACGTCCTCCAGGTCGGCACGGCCGATCTCCAGGTCCTCGATGCGAACGCCGGCCTGGCGCAGCTGAGCCAGCAGCGTTTCGACCTCGGCGGCGTCGTGCGCCGTCACCTGCGCGCTGCGGCCGGTCACGCGTGCGCGGGCGGCCAGATCGGGCGGCAGCACGTCGTCGGTCTTGAAGCGCAGCATGGTGCTGGCGGTGCCGGCCAGCAGGTTGGCGGTGCGGTCCAGCGCCACGATGCGGCCGAGCTTGAGCATCGCGATGCGCTGGCACAGCGCCTCGGCTTCTTCCAGGTAATGCGTGGTCAGCAACACGGTGTGGCCTTCCTTGTTCAGGCGCGCCACGAACTGCCACAGCGTCTGCCGCAGTTCCACGTCCACACCGGCGGTGGGCTCGTCCAGCACGATCACCGGCGGGCGGTGCACCAGGGCCTGGGCCACCAGCACGCGGCGCTTCATGCCACCCGAGAGCTGGCGCATGTTGGTACCGGCCTTGTCGGCCAGGCCCAGGCTGTGCAGCAGCTCGTCGATCCAGTCGCCGTTGTTCCGGATGCCGAAGTAGCCGCTCTGGATGCGCAGCGCCTCGCGCACGGTGAAAAACGGATCGAACACCAGCTCCTGCGGCACGATGCCCAGGGCCTTGCGGGCTGCGGCGTAGTCGGTCTGCACGTCGTGGCCCATCACCGTGACGTGGCCGCCGGTGGCGCGCGCCAGGCCGGCCAGCACGCTGATCAGCGTGGTCTTGCCGGCACCGTTGGGGCCGAGCAGGCCGAAAAACTCGCCCGGTTCGATGTCGAAGGAGACCCCATCCAAGGCCTGCAACGGCCCGCGGGCACCTGCATAAACCTTGGAAACGTTCTGGAAGCGCACGGCAGCAGGCATAGGGGGCGCGATTCTACGGGGCCGGGCCGGCGTGGCGCGGTGCCAGAATGCCCGCATGCCGCCCAAGAAGCCGCCGCGCCGCACCGCCGAACGCATCCTGGAGGTGACGCTGGACCTGTTCAACCGCTTCGGCGAGCCCAACGTCAGCACCACGCTGATCTCGGCCGAGTTGAACATCAGCCCCGGCAACCTGTACTACCACTACCCGGCCAAGGACGAGCTGATCAACTCGCTCTTCGCGCGCTACGAGAAGGCGCTGGACGAGTTGCTGCCCGCCGCCGACGGCGCGACCAACGTGGAAGACGCCTGGCTGTTCTTCCACATGCTGTTCGAGCTGATCTGGCAGTACCGTTTTTTGTACCGCGACCTGAACGACCTGCTGAGCAAGAACCGCCGGCTGGAGACGCACTTCCAGTTTGTGCTGAAGAACAAGACGCAGGCCGTGCATGCACTCATCAGCGGCCTGGCCCGCAGCCGGGCGATGCAGATCGAAGCGCGTGACGCTGCGCCCGCCGCCGAGGCCATGGTGGTGGTGCTGACGTACTGGCTGAGCTACGAATACGTGCGCGACCCGCGCCACGCGCTGGAAGCCGAAGCCGCGGCGCGCTCGATGGGCCGCGGCGCCTTCCATGTGCTGAGCCTCCTGCAGCCCTACCTCGACCCACAATCCAAGGCCCACCTGCACCAGCTGGCAGGGGCCTACACACCGACCTAGAAGGAGACTGCCGCATGGCCAAGTGGACCGCCTTTCCGTACGACACCGCGCCCTACCGGCGCGACGCGGCCGCGCTGAAAAAACACTGGGCCCGCCTGCATGCGGGTGATGCCGAACCCTGGCCGAAAGACGAGGCCGTGGTGGCGGCCTGGGCGCTGTTCCATGCCGGTGACTTCCAGAAGGCCTTCGACGCCGGCCTCAAGGCCGCTTCATCCGGAAGTTCGGCCGGCATCACCGTGGCCAACAAGGCGCAGTGCATCTACGCCAACTACCTGGAAAAGAGCGAGAAGAGCAAGCTTGCGATGTTCCTGGAGGCGGCTGAACGCGCCGAGGCATTGCAGGGCACCGAGCCCAAGAATGCCAACGCGCACTACTTCCAGGCCTACGCGCTGGGCCGTTACAGCCAGGGCATCAGCGTGGCCAAGGCGCTGTCACAGGGCCTGGGCAGCAAGGTGAAGATGGCGCTGGAAACCAGCATCGCACTGGCGCCGCAACACGCCGACGCCCACATTGCGCTGGGCTCCTTCCACGCCGAGGTCATCGACAAGGTGGGCAAGCTGCTGGGCCGCACCCAGGGCGCCGACACAGCCACTGGGCTGAAGATGTTCAAGGAAGCACTCAAGCTCAACCCCGGCAGCGCCATCGCGATGGTGGAGTACGCCAACGGCCTGGTGATGCTGGAAGGCGAGAAGAAGATGGCCGAAGCCGAGAAGCTCTATGCCCAGGCGGCGGCCTGCGACGCACAGGATGCGATGGAGCGGCTAGACGTCGAGATGGCCAAGGCGGAGTTGGAGGACTGAACGACGTTCAGCGCCCCGTCGAGTGAGCGACGGAGTGCGCGACGTAGTTCGCCAGGTAGTGCGCCAGGTCGTCCAGGTTCTCGGGCGTCATGCCCGCCAGCGCTTCGCCCATCGCCTGCGTATAACCCAGCCGGGTGCCGGCACGGAAGCCCTGCAGCGCCACACGCAGGTAGTCCTCACGCTGGTGCGCCACCCGCGGCACCTGCTGGCCACCGGCATAGTCGGCCCCATGGCAGCCCGCGCAATGGCCTTTTTGTGCGAGCGCCGCGCCGCGCGCCAGGCGGGCCGGGTCGGCGCCTGAAACTGCCGGCGCCGGTGGTGGCGGCAGGCGCGCAATGGCATCGGCAAAACCACGCAGGTCGGCGTCGCTCATGCCCTTGGCCACGGCCGTCATCGCCACGTTGTCACGCCGCCCTTCGCGGAACAGGAAGAGCTGCGTGATCGCGTAGAACGACGGCTGGCCGGCCAGCGAAGGCGTCAACGCCAGCTCGCTGCGGCCTTGCGGGCCGTGGCAGACCAGGCACTGCTGCTGCAGGCGCTGGTCGTGCCCCTGGGCCCCCGCGGCGCCGCAGAGCAGCGCGAACGACACCGCGGACGCCAACGCGAAGAACAGGCCCCGCAACGTCACTTCTTGCCGCTGTAGCTGATGCGGTAGATGGCGCCGTTGTGGTCGTCGCTGACCAGCAGCGAGCCGTCCTTCATCACCATCACGTCGGCCGGGCGGCCCAGGTACTGGTTGTTCTCCACCAGGCCGGTCAGGAAGGGTTCGATCTTGGCGCCGCCCTTGCCGTCGGGCCAGGCCACCACCACGTCGGCGCCGTACTTCTGCGTGCGGTTCCAGGGGCCGTGGCGGGCAATGAACATCGCGTTCTGGTACTTCGCCGGGAACATCTTGCCGGTGTAGAAGCGCATGCCCAGCGGGGCCATGTGGGCGCCCAGCTTGACGGCCGGTTTTTTGTAGTCGGCGCAGCTCTTGCCCCAGCCGAGCTCGGGATCGGCAAAGTCACCCGAGTGGCAGTACGGGAAGCCGAAGTGCTCGCCCATCTTCGCCACATGGTTCAGCTCGTCCTCGGGCAGGTCTTCGCTGAGCCAATCGCGCTGGTTGTCGCCAAACCACAGGTCGCCGGTCTTGGGGTGGAAGTCAAAGCCCACGGTGTTGCGCATGCCCTGCGCCACCACCTCGACCCCGCTGCCGTCCAGGTTCATGCGGAAGATTCGCGTGTAGCGGTCATCGCTCTCGCAAATGTTGCACGGCGCACCCACCGGCACGTAGAGCTTGCCGTCGGGGCCGATCTTGATGAACTTCCAGCCGTGTGGCACGTCGCCGGGCAGCTTGTCGTAGACCATCACCGGCGCCGGCAATTTGTCGAGGTTCGCCTCGATGTTGTCGTAGCGCACGATGTCCTTGGGCGTGGCCAGGTACAGGCTGCCCTTGTGGAACTCGATGCCGTTGGGCAGGAAGAGTTTTTCGGCGAGTGTCTTCACCTCCCGCTTGCCGCCGTTGTCGACCACCGCGTAGAGCTTGCCGGCCACGAACAGCGAGCTGACGAAGACCGTGCCCTTGTCGCCCTGGCGCAAACCGCGCGCATCCAGGATGCCGCTGGCCCAGACCTCGGCCTTGAAGCCGGGCGGCAGCTTGATCTTGGCCACCGGCAGCTGGTCGGCCGCGGTCGGGATGGGGAAGGCCGGCACCGGCGCCATCTTCATCGCGGTGTCGGTCTTCGGGCGGCCCTTGGCCCAGAAGGGCTCTTCAGCGGCCTGCTGGGCCAGCGTGCTGGCGGCAAACAGCGTCAGGGATGCAGCGGCAATGCCGCGCCAGGCGATGGCAAGTTTCATCGGTTTGTCTCCTCGTTGTCGGGGCTCAGGCCCGGATCGTTTCGTCCGGTCGCCGACGGTACCAGCGCACGACTTGCTCGCGCAATGGGCGCTTGGGTGCCCCATGTGCTGTCAGGGTCTGGTCCAGTGCCAGGCCTGCGTCATCGGCCAGCGCGGCCTCGCGCGCAGCGCGCACGGTGGCCGCGTCGCGGCCGGCCAGGTGCTGAATGATGTGCAGCAGGTTCTCCTTGCCACGTTCGTTGGTGCTGCCGTAACCCTTGATCAAACGGCCGCATTTCGCCAGCTCCAGGCCCAGCGCCGGGTCTTGCGCTTCGCCCAGCGCCACGGCGTCCAGCCAGCGTTCGATCAGCGCCTGCTCCAGCGCGAAGCGGCTGCCCCGCCGGCGCTGGCCCTTCAGCGCGGCAACAAACCGCAGCGCCAGCGTGCCCAGCACCGTGTGCGTGCCCACCTTCAGCGGCAGCGCCCAGGGTTCGCGGCCGGCGGCGACGCGGCGCCGGTCCCACGCCTGCAGACGTGTGGCCAGGCTGTGCGGCAGCAACGCGGCAAACTCCGGCACGCCGGGTTTGAAGTGGTCGTAGAGCTTGAGCAGTTCGTCGTCGCCGACCTTGGCTTCGCGGCGCACACGCTCCTGCCGGGTGCTCACCAGCTTCAGTGCCGCCACCCGCACGATGTCGTCGAAGGCCATCCACAGCGCCAGCCAGCGCGCGAGTTCAGCGCGGATGGCCGGGTCGCTGAAACGGTCCAGGCGCTGCTCGTAGAGCTGCGCGTAGGCCTCGTCCTGGTAGCTGGCCACGCGGGCGCGGCCCAGCGCCCGCAGGTCCGGCGCCGGTGCCGGTTGCAGCGCCGCTTCGACGATGGCCTGCTGTGCCCGCCGCTGTGTCACCGCGTCGTACGCCAACGCAAAACCGCGCAGGCTGGCGGCCACGCCCTTGCCGGAGGCGGTGATCGTCTCCTCGTAGACGCTGCGCGCAAACGGGAGCGCCCCGCTGGCCGCGATGGCACCGAACAGCACCGCGCTGATCGCGGTACCGGCCTGCTGGGCCAGCTGCGCCAGGTCCAGCAGCTCGGCCGCCTTGACGTGGCGCTGCAGGGTGGCGACGAGCTGGGCGGCGTCGGCCCGGCCGTCAGTGGGCTGCATCTTCTCGGCCACCGTCAACATGCGTGTGGTCGAGCTGATGACCTGCGTCCGGTCCGGGCTGACCATGCCGTTGCCGACCTGGCGCACCGTCTCCAGCAGCTCCGACGACACCAGCAGGTCGATGGCGCCGGGCGCCGGGTTCAGGCTGAACACCGGACGCCGTCCGGGGTGGCTGGTGGCGGGTTCAGGCCAGACCTCGACGTAGTACGTGGTGGCACCAGTCCGCTGGGCCACACCAGGGATCGACGTGGCCTGCGCCGCGTGGCCGGCGCGCACGGCCGCGCTGTACAGCCATTCGGCGAGCACGCCGCCGCCTTCGCCGCCCAGGGCGCAGATCAGCACGTTCACGGGCTTCATGCCACCACCTCCGGCCGCAGCCAGCCGGTCACCGTCTCGCGCAACCGCGCCATGAAACGCTCCCAGCCACTGGGGTTCTTCACCACCTCGGCGCGGTAAAAACTCGGGCACAGCGTGGCGGCGTGGGCGTTGGCACCGCACAGGCCGCAACCCACGCAGCCGTCGATCACGGTGGCCACCGGGTCCACGCGCAGCGGGTCGGGGTTGTCCTTCAGCGTCAGCGTCGGGCAGCCGGACAGCCGGATGCAGGCATGGTCGCCGGTGCAGACGTCTTCATCCACACCGTACTTCACCCGCTCCACCCGCTCGCCGCGTTTCAGCCGCCCGGCCACGAAGGGCTTGAGCCGGCGTTGGCGCTCCAGCTGGCATTCGCCCTCGGCGATGATGACCTTCAGGCCGTTGAAGGGTGAGGTCAGCGCCTCTTGCACGGTCTGCCGCATCGCGTCCACCTCGTAGGTGTGCACCACGCGCATCCACTGCACGCCCATGCCGGTGAGCGTGTCTTCGATGGTCTGGTTCTTGTGCGCCAGGCTCTGGTGCACGTTGGCATCGCGCTCCGCTTCGGCCTTGGCTTCGTCGTCGGGCGTGTTCAGGATGTCCTGCGTGCCGGTGGCGCTGGTGTAGCCGTTTTTCATGACCACCAGCACCGCGTCGTCGCCGTTGAACAGCGCGGCCTGCACGCCGGTGAGCAGGCCGTTGTGCCAGAAACCGCCGTCGCCCATGATGGCGATGGAGCGCCGCTGCATCATCGGGCTGACACCCGCGCGGCTGGCCAGGCTCATGCCGTAACCCAGGATGCTGTGGCCCGAGCTGAAGGGCTCGAAGGTGGCCAGTGCGTGGCAGCCGATGTCGGCCGCGATGTGCACCGGGCCCACGGCCTGCTGCGCCAGCTTGAGCGCACTGAACACCGGGCGCTCCGGGCAGCCGATGCAAAAACCCGGCGGGCGCGCGGGCAGCGGGCCCATGGCCTTGGCCACGTCGGCGCGGCGCTGCGCGTTGCCAGCCAGCCAGGCCTTGGCGGGCGCGAGGTCCACGTCGGGCAGGTGGCGTTCGCAGAAGTTGATCAGGCCCTGGGCCACCACCTCGACCGAATATTCACCCGTCGGTGGCAGCAGGTCCTTGCCGTGCACGGGCGTCTGCACGTCCAGGCGGCGCAGCGCCTGCATCAGGTCCTTCTCGATGTACTCGGGCGAACCTTCTTCCAGCACCAGCACCGCACGTTTGCCGACGCAAAAGACGCCCAGTTCGGCCGGCACCAGCGGGTAGGTCACGTTCAGCACGTGCAGCGGGATCTGGCTCTCACCAAACGCATCGGCCAGACCCAGCTGCTGCAGCGCGCGCTGCACGGCGTTGAACAGACCACCCTGCACCACCAGGCCCACCTCGCTGCGCGGGCCGGGCAGGGTCTCGTTCAGGCCGTGGGCGGTGATGTAGGCCTGGGCCGCCGGGATGCGCTGCTCGACCTTCAGCTTCTCGTGACGGAAGGTGACCGGCGGGTGCGCCAGCCGCATGTAGTCGAAGCCTGCGGGCTCCTCGATCAACGCCTTGGTGCTGAGCTTGGGCGCGACGTTGTCCTTGGCCTCGAAGGTGCCGCGCACATGGCAGGCCCGGATGCGCAACTCCAGGATCGCCGGCATGTTGCTGGCTTCGCTGAGCGCAAAGGCATGTTCGACGCAGCGCACCATGTTGCCGAGCTCGGGCCGCGGGTCAAACAGCGCCAGCGTGCTCTTCAGCGCATAGGCGTGCGTGCGTTCCTGGATCACGCTGGCGCCTTCGCCGTAGTCCTCGCCCACCACGATCAGCGCACCGCCCACCACACCGGGCGAGGCCAGGTTGCTCAGCGCGTCGGCGGCCACGTTGGTGCCGACGATGCTTTTCCACGTGACCGCGCCGCGCAGCGGGTAGTGGATGCTGGCGCCCAGCATGGCCGCGGCCGAGGCTTCATTCGAGCAGGCCTCCACGTGCACACCCAGCGTGTCCACATAGGGTTTGGCCTGCACCATCACGTCCAGCAGGTGCGACACCGGCGCGCCCTGGTAGCCGCCGATGTAGGCCACGCCTGACTGCAGCAGGGCCTTGGTGATGGCCAGGATGCCTTCGCCATGGAAGGTGGCGCCGGCGCCCAGCTTGAGCTGTTCGATCTGGTCGGTGAACTGGACTTCCATGGGGCCGCCTGGGTTGACAAAACTGGTGACAAGGGTCGCCGACTCTAGGCAGCGGGTCGTTTGCCGTCCATGGCGCCGGCTTTGTCACTAACATGCAGGCCATGAATATTGGTGAGATCGACCTGAACCTGCTGCATGTCTTTGCGGCGGTGCACCAGGCGCGCAGCGTCAGCCGCGCAGCCGACCGGCTGGGGCTGTCACAGCCGGCCGCCAGCCACGCGCTGACACGACTGCGCCTGCTGCTGCACGACCCGCTGTTCACGCGCGCACCGGGCGGCGTGCAGCCCACGCCCAAGGCGCAGCGGCTGGCGCCGCAGGTGCTGGCGGCCCTGCAGCTGCTGGACGCGGCGCTGCAGGAGACCGACCGCTTCGACGCCGCGCAGTCACGCCGGCGCTTCACGGTGCACATGAGCGACATCGGCGCCGACGAGTTCCTGCCGCTGCTGATGACGGACCTGGGCCGCAATGCGCCCGGCGTGCAGCTGGAAGTGGTGCAGCTGCCAGCCGAGGCCATCGCCCCGGCGCTGGAGCAGGGCCGGCTGGACCTGGCCTTTGGCCACCTGCCCAGCCTGGTGGGCACGGAACACAGCACGCTGCTGATGGAGCGCTACGTGGTGCTGCTGCGCCGCGGCCACCCGCTGGCCCGTGGCCTGCGCGACCGTGCGGCGCTGGAGCAGCTGGACTTCATCGTCGTGCACAGCCACAGCGAGCCGGCCCGTGCGCTGCAGCAGCTGGGCCTGGAGCCGCGCATCCGGCTGGTGTTGCCGCACTTCATGGTGGTGCCGCCCATCCTGGCCGTGACCGACCTGGCGCTGGTGGTGCCCAGCCGGCCGGCGCAGCGCTTTGCCGAGCAGCACGGGCTGCAGGTGCTGGAGCCCGACCTGGGCCTGCCGCCGTTTCCGGTGGTGATGCACTGGCACTGGCGCCACACACCGGATCCCGGCCACCGCTGGCTGCGCGAGCGGGCGCTGGCGATGCGCTTCGAGCCTACGTCGCGTCAGCCCCCCAAGGCAACATCAGCGTCATCATCGTCAAGGCCTCGAACTCCGGCTCGAAGCGGTCGATGATTTGCTGCGGCTCGGGGCACAGGTGCTGGTCGGTGATCAGGCCGAACTGCACGCCGCCGCCATAGCTGAGGATGGACACCCCGACGCCGATGTCGCCAGAAGCCGGCACCCAGAACATGGTCTGGCGCAACGTGGCACCGCAGAATTTCAGCGGTGTGGCCGGGCCGGGCACGTTGGTCATCACGGCGGTGGCCTTCTTGGCGAACAGGCCCAGCACGGCGTCCTGCACCGGCTTGATGAACAGACCTGACAAGGCGAGCACGCCAAACGCCAGCAGCGGCTGGTAGCTGCCCTTCAACTCGTTCATGCGCCGCCGCACCGCGTAGACACGCTGGATGGGGTTGGCGATGCCGATGGGCAGCACCAGCGGCGCCAGGCCGAAGCGGTTGCCCAGCTTCCAGGCCTGGTCCAGCGGGCGCAGGTTGACAGGCACCATGGCCCGGATCTCCTGCCCGGTGGTGTTGCCGCCCTGTGCCTGCAGCCAGCGGCCGATGGCACCCGCGGCGCAGGCCAGCAACACGTCGTTGACCGAACAGCCCAAGGCCTTGCCGACGGCCTTGACCTCGTCCAGCGGCAGCGGCTCGCCCCAGGCCACCACCTTGTGGCCGGCCGGTTTGCCCTTCAGCTGGGTCGGTGAGTCGTCGGGCATCAGCGCCAGCGCGGCCACGTCGCTGAGCACCTGAACACCCATGCGCGCCATCTCGACCGAGCCGGTCAGGCCCTGCGGGTTGGCCAGCATGTCCAGCGACTTGGCCACACCCTCGCCGGTCAGGCCGATGGCCTTGACGGTGAGGCCGGTCATGGGCTCCAGCACCGCGCGTGTGAGCCAGTCGCCGTCCTCCGCCGCCTCTTTCTCGCGCCGGCGGCGCGTGGGCGGGTCGCTGCCGCCGTCGGTGATGCTCATCATCACCGAGATCAGGGCGATGCCATCGCCGATGCAGTGGTGCACACGCGCCACCAGCGCGCTGCCGCCCTCGTAGGTTTCGATCAGGTGGAACTGCCAGAGCGGGCGCGACGGGTCCAGCGGTGTGGTGGCCAGCTGGCCACACAGCCGCTGCAGCGCATGGCGCTCGGTTTCGCCGGGTGCGATGTCCAGCGTCATCGGCAGCACATGGCGGGCCAGGTCGAAGCCGGTGTCTTCTTCCCACACCGCGCCCATCGCGTCGGCCACCGCCTTCTGGCGGAAGCGGTCGTACTTCAGCAGCTTGTCTGCGACACGTTCGCGCAGCGCGTCCAGTGTGATGGCGGGCGCCAGCAGCCAGACGCCGACGATCATCATCAGGTTGACGTCGTTGTCCATCCGCAGCCAGGCGGTGTCCACACGCGACATGCGCTCGGCGGTCATGGAAGTCTCCCGGTGCTTGTTCTTGAAGTGTCGGCGACGATGCTGGGTAAGATCCCCAGCGTCAAGCCGAGAGTTTCACTCACCGGAGCCCCCATGGCCGACCTCAAGACCACCTTCGAACAAGCCGTCGCCGCCAGCAAGCAGTTGCCCGACAAGCCGGACAACATGACGCTGCTGAAGATCTACGCCCTCTACAAGCAGGCCACGGCGGGTGACGTCGAAGGCAAACGCCCGGGCTTCACCGACATGGTCGGCCGCGCCAAGTACGACGCCTGGGCCGAGCAGAAGGGCAGCAGCGCCGACGACGCGATGCAGGCCTACATCGACCTGATCGAATCGCTCAAGTAAGGCCGCCGTCCACCACGGCATTCGCCAATCGGTCCAGCAGCACCCGCACCGCGGGCGACAACCCACGCTGGCTGGCGTAGACCGCCTGCAGGTGGCCAGTGGGCAACTGCCACGCCGGCAGCACCGGCACCAGTTGACCGGCCGCCAATGCCGGGGCCACCAGCGCTTCCGGCAACAGCGTCACGCCCAGCCCGGCCAGGGCCGCGGCCTGGCGCAGGCCGAAGTGTTCACACACCAGCCGCGCGGGCGCCGACACGGCGCGCAGCGCGCCGTCCGGCCCTTGCAGCCGCCAGTGCACCCGCAGGTCGGGGCCGGCGGCGCCCAGGGCCGGCACGGTCTTCAGGTCCTCCGGCGTGGCCAGCGGCGGCAGCGCGGCCAGCAGGCTCGGCGCCGCCACCAGCAGCGCCCGGCTGGCCAGCAGCCGGCGCGTGGCCCATTGCGGGTCTTCATCGTCGGGTGAACGCACCCGCAGCGCGAGGTCGATGCCTTCTTCGATCAGGTCCACCCGGCGGCCAGTGAGCAGCAGCTCCAGCTGCACCCGCGGGTGGTCGGCCAGGTACTGCGTGAACACCGCGCCCAGCGGCCCGTCCAGCACACCGGACGGCAGGCTGACACGCACACGCCCGCTGGGCTCGGCCACACGTTGCGCGGCCGCCAACGCCGCGGCTTCGGCCTCGCGCAGCAGGGCGCGGCTGTGGCCCAGCACCTGCTGGCCGACGTCGGTGAGCGTGAGCCGGCGTGTGCTGCGCTGCAACAGGCGCACGCCCAGCTGGGCTTCCAGCGCCGCCACCCGGCGCGACAGCCGCGACTTGGGGAGGCCCAACACCCGCGCCGCTGCCGAGAAGCCACCGCTGTCCACCACGGTGGCGAAGTAGCGGTGGTCGTTCAGGTCGCCCAACTCGATTGGATTCATGGATGGAACGATTCTTCCTGATTTCAGAGACTAGCTCAATGAATCAGTCGAATCTACGATTTCGCATCGCCAAACCAGACCCGGAGCCCACCCCATGAACGTCCTGCACCTCGATGCCAGCATCCTCGGCGACCACTCCGTCTCGCGCCAGCTGACGCAGCAGATCGTCGAAGCCCTGCGCCTGGGCACGGCCGACCTCACCGTGATCCACCGCGACCTGGTGGCCGACCCGGTGCCGGTGAGTGACGGCGCCCTGCTCGCCGCGCGCGGCACACCCGCCGACGCCCGCAGCACCGCGCAGCAGGCCCTGGTGGCCCAGGCCGACACCGCCATCGCACAGCTGTTCGCCGCCGACCTGCTGGTGATCGGCGCGCCGATGTACAACTTCAGCATCCCCAGCCAGCTGAAGGCCTGGATCGACCTGATCTCGGTGGCGGGTGTCACCTTCCGCTACGGCCCGAACGGGGCCGAAGGCCTGCTGACCGGCCGACGCGCCGTCGTCGTCGCGACAGCCGGTGGCCAGCACGCCGGCAAACCCAGTGGCATCGCCCATGCCGATTACCTGAAGCTGCTGCTGAACTTCCTGGGTGTGCAGGACGTGCGTGTGGTCACCGCTGAAGGCCTGGCCATGGGCCCGGCGGTGCGCGAGCCGGCACTGGCCGCAGCGCGGGCGCAGATCGCGGCGCTGGCCTGATCAGGCCGGGGTTCAGGCCTTCTTCGGCGCCTTCGCCTTGGGTTTGGCTGCACTGGCGGCCAGCAGCGTGTCGAGGTTCTTCTCGATCTCCACCTGGATGGTCTGGCTGAAGGCGCCGAGCAGGAAGCCCAGCTTGGCATCCAGCGCAAAGTGATCCGGCGCGACGACCAGCTTGCCGCTGCAGCCGCTGCGCGTGAACTCCACCGTGTCGCTGGTTTCGCCTTCGATCACGGTGCATTCCATGTCGAACTTCTGCTCCACCTCCTCGGCCCACTGCCAGGCGATCTTGCGGGCCTTGGCCAGGCCCAGGCTGTGGTCTCGGTGGATGCGGATGTCGGGCACGGTTCAGTTCTCCGGGGTCAGGGCCGCGAGTGTCGCGGCTCGTTCGGTCTTCGGCAAGTCGGCCAGCCGCCGCACGGCGGCATAAAAACGGGACAGGTCGCGGCCTTCTTGTTCATACAGGCGCTCGAAGGCGGGCACGCCGGCATCGTAGGCGGCCTGGATGCCGAAGGCGGCGTTGTTGGCACGCTGGAACCAGCCGTCGAAGCCGGCAAAACCGCCCCAGCGCTCGGTTCTGATGCGGGCATGGTCGGCGCGCAACTGCGCCATCCGGGCTGCCTTCGCGTGGCGCTTGGCCTCGTCGCTCAGGGCCGGGTCGCGGTAGAGGACCTCCAGGTCGCGGCGCATCGCCAGCGTCAGCGCCCGGAAGTCCTGCCGGCGCGCATCAAACGCCGCGTACTCCAAGCGCGCCGCCGGGCTGGCCTGCTGTGCGAGCCAGCGCTGCACGCCGATGCGCTCGACCGCGGTGGCGAAGGACTCGTTGAACACCGTGTCGTCGCGCGCATAGGCCACCTGGTGCGCCAGCTCGTGGAAGACCAGGCGCGCCAGCTCGCCCTCGGGCCACTGGATGAAGGTGGACAGCAGCGGGTCGCCACCCAGCCAGTCGGTCATGCCCAGCGTGGAATAGGCCGGCACACCGTAGACCAGCGCCTCCAGGCCCTGGCCGCGCAGGCTGTTGGCCAGCGCATCGGCTTCGGCGCGGTCGTAGTAGCCGCGGTAACCGACGCAGCCCAGCACCGGGAAACACCAGGTCTGCAGGGTCAGCGACAGCTCGGGCGCGGCCACCACGTTCCACACCGCGGCCGGCCGGTCCAGCGCGGCGTAGGCGCGGTAGCTGCGGTTGTCGGGCAGCTGCAGCTCGGCCACCGCAAAGTCGCGGATGCGCAGCGCCAGCTGCAGGCGCTGGCGCAACGCGGGTGCGGTGTCGGGCGCGGCGATCCACTCGTCCAGCGGCCGCGCGCGGCGCACGATGTCCAGGTGGCCGGCCAGCGATTGCTGGTAATAACCCAGCGTGGCCAGCGTGTCGCAGCCGGCGAGCAGGGCCGCCACGCACAGCAGGGCCCAGCGCTTCACGCGGGGGCCACCTCCACCAGGCAGTCGTAGAAGCTGGGTGCGCGGCCGATGTCGGTGAGTTGCTGGTGCGTCAGTTCATTGACGTTGTGGCCGTCCACGCCCAGCTTGCGCCACCAGATGCCCAGGCCGTTGACCACGCCCGGCCGCGCGCGCTCGGACACCTCGGCCTTGCAGCGGTACTCGCCGCGGTCGTTGAACAGCCGCACCAGCGCGCCGTCGGTGATGCCGCGTACGGCGGCGTCCTGCGGGTGGATCTCGACCAGCGGCTCGCCTTCGATGGCACGCAGGCTCTTGACGTTGACAAAGCTGGAGTTCAGGAAGTGCCGCGCCGGTGGCGAGATCATCGCCAGCGGGTAACGCGCGGCCAGCGCCGGCGTGACCTCGGCACATTCGTGGTTGGGCACATGCGTGGGCAGGCCGAGGCCGGGCACGGTGACCTGCACCCGGCCGTCAGGCGTGGGGAAACCGCCGTCGGCAAACGGTGCCGCAGGCAATGCCAGCTGGGCCCAGCCCTGCTCGCGCAAGACCGCCATGTCCACCCAGGCCGGGCGCCAGGCCTGCAGCGTCATCTGCTCGTCGCTGTCCTGGAAACAGGGCTCGCTGAAGCCCATGTGGGCCGCCAAGTCGCGGAAGATCTGCGCGTTCGAGCGCGCCTGGCCCAGCGGCGCGATGGCCGGGCGGTTGAGCATCGCGCAGGTGTGGCCGTAGCCACCCTGCGTGTCCCAATGCTCCAGCTGCGTGGTGGCGGGCAACACGATGTCGGCGTGGTCCGCGGTGTCGGTGAGGAAGTGCTCCAGCACCACGGTGAACAGGTCTTCGCGCGCAAAGCCCTGCGCCACACGCCCGCTCTGCGGCGCCACGGCCACCGGGTTGCTGTTGTAGACGAGCACGGCCTCGACCTTCGGTCCGAAGTCGGGCGACGATTCGCGCAGCAGGTCGTCGCCGATGGTGGACATGTTGATGGTGCGCGGTTTGCGCCCGGCCAGCAGATCGGGCCGCTGAAGCGCGGCACTGTCCACCGCGGGTTTGAACCAGCCCGAGGCCGACAGCAGCAGCCCGCCCGCCGGGTGGCGCCAGGCGCCGGTGAGGCAGGGCAGCAGCGCCACCAGGCGCACCGCGTTGCCGCCGCCGTGCACACGCTGCATGCCGTAGTTCAGCCGGATCGCGGCCGGCTGCGTGCTGCCGTAGTCGCGTGCCAGCTCGCGGATGTCGTCCGCCGGCACGCCGCAGACAGCGGCGGCGCGCTCCGGTGGCCATTGCAGCGCCTGCTCGCGAAGCGCCGGCCAGCCCTCGGGCCCGGCCTGCACATGCTGCGCGATGTAGGCCTCGTCCAGCCAGCCGTGCACGATCAGCTCGTGCATCAGGGCCAGCGCCAGCGCGCCATCCGTGCCCGGCCGCAGCGCCAGGTGGCGGTGGCACTTGTCGGCCGTTTCGGTGCGGCGCGGGTCGATGCACCAAAGTTTGGCGCCGGCCCGTTTGGCCTGCTGGGCAAAGGTCCAGAAGTGCACGCTGGAGGTGATGGGGTTGCTGCCCCAGACCAGGATCAGCCGGCTGTTGACGAACTGCTCCACGTGCATGCCGACCTTGCCGCCGTAGGTGGCGGCCAACGCATCACCGCCAGCCGAGGCGCAGATCGTGCGGTCCAGCAGCGAGGCGCCCAGGCGGTGGAAAAACCGCGCCGCCATGCCGTCGCCCTGCACCAGGCCCATGGTGCCGGCATAGCTGTAGGGCAGGATGGCCTGCGGGTCGCGCGCGGCGATGGCCTGCAGCCGGGTGGTGATGGTGGCCAGCGCTTCGTCCCAGGCTATGGGCACAAACTGCCCGGCGCCCTTGGGGCCCACGCGCTTGAGCGGCGTCAGCACACGCTCGGGGTGGTAGCTGCGCTCGGCGTAGCGCGAGACCTTGGTGCACAACGCGCCATGGGTGGGCGGATGGTCGGGGTTGCCGGCCACCCGCACCGCACGGCCGTCTTCCACGGTGACCAACAAGGCGCAGGTGTCGGGACAATCGTGCGGACAGGCCCCACGCACGACCTGCACCGCTGCAGAGACGACGGATTTCACGACTGGAGGCTCCATAACGAACTATTGCACATGGGCCCCGATGAGCGTCGGCTTGCCCGTTACATTTGAACGTTCTCCCTGTCCGCCTGCCCCATGCCGAAGATCAACCGCCGCCGCGCTCTCCAACATCTGGCTGCGGGCGCCGCTACCCTGGCCGCGCCTGTGTGGGCGCAATCCGAACGCCGCATCGTGCTGGGCCAGTCCTGCGCCATGAGCGGTGCTGCCGCGCAGTTGGGCCTGCAGATGAACCGCGGTGCACGCATCGCCTTCGACACGATGAACGCCGCCGGCGGCATCAATGGCCACGCGATCGAGCTGCGCGTGATGGACGACGGCTACGAACCCGACCGCTGCAAGGCCAACACACAAAAGCTGATCAGCGACGAGGTGTTTGCGCTCTTCGGCTACGTGGGCACCCCCACAGCGCTGGCCGCGCTGCCCCTGGTGAACGACGAGCGCATCCCGTTTGTCGGCCCCTTCACCGGCGCCGAGGCGCTGCGCGAGCCCTTCAGCCGCAGCGTGTTCCATGTGCGCGCGTCGTATTACGACGAGACGGCGTTGATCGTCAAACAGCTCACGTCGCTGGGGCTGAAAAAGATCGCTGTCTTCCGCCAGAACGACAGTTACGGCCAGGCCGGCCTGGACGGCGTGGTGCGGGCACTGAAGGCCCAGAGCCTGGCCCCCACCGCCGTGGGCCTGGTGGAGCGCAACAGCGTGGACGTGGCCGCCGCCGTGAAGGCCATCGTGCCGACCATGCCGGATGCCGTGGTGCAGATCGGCGCCTACAAGGGCTGCGCCGCGTTCATCCGCGCCGCGCGCAAGGCGGGTTACGGCGGCACGTTCTACAACGTGTCCTTCGTCGGCACCCAGGCCCTGGCCGATGAGTTGGGCAAGGACGGCGCCGGGGTGGTGATCAGCCAGGTGATGCCCTTTCCCTTCAGCACCACGACACCGATCTCGCGCGAGTACCTGGCCGCGGTGCAGAAGGCGGGCGGTGACGCCACGGCCAACTACTCCAGCATGGAGGGCTACATCGCCGCCAAGGTGTTTGCCGAAGGCCTGCGCCGCGCCGGCCGCAACCCCAGCCGGGAGGCCCTGGTGACGGCCCTGGAATCGATGCAGCGCTTCGACCTGGGCGGCTACACCTGCAGCTTCGGCCCGCGCGACCGCGCCGGCTCCAGCTTTGTCGAGCTGTCGATGCTGACGGGCGACGGCAAGGTCCGGCGCTGAACCAACACGCCGGCCCTGCGCAGGGCCGGCGTGGTCTGGCTAACATCGGGCATCCCCCCAGCAGGACCTGATGCGATGAACCTGATCGACTCCATCCTGGCCGACGCCCAGGCCATCACCACGCTGCGACGCGACATCCACGCCCACCCGGAGCTGTGTTTCCAGGAGGTGCGCACGGCCGACGTGATCGCCAAGGCGCTCACCGACTGGGGCATCCCCATCCACCGCGGCATGGGCACCACCGGCGTGGTCGGCATCGTCAAGAACGGCACGTCCCACCGCGCCGTGGGCCTGCGCGCCGACATCGACGCGCTGCCGATGACC
>JADMJD010000152.1 GCA_018780805.1 Rubrivivax sp. | reverse complement strand
AGCAGAACAGCGGCATCTTCATCAGCGTCATGCCGGGGGCGCGCATGTTCAGGATGGTCACGATGATGTTGATCGAGCCCATGATCGACGAAGCGCCCAGGATGTGCATCGCGAAGATGCCAGCGTCCATCGACGGGCCCATCTGCAGCGTGAGCGGTGCGTAGAGCGTCCAGCCGGCTGCCGGGGCACCACCGGGCATGAAGAACGAGCCCACGAGCATCAGGCCGGCCGGGATCAGCAGCCAGAAGCTCAGGTTGTTCATGCGGGCGAAAGCCATGTCGGCCGCGCCGATCTGCAGCGGGATCATCCAGTTCGCGAAGCCCACGAAGGCCGGCATGATGGCGCCGAACACCATGATCAGGCCGTGCATCGTGGTGAGCTGGTTGAACAGCTCGGGGTTGACGAACTGCAGGCCAGGCTGGAACAGCTCGGCACGGATGCCCAGCGCCAGCACGCCACCGATCATCAGCATCGTGAAGCTGAACAACAGGTACATCGTGCCGATGTCCTTGTGGTTCGTCGCGAACAACCAGCGCCGCCAGCCGTGCGGGTGGTGGGCGTGGTCGTCGTGCGCGTGACCGCCGTGGTGGTCGAGAACTGCACTCATGGATAGCTCCTGGACGATGCTGGATTATTTGCGGGCGGCCACGACCTCGGCAGGCTGCACGAGCTTGCCGGTCTGGTTGCTCCAAGAATTCTTGGTGTAGGTGATGACGGCAGCGAGTTCGGTGTCCGACAGCTGCTTCCAGGCCGGCATCGCACCACCGGCCGCGCCGTTGAGCAGGATGCCGATCTGCGCGGCGGCGTCGTTCAGCACGATGGCGCTGCCATCCAGCGGCTTGATCGGGCCGGCGCCCTTGCCATCCGGGCGGTGGCAGGCGGCGCAGTTGGCGGCGTAGACCTTCTCGCCGCGGGCCACCAGCTCGGGCAGCGCCCAGACCTTGGCCGGGTCATCGGCCAACGCGGCCATTTCCTTCTTCTTGCCGTCCACCCACTTGGCGTAGTCGGCCTGCGACACCACCTTCACATGGATGGGCATGTAGGCGTGTTCCTTGCCGCACAGCTCGGCGCACTGGCCGTAAAAGTCGCCGGTCTGGGTGGCGCGGAACCAGGTGTCGCGCACGAAGCCGGGGATGGCGTCCTGTTTGACGCCCAGGGCTGGCACCATCCAGGCGTGGATCACGTCGTTGGCGGTGGTCACGATGCGGACCTTCTTGTCCACCGGCACCACGAGCGGGTTGTCCACCTTCAGCAGGTAGTTGTCGCCTTCGGGCTTGCCGGTGTCGGACATCTCACGCTGCGCGTTGTCCAGGGTCTGCAGGAAGTTGATGCCTTCGCCCTCGCCCTTGAGGTAGTCGTAACCCCACTTCCACTGGTAACCGGTCGCCTTGATGGTGACGTCGGCGTTGCTGGTGTCCTTCATGGCCACCACGGTGCGCGTGGCCATCGCGCCCATGCCGATGACGATGACAAAGGGCACGATGGTCCAGGCGATCTCGACCGCCAGGCTTTCGTGGAAGTTGGCGGCCTTGTGGCCGACCGACTTGCGGTGCTTCAGGATGGAATAGAACATCACGCCGAACACGGCGACGAAGATCACGACGCAGATGATCAGCATCACCCAGTGCAGCCACTGCTGCTGCTCGGCGATCTGCGTCACCGGCGGGTGCAGGTTCAGCTGGTTGACCGCAGGGCCACCCGGCAGGTCGTTGACGGCGGTGGCGGCCTGGGCGCCCAGGCTGCCGAGGCCCGTCAGCAGCGCCCAAGCAGAGCCGGCAGCGGCGCGGCGCAAGTGGTTCATCGTGGTGATCATCATCGTTGCGGTTCCAGTTCCGATTTCTGTGGCGCCTGCGGCGGCAGACCTGCCTGCGCGAGGCGCAGCGCATGGCGCATTTCCTGGGCCAGGGCGGCACGCAACTCGGGCCGCAGGAAGCGGCCGATCAGCATGCGCCGGCCTTGGCCGGCCAGCTCCACCAGCGAGCCCTGCGCTTGCGCCGGCTCGACACACACCCATTCCGCGCGAAAGGCCGTGCGCTCGACCTGGCGACCGAAGTGGCACTCGACGGCCAGTTCGCACTCGGCCAGCGTCACGGTGTCGCGGTCGGCCGCGTGGCGCGCATACACCCCGAGCGCCAGGCCGACCAGCAACAGCTCGATGCCGGCAAAGGCCAGCACATAGGTGGCGCCCTGCCACCAGAAACCGAGCCCGACCGCCAGCGACAACACACACAACGAGGCGTAAACCGCCACCAGCTGGCGCGGCGTGATCGAACAATTGCGGCGCAGCACCCACTGCAGCGCGGGTGTCTCCCGCCCCGGCAACTGCACCAGACGCGCGAATCGCCAGGCAGCAACAGGCGCAGCACCTTGCGGGGCTGGCCAGGGAGCGGTAGCGGCGGCGGAGCTCATCGGGAACGGTTCGTGGGTACAGCTTCGGACCGTCATCGGCAGCGGGCCGGACGACCCGGACGCTGCTGAATATCAGTCAGTACGGATTCTATGCGCTTCGACCTGTGTCAAAGCGCAATTCAACGTCGGAGTATAGAGCGCATGTCCTCCAGGCCGACCCGGGTCTCGGCCGCCACGCGTGGGCGTGGGCGCGGCCGCACCGCGTGGCCATACACCACCTCGAAGGCCAGCGCGCTGCGTTCGCCAGCAGCCGGCTGCAGGGCCCGCACCAGGGCCTCGCGCCAGCGGGGCGTGCGCAGGCCGGGGGCGCGCGCCGGGTCGACATTGCCGCCCAGGCCACGCAGCTCGGCCAGCAATGCGGCGCCGTCGGCCCAGGTGAGCGTGAGGGTCTCCTGGTCCATCACCGGATCGGCAAATCCCGCCTGCACCAGCATGTCGCCCAGGTCATGCATGTCGACGAAGGGCGCAAACGGTGCCGACCAGCCCTGCGCCGCATACAGCTCGCGCAAGCTCGCCAGCGAACCCGGACCCAGCGTGGAAAACATCAGGAAACCGTCGACCGCGAGCAATTCCTGCCAGCGCCGCATCTCGGCCAGCGGGTCGACGCACCAGTGCAGGCCCATGTTGGCCCACAGCAGGTCGGCCGTGCCCGGGGCCAGGGCTTCGGCCGGCTGAAGGCCCGAGGCACCCCGCCAGCGGCGCGGCGACCACCAAGGCGGCGCGTGGTCGGCGGCCGGCGCATCGTCGTGCTGGATGCGCACCGGTGGGGCCTGCGGGCAGGCCGCTTTCAATGCAGCGGTGCTGGCGCCATCGGCCGCGTACCAATCGACCACCGCTCGGGGTGGCTGGCGCAAGATGGCCAGGCGGTCGGCCATGCGGCGTGCGACCTCGGCGTGCAGCCAGGGCGGCTGGGCCGCGGTGGCCAGCCGGCGCCACACGTGGCGCAACGCGGCGTCGTCCACCGCGCGCCGCGTCGATCGGGGCGCAGCCGCGTCGTTCATGCGGCCAGTATATTGACGCCGTGTTGACCCGCCCCGCCTGGCCCACCCAATGTGAACTCTGCCGGCGCTGGCAAACCCGGCGCCTGTGCCACGATTGCGCGCCGCCCAGCGCCGCCACGCGCTGCGAGGGCTGCGCGCTGCGTCTGTCCCAGGCTGGCCTGCGCTGCGGCCGCTGCCAGGCGCAACCGCTGCCCTTCGAGCGCTGCTGCTGTGCGGTGGATTACGGCGCGCCCTGGGACGGGCTGATCGGCGCCTTCAAGTACCACGGCCAGATCGACCTGGCGGCGGCGCTGTCGGCGCGGCTGCTCGAAGGTCTGGACCCCACCGCCCGGGCATGGCCGCAGCTGGTGCTGCCGGTGCCGCTGGCCGATGAACGGCTGGCCGAACGGGGCTACAACCAGGCCTGGGAACTGGCGCGGCGCGTGGCCAGTCGGTTGCACCTCCCGGCCAGTGCGCTGGTGCTGCAACGCCCGCTGGCGCGTGCCCCTCAGGCCGGCCTGGGCCGCGCCGAACGGCGGCGCAACCTGCAAGGGGCCTTTGCCGTCGCGCAGCCGGCGCGCGTGGCCGGCCGCCGCGTCGTGCTGGTGGACGACGTGCTCACCACCGGCGCCACCGCGGCCGAGGCCACCGCCAGCCTGCTGGCCGCCGGTGCGGCCGCGGTACAGGTCTGGGCGCTGGCCCGCACCCCCTGATCACCCTTGTCCATGTTCAACATCGTCCTCATCGCGCCCGAGATCCCGCCCAACACCGGCAACGTGATCCGCCTGGCCGCCAACACCGGCTGCACGCTGCACCTGGTGGATCCGCTGGGTTTTTCGATGGACGACAAGCTGCTGCGCCGTGCGGGGCTCGATTACCACGAGACGGCGGCGGTGCGGCGGCACGCCAGCTGGGCCGCGCTTCAAGCCAGCGAGTCACCCGACCCGACGCGGGTGTTTGCCTTCACCACCCGCGGCAACGCGGCGCTGGCCGACGTGGCCTGGGCCGCGGGCGACTGGCTGCTGTTCGGCAGCGAATCCCGCGGGCTGGACCCGGCACTGCGCGACAGCCTGCCGCTGTCACAACGTGTGCGCCTGCCGATGCGGCCTGGCCAGCGCAGCCTGAACCTCAGCAACGCCGTGGCGGTGGTGGTCTTCGAGGCCTGGCGGCAGCTCGGCTACACCGGCTCAAGCTGACAGCGGCTCGGCTCGGGCCTGGCGGCCCATCAGCAGGCCCATCGCCTGCGTCGGCGTCAGCCGGCCTTCCAGCACCTCGACCACGGCCTGCGCGATCGGCATCTCCACACCCAGCGACTGCGCGCGTGCACACACCGTGGCCGCGCTGTAGACACCTTCGGCTACATGCCCGAGCTCGCGCAGGATCTGCGGCAGCGCCAGCCCCTGCGCCAGCAGCAGGCCCACACGCCGGTTGCGCGACAGATCCCCCGTGGCCGTGAGCACCAGGTCGCCCAGACCCGACAAGCCCATGAAGGTGTCGGCCCGTGCCCCCAGGGCCAGGCCCAGACGTGTCATCTCGGCCAGGCCACGCGTGATCAGCGCAGCGCGGGCGTTGAGGCCCGGCTGCGGCATGCCGTCCAGGATGCCGGTGGCGATGGCCAGCACGTTTTTCACCGCACCGCCGACCTCGACCCCGGCCACGTCGTCCGAGGTGTAGATGCGCAAGGCATCGCCGTGGAAGGCCTGCACGGCCGCATCGGCCAGCGCAGCATCGTCACTGGCGGCCACCAGCGCGGTCGGCTGGCCGCGCGCCACTTCGAGGGCAAAACTGGGACCGGACAGCACCCCGCAGGCCACGCCCGGGCGCAACGCACGCGCGATCTCATGGCCCAGCAGGCCGCTGCCCTGCTCAAAACCCTTGCACAGCCACAACGCAGGCTGGTCGGCCGGCAAGGCCTGCAACATCGGGCGCAAGGCCGCCATCGGCGTGGCGATGATCAGCAGACCACCGCGGGCATGGGCGCAGGCAGCCGAGAGATCGGTGCCGACCTGCAGGCTTGCAGGCAAGGACACCTCCGGCAGGTAGCGTTCGTTGCAGCGGGTGTGCTGCAGGGCGTGCGCCTGCGACGCATCCCGCGCCCAGAGCCACACCTCGTGGCGCGCCGCCGCAGCGGCCGCCAACGCCGTGCCCCAGGCCCCTGCCCCGAGCACGGCGATCTTCATCGCTTCGGCTTCAGTTGACGCCGGTGATGATGCGCGAGCCGCTGCCGTTGGCTTCGGCCTGCTGTGCCTGCTGGGCCTCGAACATGGCCTGGAAGTTCACTTCCGTCAGCAGGATGGGCGGGAAGCCAGCGCGGGTGCAGACGTCGGACACGATGGCGCGCAGGTAGGGGTAGATCATCTGCGGGCAGACGATGCTGATGATGCCTTGCATCTGTTCCTGCGGCACGTGGCGGATCTCGAAGATGCCGGCCTGCTTGGCCTCGACCAGGAACAGGACCTTGTCCTTGACCTTGGTCGTGACGGTGGCGGTGACGGTCACCTCGAAGATGCCGTCGGCCACGCCCTCGGCGCCCATGCCGAGGTTGATGTCGACCTGGGGCTGCTGCTGCTCGAGCAGGATCTGCGGGGAGTTGGGTTGCTCCAGCGACAGGTCCTTCAGGTACATGCGCTGGATCTGGAACACGGGAGTCTGCTCGTCGGCCATGGTGTGGGTTTCCTGTTGGGGCGCGGATTATGACCCGCGGGCCATGACGGTCCCGCGGGAGGCCCCGGGGATGCGGGGCGGAGCGGAAGCGGAAGGCTCAGGTGGCGGCGAGCATCGGCGCCAGGGCGCCGCGCTGGTCCAGCGCGTAGAGGTCGTCACAGCCACCGACATGCGTGTCGCCGATGAAGATCTGCGGCACGGTGCGGCGCCCGGTCAGCTCGACCATGCGCTCGCGCTCGGTGGGGTCGAGGTCGACACGCACCTCGTCGATCTGGTCGACCCCGCGCTGGCGCAACAAGGCCTTGGCACGGATGCAGAAGGGGCAGACCTGGGTGGTGTACATGCGAACGACATTCATGCCGGAATTGTCACGCAACCGCCACAGAACCGCCCGCAGGCGCGGCAAGACCGCGTGAACTACGCCGCCTTCTCCACCGGCAGGCTGGCCTCGCCCCAGGCGCGGTTGCCGCCGGCCAGCGCGACGGCCTTCTCGTAGCCCTGCTTGCGCAGCAGGCCCGCCGCACGCGCGGCGCGGGCTCCAGAGGGGCAGGTCAGGATCACCGGCGTGGCCTTGTTGGACGGCAGCGCCTTGCTGGTCTCCAGGCCGCCGAAAGGCACGTTCTTGGCGCCCACCGGGTGGCCAGCCGCGTACTCGGCCGGCTCCGCCACGTCGATCAGCACGCCCTTTTCGCGGTTGATCAGGCGCACCGCTTCAGGCGCGGACACCTTGCCCCCGCCCACGCCCGACAGCGCGGGCACCAACAGCATCGCGCCGGAGCTCAGGGCCAGCAGGATCAGCAACCAATTCTCGATCAGGAAGTCCACGCGCGCCGCTTCTGTTGATGACAAAACCGGCGATTATAGAATTCGGGGCATGTACACACTGGTCCTGCTCCGCCACGGCGAATCCACCTGGAACCTCGAGAACCGCTTCACCGGCTGGACCGACGTGCCGCTCACGCCTACCGGCGTGGCCCAGGCGCAGGCCGCCGGCCAGTTGCTGAAGGCCGAGGGCTTCGAGTTCGACCTCGCCTACACCTCGGTGCTCAAACGCGCGATCTGGACGCTCTGGCACTGCCTGGACGGGCTGGAGCGCACCTGGCTGCCGGTGCAGCACCGCTGGCAGCTCAACGAACGCCACTACGGCGCGCTGCAAGGCCTGAACAAGGCCGACATGGCGCGTGAGTACGGCGATGCGCAGGTGCTGGTGTGGCGCCGCAGCTACGACACGCCGCCGCCGCCGCTGGCCGCCGGCGACCCGCGCAGCGAGCGCAGCGACCTGCGGTATGCCGCGCTGGACCCGACCCAGGTGCCGCTCACCGAGTGCCTGCAGGACACCGTGGCCCGTGTGCTGCCGCTGTGGCATGCCGAACTGGCGCCGCAGATCCGCAGCGGCAAACGCCTGCTGATCGCCGCCCATGGCAACAGCATGCGCGCGCTGGTGAAATACCTGGACGGCATCAGCGATGCCGACATCGTGGGTGTGAACATCCCCAACGGCATCCCGCTGGTCTACACGCTGGACGCCGAGCTGAAGCCGATCAGCCGGCGTTACCTGGGTGATGCCGAGGCCATTGCCGCCGCAGCCGCTGCCGTCGCCCAGCAGGGTCAGGCCAAGCCGTAAAGCCGCTCCGGCGGCACGCGCACGACCAGCTTGCGCTCGGCCGCCGCGCCGACGATGGCGTGTTCCTTCTGGCGCGTGTCGCGTGGCACCGTCTGCACGATGGGCGCACCGATGCGGCTGGTGATGGCCGCCACCATCGGCGTGCGCGCATCAGCGCCGCGCCGCACCACCACCGCACGTTCGCCACTGGCCAGCTGCACGAAGTCACCCGGCGGGAAGAGGCCGTACTCCTTCACCACCGCGGCCGCCACCGGGCTGCCGTCGGCCTCGAGGAACATCTGCCGGGCCGCCTCCTGGATGGTCAGCGCATCGCGGGATGCACGGGGGCTGATCTTGGCGATGAACACATCGGCCAGGCGCAGCGCCACGGCCAGCGCCGCAGGCTCCTGCAGCGCAGCGGGGTAACCGCTGCCACCGCGGCGTTCGTGGTGCTGCAGCACGGCCTGCAACCAAAGTTCGTCGTCGACGCCGGCCCCGCGCAGCGCATCCACTGCGGTCTGCGGGTGGGCGCGCAGCTCGGCACGCTGGGCCTCGGTGACACGCAGGTCCGACGCCGCCAACCGACCCTGCAGTTCGACGATGCCGAGGTTCATGGTCAGCGCCGCTTTCACGAAACGCAGCCGGTCGGCATCGGCCCAGCCCAGGCGTGCCGCGGCCAGCTCGGCCACCAGCGCGGTGTGCAGCGCATGCGCCAGGCCGTAGCGCTGCAGCCGGTTCGGGTTCTGGCGCACGGTGAGGTAGACCGCGATGTCCACGTCGCGCCGCGCCAGGGCCACGAAGTCGGTGCTGAAACGGTCCAGCCGAGCCGGAAAACCCGGCTGCGTGATGCTGGCCAGCAGCTGCTCCAGCCGCGTGACGGCCTGGGCCCAGAGGTCGAACAGCGTCACCGGGGCGCGGTCGGGGTTCGCGGCCTTGACGGCCAGCACACGGTCCAGCTCGGCCTGGTCCACGGTGGCGCCGCGCTCGATCAACTGCGCCAGTTGGGCCGCCGACGCGACGATCTGGCCCCGCGCCAGCAACAGCCGACCCTGCTCGTTGAGGATGTCGAACGGCAGCGGTTGACCGACGCGGATCTCGCTGGCGACCTCATCGAGCTGCGGCATGGGACCCTCCGGCCGGTGCGCTGCCGCACTGTACGGCGATTCAGCCGCTGCGCAAGGCCTGGGCGAGCAGCGGGGCCACACAGATCACGTTGCTGGGGTGGGGCACGCAGTTGGTGCTCCACACGTGGCGCACCCCGGCGGCATGCACCTGTGCCAGCGCGTCGCCGACAAAGAGCGCATGGGTGACGGCCACGTCCACCGTGGCCGCACCGGCCGCCAGCACGGCACGCGCCGCCTCCACCAGCGTGCGGCCGGTGCTGGCCACGTCGTCCACCAACACCACGGGGCGCCCCTGCACAGCCAGACCTGCGGGCAGCGCCACGTGCACGTCGCGGTCGCCATGGCGGACCTTGTGGCAGACATCGGCCTGCAGGCCGCCGGCGCGGGCGGCCACACGCGCCCATTGGCCCGCCTCTTCGTCGGGGCCCAGCAGCAGCGCACCCGGCACCTGCGCGGCCACATGGGCGCCGATCAAGGCTGCGGCCGACACCGCCAGGCCGCGCCGGCCGGGCACCACCTCGTCCATGGTCGCCACCCGGTGCAGGTGCGGGTCGACCGTCAGCACGGTGTCGAACCAGCCGGCGAGCGCACGGCCGATGTGGCGCTGGCTGACGGCCTCGCCGGGCTGGAAGGCCATGTCCTGCCGCATGTAGGCCAGGTAGGGCGCGACCAGGGCCAGATCCAAGGCCCCCAGCTCACGTGCGGCCGGGGCCAGGATCATCAGCGCGGCCAGTTTGGCATTCGGCTGGTGCAGGCCACGCAGCACGGCCACCCGCGGCGGCAGCGTGGCGGGCAGCGTGAGCTTCCACTCGCCGTCGGGGAAGGCGTGGCAGCGCACCGCAGCGAGCGGCCAACCCAGCGCACGGGCCAACTCGGCGGCCAGCACGGCCTCGTCGTCGAAGTGCAGCAGCAAACCCATGGCGCGGACTTTACGCCGCCAAGGCGTCCGCCATCAGCTGGCGCAGGTGCTCTGACAAGGCACGCCGGTCCGCATGTTCGCTGCCCTGCGCCGCCAGCACCGTCACGTGCACCACCAGGCCCTGGCCAGCGGCCAGCCGCCACAGGCTCTGCGTGAGCGTGGTGTCACCCAGGTACTGTGCGGCCGTGCTGAAGCGGCCGTGCCGGTCGGCAAAACGCAGCACCACCGGCTGCACCGGCGTGCCGGTGGCGATGGCGGCCTGCAGCAGGTTGGCGTGAAAGGGCAGCAGCTCGGGCCCGGGGCCGGTGGTGCCCTCGGGGAACACGGCCACGGTGTCACCGGCTTTCAACGCATCGGCCATCTGGTGCACCACCCGCAGCGCATCGCGCCGGTTCTCGCGCTGGATGTACAGCGTCTGCGCGCTGTCCACCAGCCGGTTCACCAGCGGCCAGGTCTGCACGTCGGCCTTGGAGACAAAACGCGCCTCGGGGCACACCGCGTGGATGGCCATGATGTCCAGCCAGGACACGTGGTTGGCGACGATCAGCTTGGCGCCCGGCTTGAAGGTGCCGCTCACCTGGAGCTGCAGCCCCAGCATCCGCAGCATCTTCGCCGACCACCAGGCGATGCGTGCACGCCGCGCGGCCAGTGGCAGCGACGGGAAACGCAGCAGCACGATGGCCACGCCGTGCAGGCCATGCCACACGGCCCGGGCCAGCCGCCAGACCGCGCCGACCATCAGGCGGCGGGTGCTTCGTAGGCCACGGTGCCGGCCACCAGCGTGGCGCGCACGCGGCCGGGCAGTTCCATGCCGCTGTGTTCGAAGGCAAACGGGGTGTGTGTGCCCTGGCTCTTCAACGCGGCCGGCATGACGGCCCAGCGTTCGGCCGGATCGAAGACACAGAGGTCGGCCACCCCGCCCTCCACCAGGCGGCCGGCACTTTCGGCGAGCGAACCGAGCGCGCTGCCCAGCACCTGCACCGGCGCACGTGTGACCACCTCCAGCGCGCGCAGGCGGCCGGCGCCGCTGCGTTCGCCCCAGGCCAGCGCCAGGCCCAGCAGCAGCTCCAGGCCGGTGGCACCGGGCGTGGCTTCGGCAAAGGGCAGGGTTTTTTCGTCGTCGCCCACCGGCATGTGGTCGCTCACCAGCGCGTCCAGCGTGCCGTCGGCCAGCGCGGCGGAGAGCGCGTCGCGGTCGCGGCCGCTGCGCAGCGGCGGCACCAGGCGCATGGCCGGGTTGAAGAAGCCGATGTCCACGTCGCACAGGTGCAGCGAGTTGATGCTGACGTCGCCCGTGACCGGCAGGCCCTCGGCTTTGGCCTGGCGCAACAGGCCCACACCCGCGGCGCTGGACAAGCGGCACAGGTGCACCCGCGCGCCGGTGGCGCGCACCAGTTCGAAGATGGTGGCCAGCGCCACCGTCTCGGCCGCCACTGGCACGCCCGACAGGCCCAGCCGGGTGGCGATGGGGCCACTGGCAGCGACGCCTTTGCCCAGCCAGCGGTCCTGCGGGCGCAGCCACACGGTGTAGCCGAAGGTGGCGGCGTACTGCAGCGCGCGCAGCAGCACCAGGGTGTCGGCGATGGGTGCTTCGGCCTGCGAAAAACCGATGCAGCCGGCCTCCGTCAGCTCGGCCATCTCGGTCAGCGCTTCGCCGGCCAGGCCACGCGTCAGCGCACCCAGTGGGAACAGCCGGCAGCGGCTGAGTTTGCGGGCGCGGAACTTCAGCATCTCCACCAGGCCGGGTTCGTCCAGCGCCGGGTCGGTGTCGGGCGGGCAGACCAGGCTGGTCACGCCGCCCGCTGCCGCCGCCGCCAGTTCACTTTCCAGCAGGCCCTCGTGTTCATGGCCGGGCTCGCGCAGCCGCGCCGCCAGGTCCACCAGGCCGGGTGCGACGATGCAGCCCGTGGCATCGATGCGGCGTTCGGCGACAAACTCCGGGCTCACGCTGCCGATGGCGACGATGCGGCCGGAGGCGATGGCGATGTCGGCCAGTTCGTCGCGGCCGGAAGCCGGATCAACCACGTGGCCACCTGTGATGACGATGTTCATGCGTCGTTCCCGGCAATGATGGACATCACCGCCATGCGCACGGCGATGCCGAAGGTCACCTGCGGCAGGATCACGCTGTGCGCGCCGTCGGCCACCTCGGACGCGATTTCCACGCCGCGGTTGATCGGGCCCGGGTGCATCACGATGGCGTCGGGTTTGGCCAGCGCCAGCTTGTCGGGCGTGAGGCCGAAGCTCTTGAAAAACTCGCCGGCGCTGGGCAGCATCGCGCCGCTCATGCGTTCGTTCTGCAGCCGCAGCATGATGATCACGTCGGCATCGCGGATGCCTTCGGCCATGTCGTGGCACACCCGTACGCCCATCTGCGCCAGGTCGCCCGGCACCAGGGTCTTGGGGCCGACGGCGCGGATCTCGGGCACACCCAGGATGTTCAGCGCGTGGATGTCGGAACGTGCCACGCGCGAGTGCACGATGTCACCGACGATGGCCACCGTCAGGCCGGTGAAGGCTTTCTTGAAATGCCGGATCGTGTACATGTCCAGCAGGCCCTGCGTCGGGTGCGCGTGGCGGCCGTCGCCGGCGTTGACCACGTGCACATGCGGCGCGCAATGCTGGGCGATCAGGTAGGGCGCACCACTTTCGCTGTGGCGCACCACGAACAGGTCGGCGTGCATCGCGCTCAGGTTGGCGATGGTGTCGAGCAGGCTCTCGCCCTTGGCCGTGCTGCTGCGTGCGATGTCCAGGTTGATCACGTCGGCGCTCAGGCGCTTGGCCGCGATCTCGAAGGTGGTGCGGGTGCGTGTGCTGTTCTCGAAGAACAGGTTGAACACACTCTTGCCGCGCAGCAGCGGCACCTTCTTCACGTCGCGCTGGTTCACCGAGAGGAAGGTGCCCGCGGTGTCCAGGATGTGCGTCAGCACCGCCTTCGGCAGGCCTTCGATGGACAGCAGGTGCACCAGCTCGCCATGGCTGTTGAGCTGCGGGTTGCGTTTGGAGAGCATCAGGCTTTGTCCTCCACGGTGTCGAAGCTGAAGTGGCCGGCTTCGTCGCGCGCCAGGCGCAGCAGCTGAGCCGGCGCCAGCGCCACGGTGGCGGCAGCGTAGGCGGCGGCCACCGGCAGCTCGCGCCCGCCGCGGTCCACCAGCACGGCCAGGCGCACCCGCGCCGGCCGGCCGTAGTCGTAGAGCTCGTTGAGCACGGCGCGC
This sequence comes from Rubrivivax sp., assembly GCA_018780805.1. Classification (GTDB taxonomy): domain Bacteria; phylum Pseudomonadota; class Gammaproteobacteria; order Burkholderiales; family Burkholderiaceae_C; genus Rubrivivax. Next base: position 19,925 of record JADMJD010000152.1, on the reverse strand, counting down.
AGCGTGCGGCCGGTGTAGAGCACGTCGTCGACCAGCAGGATGTCGGCGCCGTCCACGGCAAACGGCAGCGCCGTGGCGTCGGCGCCGGCGGCCAGGCCACGTTCGCCAAAATCGTCGCGGTGCATGCGGCTGCTGACGGTGCCGGCCTGCCCCGGCAGGCCCAGGTCGGCCTGCAGGCGCTGCGCCAGCCAGGCGCCGCCGGACCAGATGCCGACCAGCCGCGTCTGCGGCGTCAGCAGGCCGCGCACCCCTTCGCGCAGCTGCGCGACCAGGGCCTCGGCGTCGAGGGAAAGGGTCATCAGAGCTCCCTGAGGAATTGGTCCAGGATCACCGCCGCGGCGGCAGCGTCCAGATCGGCCGCGCCGGCTTCGGCGGCGGCTGTCGTGCTGTAGCGCTCGTCCACCTCGTGCACCGGCAACCGGAAGCGGCCATGCAACTGGCGCGCGAAGCGACGGGCACGCAGCGTATTTTCATGTGCGGCGCCATCAGGGTGGAAGGGCACACCCACCACCAGCGCATCCGGCTGCCATTCGCGGATCAGCGCTTCGATGGCGACAAAACGCGCATCCCCTTCGGCACGCACGGTTTTCAGCGGCTGGGCCTGGCCCAGCACCGTGTTGCCGGTGGCGACACCGGTGCGCTTGAGGCCAAAGTCAAAACACAGGAACGACAGCGGCTTCGCCGTCGCCGCCTCGTTCATGCTTGCAGCACGCGCGCCGCCGGACGCGGCGCCCATGATGAGGCGCGCGCCCGTGCGCAGGCACGGTCACACGTCCACATCATGCGTGCCCCGCCTCCTGGCTGAGCATGCGCGGGTCCACGCCCAGCAGCGCCAGGGCGCGGCTGTAGCGCTGCTCGACCGGGGTGTCGAAGATGATGGCCGGGTCGGCGTCCACCGTCAGCCAGCCGTTGCGGCCGAGTTCGTCTTCCAGCTGCCCGGCCGACCAGCCGCTGCAGCCCAGCGTGACCAGCAGCTTCTTCGGACCGGCCCCGCCGGAGAGCGCCTCCAGCACGTCCTTGCTGGTCGTCATGCCCAGGCCGCCGGGGATGGCCAGCGTGGAGTTGTAGCCACTGTCGGTGCCCGGGCTTTCGTGCAGCACGAAACCACGTTCGGTCTGCACCGGGCCACCGTAGAACACCGGCTGGCTGGCGAGCTCGCTGCGGTCCAGCGGCAGCTCCACCTTCTCGAACAGGTTGGCCAGCGTGATGTCGATGGGTTTGTTGATCACCAGGCCGAGCGCACCCTTGTCGGTGTGCTCGCAGAGGTAGACCACGGCGCCGGCGAAATTCTGATCCGCCATGCCGGGCATCGCGATCAGGAACTGGTTCGTGAGGTCGATGCTGCCGGTGGCCATCAGAGCCTGCAGGGCTGCCCCAAGGGCGCTGAGCGCCCCCGCGGGGGGCAGCGAACAAAGTGAGCTTGGGGGCCAATCATGTGGGCATTTTAGTCCGGGGCACACTCCCGGCCGTGAACAAGCCCTTCGCCCGTGCCCTCGTCTGGCTGCGCCGTGATCTGCGCACCGACGACCATGCCGCCCTGCACCATGCGCTGCGCGCCGCGCAGCAGGTGTTCGGCGTGTTTGTGTTCGACCGCGACATCCTGGACCCGCTGCCGCGCGTGGACCGGCGCGTCGAGTTCATCCGCGACAGCCTGGTCGGCGTGGACGCCGAATGGCAGGCGCTGGGCGCGGCGCACGGCGTGGCCGGCGCCGGCCTGATCGTGCGGCACGGCTGGGCCACGCAGGAGATCCCGGCGCTGGCGCAGGCGCTGGGGGTGCAGGCGGTCTACGCCAGCCACGACGCCGAACCCGCCGCGCTGGCGCGCGATGCCGAGGTGGGCCGCGCGCTGGCGGCCAGTGGCATCGAGTTGCACACGTTCAAGGACCATGTCATCTTCGAGCGCGACGAGGTGCTCACGCAGACCGGCAAGCCCTTCTCCGTCTTCACGCCCTATAAAAACGCCTGGCTGAAGAAGCTGACGCCGTTTTATCTGCGGGCCTGGCCCGTGGCCCACCACGCCGCGGCGCTGGCCCCGCGCCCGGCGGACCAGCCCGGTGTGCCTACGTTGGCGCAGATCGGGTTCCAAGCCAGCAACTTGGCGCAGTTGAAGATGCCCACCGGCCCCGAGGGCGCGCAGGATCTGCTGCAGGACTTCCTGGACCGCATCGACGACTACCGCGAGGCGCGCAACTTCCCGGCCGTCAAGGGCCCGAGTTACCTGGGCACACACCTGCGCTTCGGCACGGTGTCGATCCGCCAGCTGGCCCGCATCGCACACGACCGCATGGTCGCCGCCAGCCCCGGCGCCGAGACCTGGCTGTCGGAGCTGGTCTGGCGCGATTTCTACCACCAGGTGCTGCACCACCAGCCGCACGTGGTCGGTGCCGCGTTCAAGCCTGAATACGACCGGATCGCCTGGGCCCAGGGCCCCGCCGCCGATGCCCTGTTTTCCGCCTGGTGCGAAGGCCGCACCGGCTACCCGTTGGTCGACGCCGCGATGCACCAGATCAACCAGACCGGCTACATGCACAACCGGCTGCGCATGGTGGTGGCCAGCTTCCTGACCAAGGATCTGGGCATCGACTGGCGGCGTGGCGAGGCCTACTTCGCGCTGCACCTGAACGACTTCGACCTCGCCGCCAACAACGGCGGCTGGCAGTGGGCGGCGTCTTCGGGCTGCGACGCGCAGCCCTACTTCCGCATCTTCAACCCGGTGAACCAGAGCGAAAAGTTCGACCCCGAGGGCAAGTTCATCCGGCGCTACCTGCCGGCCCTGGCCCCGCTGCCGGACAAGCTGATCCACGCACCCTGGTTGGCCCGCCCGCTCGACCTGCAGGCCACCGGCCTGCGCCTGGGTGTGGACTACCCGCTGCCGGTGGTGGACCACGCAGCGGCGCGCGAGCAGACGCTGCTGCGCTATGCGGTGGTCAAGAAGCCGGTTTGAGCGACCTCAGACCGGCTGGCCAACAAACCGCGCCACGATGCCCTGGTGGCGCTGCGGCCAGGCCTGCAGCGCCGCGCCGTCGCCGCCGAACACCGTCTGCACAAAGGCCAGCGCCAGCTCGCGGGTGGCCTGCTTGACCTGCGGGTTCAGCGTGGGGCCGCCGGTGCCGGCGCGGTCGGTGAAGATGCTGTGCGAGCCACCTTCGAACACCGCCAACCACTTGCGCGGGCCGCCCATCGCGTCGAACACCGCCACGCGGTCCTCGGCGCCGGAGTAATAACCGGGGATGCGGATCACGTCCTCGGTGGCCGTCACATGCAGGCTGGGCAGGTCAATGCCGCCGAGGATGCCGCGCAGGTCGCTCTCGCCGTAAAACGGCGGCGCGCTGATGGCGATGGCGGCCTTCACACGCGATTCGCGCAGCAGCAGCGGGCTGCCGTCGCGCTGCACCCTCGCACCTGCCGCCAGCAGCGCGGTGTTGGCGCCGTAGCTGTGGCCGGCGGCGACGATGCGGGCCGGGTCGATGCGGGCACCGGCTTCGTGGGCCAGCAGGCGGTCGAGCGCAAAACCCAGGTCACGCACACGCGCCACCGCTTCGTTGTCCTGGGCCGCGGCCTGCAGCCGGCCGACGAGGCTGAAGACGTTGCCGCCCCAGAGGCTGCGGTCGCTGCCCACGTGCTGCAGGTGCAGGCTGGCCACGCCATGTTCGGCAAAGTGCCGGCCCAGGTAGCTGTAGCCGTTGCGCGAGCCGCCGATGCCATGCGAAAACACCACCAGCGGCGCGCTGGCCACGGTGAGCGGCCGGTACAGGCGCACCGGCACCAAGCGTTGGCGGCTCTCGTCCACCCAGTCGAAATCGACGGTGTCGAACAAGGCGTCGGCGCGCAACGGCCAGGCGCAGGCCAGCAACGCAGCAGCACCGGCCTGCAGCCAGGCACGGCGGTTCAAGGCGCAGTTGCGCGGGGCATCGGCCGCCATCAGAGGCTGATGTCCGCGCCCAGGTGGCCGGCCACCAGGCCCAGCAACTCTTCTTCGGAGTAAGGCTTGCCGAGGTAGTGTTCGACGCCCAGCTCGGCCGCGTAGTCACGGTGTTTCTGCGCAATGCGCGAGGTGATCATGATCACCGGGATGTCGGCCAGGCGCGGGTCGGCGCGCAGGTTGCGCACCAGGTCGAAACCGTCCATGCGCGGCATTTCGATGTCCGACAACATGACGGCCGGGCGCTCCTCGGCCAACCGCTCCAGCGCGTCCATGCCGTCCTTGGCCAGCACCACGCGGTAACCCTCGCGCACCAGCATGCGCTGCGTGACACGGCGCACGGTGAGTGAATCGTCCACCACCATCACCAGCGGCGACAGCTTCAGCGCCGGCAGTTCGTCGGATTCGGGCACCGGGGCCAGCGGCCGGGCCTGCATGCGGGCCCGGGCGTCGTCGCCATACACGGTGGCCAGCGCCACCGGGTTGTAGATCATGGCCACCGCGCCGGAGGGCAGCAGCGTGATGCCGGCCAGGCCCGGCAAACGCGACAGCGCCGGGCCCAGGTTCTTGACCACCACTTCCTGGTTGCCCACCACCTCGTCCACGTGCACCGCGATGCGCTGCGACGCGCTGCGCAGCACCACCAAGGTCTGCGAGCGTTCCAGCGGGCCGCTGCGGCCTTCGGCCTGCAACAAGGCGCCGAGCCAGAAGAACGGCATCGTGCTGTCGCCGAGCATGTACTCGCTGGTTTCGTAGCAGCGTGCCACTTCGTCGGCCTTGGCACGTTTGACGATCTCGACCAGCGTGGACGGCACCGCCACCTGGCGCTCGCCAAACCGCAGCATCACCACCTGCGTGACGGCGGTGGTGAGCGGCAGCACCAGGCGGAAGCTGGTGCCGCGGCCGGGGTTGCTGTGGGTCTCGATGCGACCACCCATCGCGTTCACTTCGGCCCGCACCACGTCCATGCCCACGCCGCGCCCGGCCAGGCCGCTGACCGTGTCGGCGGTGGAAAAGCCGGGCAGGAAGATCATCTGCGCCAGGTCGGCGTCGCTGGCGAAGGCATCGGGGGCGAGCAGGCCACGTTCGATGGCGCGGCTGCGGATGCGGGCCAGATCCAGGCCGGCACCGTCGTCGCGCACCTCGACCGCCACTTCGTTGCCTTCCTGCGCGGCGGCGATGGTGATGGTGCCGGTGTCGTCCTTGCCGGCCGCCTGGCGCGCGGGGCCGGCTTCGATGCCATGTGCCACGCTGTTGCGCAGCAGGTGCTCGAAGGGGCCGACCATGCGCTCCAGCACGCCGCGGTCCACTTCGATCGAGCCGCCGGTGAGGTCCAGCCGCACGGCTTTGCCGGTCTCCTTGGCGGCCAGGCGCACCACGCGGTACAGCCGGTCGGCCAGGCTCTCGAACTCCACCATGCGCGTGCGCAGCAGGTCGTCCTGCAGTTCACGGGTCAGGCGCGCCTGCGACGCGAGTTCGTCTTCCGACGACTGCAAGGCCCGCTGCAGGCCGCGCTGCACGGTGGCCACGTCGTTCACCGACTCGGCCATCATGCGCGTGAGCTCCTGGAAGCGTGTGAAACGGTCCATCTCCAGCGGGTCGAAGCCCTGCTCCGAGGCCTTGGCCGCCTCCAGCCGCGAGCTGATCTGCGTTTCGGCCTGCAGCTCCACGTCGCGCAGGTGGCGGCGCAGCTTGTCAAGGTTTTCTGTCAGGTCCTCCAGCGACCCCTGCAGGGTCTGCATGTTGGACTCGATGCGGGCGCGCGTGATGCTCACCTCGCCGGCCTGGTTGACCAGGCGGTCCAGCAGTTGGGCGCGCACGCGCACCGAGGCTCCAGCGGCGCTGGCCGGTGTGGCCTCGGCGGCCACGGCCACCGCAGGTGTGTCGTGTTCGGCAAAACGTGCCCAATCGACTGTGGGTACCGGTGCGGCGGGCTGCGCCAAAGGCTCGGCCGCCATCTCGGCCACCACCGCGGGCGTGAGCGGCATCGTGGCGTCGAAGGCACCCGGCGCGGCGTCGGTCGGGATGTCGATCTCGGCCGGCTGATTTGCCGCCAGATCGGCCGCCAGATCGGCCGCAAGATCGGTCTCGCTCAGCGGCACGGCCTCGGCCAGGGTCGGCAAGGCCGGTGCGGCGGGTGCGGCTGCGACCACCGGCACCGCAGGCGGCGCCGGTTTGCGCACCCGCTCGAAGGCCGTGGCCATGGCATCGGCCTTGGCCAGCAGGCGTTCGACCTCGGCCGCAGCCACGCTGTCGCGCGCGGCCAGGTGTTCGATCTCGGTTTCCAGCCGGTGTGCCAGCTCGCCCACGCGCATCGCGCCGGCCAGGCGGGCACCGCCCTTGAAGGTGTGCAGCGTGCGCATGCAGGCCGACGCGGCACCGGCGTCCGCCGGGTGGCGCACCCATTCTGCCAGCCGACCGCGCAGCTGGGGCAGCAGTTCGTCGGCCTCTTCTTCGAAGATGGGGAAGAGATCCGGGTCGATGGCGTCCACCGCATCGAGGTCGTCGTCTTCTTCGTCGGCAGCGGCCAACATCTGCACCGGGGGCGCAGGCGGCGGCTGCGGCAGGCCACCATCGTCCAGCAGCGCCAGTTCGTCGTCGTCCAGCGCCGGCGACTCGGTGTCGCGTTCGGGGTTGGACGTGGTGATCTCATGCTCCGACAGGCGCAGCATCAGCATCTCATCCACCGGCTTCAAGAAGCCGGCGGCGAACTGGTGCAGCAGGCGCCGGATCTCTTCGGCCGCGTCGGTGAACAAGGCCGGTTCACCGTCGCTGGCGTGGCCGATGGCGCGGCTGCGCATCAAGGCGTGTTCCAGCGCGCGGGCCAGTTGCGACAGATCGCTGAAGCCCACGGTGCCGGAGTTGCCAGCCAGTGAGTGCGCCAGCGCGATGGCGGTCTCGCCCATTTCGCGGTGCGGCTCCAGCACCCACTCGGCGATCTCGGTGCCCAGGCGCCGCGACTGTTCGTCGGCTTCGTTGAGGAAGATGTTGAACAGCGGGATGGCGATGCGCAGGTCGCCAACGACCTTGACGGCCTCTTCTTCCGCCTCGGGTTCGGGCACCGCCGCCATGTCGGCCGCATGAACCACCTCGGCAACGTCCGCCAGGTCCGGCGCCACGGGGGTGGCCACCGGCTCCACGTCCAGCGTCGGCGCCGCCTCCGAAGGGCTGTCGAACGCCAGCTCGAAATCAGCCACCGACAGGTCCAGCTCTTCGGCCACGGCGGCCGTGGGTGCCGGCGTCTCCAGTGCACCGAGGTCGAGTTCGAAATCGGGCGCCACCGCATCGCGCGGCATCAGCACCGTGGTGTGCTCGGTCGCCAACTCGGGCTCAGGCCCGGGCACCGCTGCTGCCAGCGGCAATTCAAAGTCCGCCTCCAGCGCCGTCGTTTCCACGCCCTCGGGCGCTTCGTCCGGCAGGTCGAAGGCGAAGTCCACCACGTCCATCTCGGGCGCTTCTGCAGGCGCTTCTGCCGGTGCTTCTGCGGGGACCTCTGCGAAGGCCGCTGCCAGCGCCGGCAGCGCCATGGCGGGCTCCAGCAAGGTGGGCAGTTCCAGCGTCGGCAACTCCAAGGTCGGCACATCCAGGGGCGGCAGCTCCAGGTCGGCCGCCGACGGCAGATCGGGCACGCGGGATGTCAGGCTTTGTTCGGCTGGCCGCTCGAAGGCCTGGGTCGGTGCGTCGGGCAACAGACCGGCAACGGCAGCACCAGCCAGATCGTCGGTGGCAATGTCAGTGACACCTTCGGTCGCGGCGTCGGCCGGCGTGTCCAGAACGGCGATGGGCCGCAGCTGGCCGTCCAGCCGCAGCGCGTCGGCAGCGCTGCTGACGGTCTGGTGCTGGTGGCCACTGGCCTGGCCCGCGGCGATGGCTTCGACCCAGTCGGCCATGTAGTCCAGCGCCTCGCCGCTGAGCGTGGCCAGCGGCGGGTCCATGCGGGCGTTCTGCGCCAGGCGGGCGTTGTAGAGCTGCTCGCAGGACCAGGCGGCTTCGCCCAGGTCCTTCAGCCCGACCATGCGCGAGCTGCCCTTGAGCGTGTGGAACGCACGCCGCACCGCGGTCAGTTCGTTCAGGTCGTCGCCGGCGGTGGCCAGGCGCGTCAGCGACGCGCGGGCGTTGCCAATGACCTCGCGGGCTTCCTCGAGGAAGATCTCGCGCATCTCGGCGTCGTCTTCCAGGCCACTCGCGGCGGGCGCCGGTGCGGGCGCAGGCGCGGCCGCGGGGGGCTCCAGCGAAAGCATCGGCGCCACCTCGGTGGGCACCGATTCGAGTTCGGTTGATTCGAAGGCGGCAAAGGCCGAGACCCGTTCGCTCTGGCCCATCACGGCGCTCAGGCTGCCGGTGTCGGGGTCGAAGCGGAACAGCGTCTTGGCCAGCTGCGGCTGCACGCTGAGCATGTCGATCAGGAAGCTCAGCGCACCCAGGTTGTCGGCCAGGCGGTCGAAGGTGCCGGCGGCGACGGCGCGCTGCGGGTCGACCTCGGTCTGCGCCAGGGCGTCGACGTCGTCGCGCATGTGCAGCACGGCCTGTGAGGCCTGGGCCATGCCCAGCACCGACAACACGCCGCGCATCGATGACAGCTGCGCCGGCACCGGGATCAGCAGCTCGCGCTGTGCCGGGTTGCGGAAGTACTGGTCGATCTGTTTTTCGACCTCGGACAGCGACGAGCGCAGCTCGTGCACCACGCTGCCCATGGTCTGGCGGTCGGAGATGCGGCGGTACAGCTCCTCCATCCAATGTTCGAGCGGCTGGGCTTCGTTGCCGGCGGCCACGTCGCTGATGCGCTCGGCCAGGCGCTGCACACGGTCGCCCAGCACGGGCTGGTCGAGCTCGCCGTCTTCCAGCACCGCGTCCAGGTACAGCACCGCAGTGGCGACTTCCATCGCCAGCTCGGGTGCCGGCTGGCGGCTGTTGCCCACCGCATGGGCCACCGTGGCCTGCAGGGCCTGGCTCAGCACCTCGCCGCGCGGGAACAGGCGCTGGACCGAATCGCCCAGCAACGCGAAGGACTCCGAGAGCCCGGCCAGGCGCTGCATCTCGCCGCCGGCCACGGCCGACCAGGCGTCCTTGGCACTCGCCACACGTTTACGGGCCTGCAGCAGCACGGCCGGGTCGAACAGACCCAGGCGCGGCGTGGCGTAGTCGGTGCGGGCAGCCACGTCGCCCGGCCAGACGCCCTGCACCGCGGCCAGCCGCGGCGTGACGGTGGCGTCCTTCAGCGGCGCGCGCACGCAGAAGAAGAGCAGGTCCTGCGCCAGCCGGTCGGACACATCGGCCTGGCCGCGCACGGCCGCGCGCAGCTGCGCCAGCAGGCGCGAGCCCACGCGTTTGGTGTGCAGATCCGGCGCGATCAGCCCCGCGGCATGGCCTTCGAAAAACGCGGCGGCCAGCTGCCACAGCGTGGCCTGCTCACCCTGGGTGCCGGCGCCCAGCTCGGCGCAGAGTTCGCTCATGCGGCGCTGGGCCTGGAGGTCGGCGCCGCGCATCAGCGCCAGCGTCAGGTACTCCATCTCGCCGCGGGCGTGGTCGTCGGGTGCACGCGGCACGGCGCGGGCATCGCGCGGCAGCTGACGCCACTGCCAGTCCTGCGCCCACAGGTCGGCCGGGTGCACACGTTCGGCACCGGCCAGCGCCTGCGCGGCGGCGTATTGCGGGAACAGCGCCAGCGGCGACAGGTTCTTGCCGCCCAGCACCCGGCCCAGGTAGTCGAGCACGGCGAACGACACCTGCTCGATGGTCTCGACCGCCGGCATCGTGGCCAGCTTGGGGCGGGCGATCAGGCGCTGCACCGCAGATTCGCTGGCGCGCAGCACCTGCGCCACCACCGGCAGGCCCACCAGCTCGAGCGCACCCACGCCCTGGTGGATCTGCACGCGGGCGTTGCGCAGCACGGCCGGGTCGACCGCGTCGACGTCGGAGCTGCCGATGGACTCGGCCTCCTTCACGTAGCGCCGCAGCGCCTTGTGGGCGTTGTCCAGCGAGCGCCGGAGCTCGCCCTGGACCCAGGCCAGCGCACTCAGGTCGTCGCCTGCCGGGGTTTGTGAGTCCGGGTTCATCGCAGCCTGCATGCTCGGCCTCGCCGTGTTGCCCCGTGGGGGTCAGTTGACCTTGAACCGCGCCACGGACTGGCGCAGCTCTTCGGCCGTGCGCGACAGCTCGCGCACCATCTGTGCCGTGGAGCGTGTGCCGTCACCGGTCTGCTCGGTCACGGCAAAGATGTGCTGGATGTTCTCGGCCACCACGTTGGCCGAGGTGGCCTCCTCAGAAGCCTGCTCCGAGATGCGCTGAATCAGGTCCGACAGCTCGCGTGTGACGCGGTCGATGTCGCCCAGCGCGGCGCCGGCGGCGTCGGACAGCCGGGCACCCTCCACCACACCCTGCGTGCTGCGCTCCATGGCGCCCACGGCATCCTGGGTGTCGGTCTGAATGGTGCGCACGATGGCCGCGATCTGCCGCGTGGCATCACCTGAACGTTCGGCCAGCCGCTGCACTTCTTCGGCCACGACCGAGAAGCCGCGCCCCGCTTCACCGGCCGACGCGGCCTGGATGGCGGCGTTCAGCGCCAGCACGTTGGTCTGCTCCGTGATGTCCGAGATCAGTTCGGTGATTTCGCCGATCTCCTGCGACGATTCACCCAGTCGCTTGATGCGCTTGGAGGTTTCCTGGATCTGGTCGCGGATGGCGTTCATGCCGCCGATGGAGTTCTGCACCGCCTTCAGGCCGGTCTCCGTGACCTGCAGTGACTGGCGCGCCACCTGGGCCGTCTCCTGGGCCTGTGACGACACGTCGTTGATGCGGCCGGCCATCTGCAGCACCGATTCGCCGGTCTCGCGGATCTCGCGCAGCTGCTCGGTGGACGCGGCCAGCAGCTCGGTGGAGGTCTGCTCCACCTGCTGCGTGGTGTCGGTCACGCGCGCCACCGTCGTCTGCACCTGTTCCACCAGGCTGCGCAGTTCCTCCACGGTGTAGTTCACCGAGTCGGCGATCGCGCCCGTGATGTCTTCGGTCACCGTGGCCTGCTGTGTGAGGTCGCCCTCGGCGACCGTCTGCAGCTCGTTCATCAACCGCAGAATGGCCGCCTGGTTGGCGTCGTTCACACGTTTGGCTTCCTGCTCCTGGCGTTCGGCTTCCAGCCGCTGGGCCTCGGCGCCACGGGCCCGTGCGGTCTGGTCCAGCACGAACAGCCGCAGCAGGCCGGCACCACCGGCCACCAGCGACACCAGGCCCAGCAGGCCCGCCAGCAGGTACAGCGGCGACAGGCCGCCCGAACCCGTGAGCTGCGACTGCAGCGCATCCAGCCCGCGGCGCAGCGGCTCCGATTCGTTGACGATGGCGTTCTGCGCTTCGCGCGCCGACACCAGGCCTTGCAGGTTGCCCAGAATGGCGCTGGCCTGCGTGCGGGTCTGTTCGTACTGCTTGACCAGCTCCTGCAGGGTCTGGCGGGTCTGCGGGTCCTTGGTGCCCGGCAGGCGCAACTCTGCGTTGCCGCCGTCCAGGCCGTCGGCGATCTCGCGGAAGCTGTTCAGGTCCTTGCCGAGCAGGAACACGGCCTCGGGGCTGACGCCTTCCATCGTCAGGAACTCGTTGGCGCTCTTGCCGATGCGCTGCGTCAGCATCACCAGCTGGCCCACGGCCGACAGCTCGGCCGCCGACGCGCCCTGCTGCAGCTTCAGCGACGACAAGGTCTCGGCAATCTCCAGCAGGTCCGACGACTGGCGGTTGATGGCGCGCAGTGCCTGGCCCACCTGGGTCAGCGTCTTCTCCTGCGTCAGCACGATCTGGGCGTTTTTCTCGGCGCGATCGACCAGCGGCAGCAGCGGATCGACCAGTTCCTGCAGGCCCGACGACACGGCCGGCGCATCACCACTGCCGTCTTTCAGTGAACGCACGCTGGTGGCCAGGATGCCCGCGCTCTCCTTCACTTCCGGGAAGGCCGAGGCCGAGCCCACCAGGGCCTGCGACACCGATTTGGCCAGCCGCTGCGACTGCGTCTGCGCGCGGCCGGTGGCGTCCACCTGGGCCGCGCTTCGGTTGGTGGCGTTCAGCGCCAGCAGCGCGACCACGACCAGCAGCACCAGGCCGCCGCCGAAGGCTCCCAGCAGGATGCGCTGCTGCAGGGCCGCTGGCAGGTGGCCGATGAAGGGCAGCGCACCGGCCATCGCCGGCGAAGCGGGGTCGATCTGGCGCGACTCGCTGAATTCCGGGGCCAGCTCGGACGGCGCGGCTTCGGAGATGATGGAGGAATCACCGCCGATGGTCTGGCGACCCGCCGCGTTGGGGTCCAGCGTGACACCGCCCGGGCCCAGGCGCACGGTCTGCTCCATCGGGTTCTGCGGCATCGACAGTTCGTCGAAGGGCACCGGCGGCACCGAATCGGGCCCCGCAGCGGCGCGGGTCTTGCCTTTGATCCTGTCCAGGAAGCTCATGGAGGTCCTCGTCGGGGCGTCTACAGAGAAATGCCGAGAAACAGCGGGTGGGCGGCCAGGGCCGCCAGGTCGATTTCCTGCCAGTGGCGGCCGTTGCCGTCCAGCCAGGTGGCGCCGGCAAAAGCCGGGCGCCGGCCCGCGGCCTGCGGGCCCGGGCTGAGTTGAGAGGCATTGCGCAGGCCCGCCAGGCGGTCCACCAGCAGCGCACTGTGGCTGCCCAGCGTGGGGTTCAGCGCCAGCACGCGGGCCTGTTCGCGCCAGGGTTCACCCACGGGGTGCGGGCCGCGCAGGCCCAGGAAGGCACCGAGGTCCACCACGCCGTGCAGGCCACCGCGCAGGTTGGCCACGCCGGCAAACCACGGCCGCGTGTGCGGCACCGGCAGCAGCGCCGGCACCGAAAAGATCTCGCCTGCCGTGGCCAGCGGGAAGAGCAGGCCCTGCCCTTCGCACTCCACCGCCAGCCAGGCCGAGCGTTGGGTGGCCGACTGCGCAGCCTGCAGCCGCTCGGCGAGCCGGCTCTGGAGTTCTCGGAGTGCGTCGCGTTTGGCCATCGTGCGTCAGGGCGTGTCAAAAGCCTTGATCTTGGCGAAGAGCTCGTCGCCGTTGACCGGCTTGACGATGTAGTCGCGCGCACCCTGGCGCATGCCCCAGACCTTGTCGGTTTCCTGGTTCTTGCTGGTGCACATGATCACCGGCACATCGGCCCAGCGCGGGTCGCGGGTGATGGTGCGTGTGAGCTGGAAGCCGTTCTGGCCCGGCATCACCACGTCCATCAGGATCAGGTCGGGTTTTTCTTCGGCCAGGCGGCGCAGCGCCTCTTCGCCGTTTTCGGCGGTGCGCACGCTGTAACCCCGTTTGCCGAGCAGGTCGGACAGGTGGTACAGCTCGGTCTTGGAGTCGTCGACGATCAGGACTTTCTGGATGGGCATGGCAATCGTCCTCAGTTCGTTGCGGCCCCGGCGCGCATCCCGTCGCGCCGGTGTCGCCTGCTCAGCCCAAGGGGCGGCGGAAGGTCTCCACCGCCTTGAGCAGCTGTTCCTTGGTGAACGGCTTGGTCAGGTATTCCTCGGAGCCCACCATGCGCCCACGGGCCTTGTCGAACAAGCCGTCCTTGGACGACAGCATGATCACGGGCACATGGGCAAAGCGCGGGTTGCGCTTGATGATGGCGCAAGTCTGGTAACCGTCCAGCCGCGGCATCAGGATGTCGCAGAAGATCAGCTCGGGGTCGTGGTCGTTGACCTTGGCCAGCGCGTCGAAGCCGTCTTCGGCCAGCACCACCTGGTGCCCGCCCTGGCGCAGGAAGATCTCGGCACTGCGCCGGATCGTGTTGCTGTCGTCCACGACGAGGACACGGGCGCCTGCCGGGGGTGCAGCGGGTCCGGTTTCACTCACGGCAGTGGTCTCCACGCAGTTGCTCCTCCTGCTGCGGCGTCGACAAAGGCGCCATCGGCATCAGATCTGGACCATCTCGAAGTCTTCCTTGCGAGCGCCACACTCGGGGCAGGTCCAGTTCATCGGCACGTCGGCCCAGGCGGTGCCCGGTGCGATGTCATGCTCGGGGTCGCCCGCTGCCTCGTCATAGATCCAGCCACAGATGAGGCACATCCAGGTACGAGCTTCGCTTGTTGAGGTCACGGTGGCACGGTCTGATCACTACAATGGGCCACGATTGTAGCGACGGCCTTCCGGCAAAACTCATGGATTTGTGAGCACCTACGCAACACTTCTAGAGTTTCGCTAGAAGTCCGCACCCTGCCTTTTCCGCCCATTTCGCCCTCTCCGCCGTCAGCCGGTCCGGCCTGCTTCAGGACTGCCCATGATCCCCGACCCCCAAACGGCCACCGAACCCACCGACCCCAGCGTTGACGCACCCGCCCCGGCCTGCGTGATGTGTTTCAACGCCAGCGACCCCAGCGGCGCGGGTGGCCTGGCGGGTGACATCGCCACCGTGGCCGCGATGGGCGCGCACACGCTGCCGGTGGTGACCACCATCGTGATGCGCGACACCGCCGAGGTCTTCGACCAGCATGTGCTGGACCCGGACATCGTGGCCGAACAGGCCCGCACCATCCTGGAAGACGTCACCGTCGCCGGTTTCAAGGTCGGTTTCCTCGGCAGCGCCGAAACCGTCAGCGCGGTGGCCGAGGTGCTGTCCGACTACGCCGACATCCCGCTGGTGGCCTACATGCCGGCCTTGTCCTGGCTCGATGAAGACCAGCAGGGGCCCTACCTGGATGCCTTCCGCGAGCTGATCCTGCCCGCCACCGAGGTGCTGGTGGGCAGCCACAAGACGCTGATGGATTTCCTGCTGCCCGACTGGGACAGCGAACGCCCGGCGTCGCCGCGAGAGCTGGCCGTGGCCGCGGGCGAACATGGCACCCGGTATGTGCTGGTCACCGGCGTGATGCTGGCCAGCAAGGGCACGGAGCAGTTCATCGACAACGTGCTGGCCTCGCCGCAGGGCGCGCTGACGGGCGAGAAGTTCGAGCGTTTCGACGCCAGCTTCGTCGGCGCCGGCGACACGCTGGCCGCGGCCATGGCCTCGCTGCTGGCTGCTGGCAGCGAGCTGCAGGCGGCGGTGGGCGAAGCGCTGGCCTTCCTGGACCAGAGCTTGGATGCGGGTTTCCGCCCGGGCATGGGCCACATCGTGCCCGACCGCTTTTTCTGGGCCCTGCCGCCGGGCGAAGAAGGCGAAGACGGCGATCACCCGATGGGCGATGACGAACTGCCCACCGACGACCCGCAGAACAAGGGAAGCCCGCGCCGTGTCCACTGAAGTCCGTTCCGAGACCAGCAACGCCGCCGCATTTGCGCGGGCGCAGGCCGTCATCCCCGGCGGCGTCAACTCACCGGTGCGCGCGTTTCGCGCCGTCGGCGGCACGCCCCGTTTCATCCGCCGCGCCCAGGGGGCCTACCTCTGGGACGTGGAAGGCCAGCGCTACATCGACTACATCGGCTCCTGGGGCCCGATGATCCTGGGCCACGGCCACCCGGCCGTGCTGGAGGCCGTGACCAAGGCGGCGATGGACGGCCTGAGCTTCGGCGCGCCCACCGAGGCCGAGGCCGAGCTGGCCGAAGCCATCATCGCGCAGGTGCCCGGCGTCGAGCAGGTGCGCCTGGTGTCCAGCGGCACCGAAGCCGGCATGAGCGCGCTGCGCCTGGCGCGCGGCGCCACCGGCCGCCACAAGTTCATCAAGTTCGAGGGCTGTTACCACGGTCATGCGGATGCACTGCTGGTCAAGGCCGGTTCGGGCCTGGCCACCTTCGGCTTCCCCACCAGCGCCGGCGTGCCGGAAGACGTGGTCAAACACACGCTGGTGCTCGAGTACAACAACCTGGCGCAGATCGAAGAGACGTTTGCCACCCAGGGCCACGAGATCGCCTGTGTGATGCTGGAGCCGATCGCCGGCAACATGAACTTCGTGCGCGCCAGCGTGCCTTTCATGACCCGGCTGCGCGAGCTGTGCACGCAACACGGTGCGCTGCTGGTGTTCGACGAGGTGATGAGCGGCTTCCGCGTGGCGCTGGGCAGCGCGCAGAGCGTGTACGCCAGGCTGATCCCCGGCTTCCGGCCTGACATGAGCGTGTTCGGCAAGGTCATCGGCGGCGGCATGCCGCTGGCAGCCTTTGGCGGCAGCAAAGACGTCATGGCGCACCTGGCGCCGCTGGGTCCGGTCTACCAGGCCGGCACCTTGAGCGGCAACCCGGTGGCCACGGCCTGCGGCCTGGCGACGCTGAAGGAAATCAGCAAACCCGGTTTCTTCGAGGCCTTGTCGGCGCGCACACGTTCACTGGTCGATGGCCTGGCCGGTGTGGCGGCCGAGGCCGGTGTGCCGTTTTCGCGCGACAGCGAAGGTGGCATGTTCGGCTTCTTCTTCTTCGACCAGCTGCCGCAGAACTACGCGACGGTGATGACGACCGACAAGGAGCGTTTCAACCGCTTCTTCCACGGCATGCTGGACCGCGGTGTCTACCTGGCGCCGGCTTTGTACGAAGCCGGTTTCGTGAGCGCGGCCCACACCCCCGCCGACATCGACACCACGCTGCAGGCCGCGCGCGAGGCCTTCCGGCTCTGATCAGGCCGGGGACGAGCGCAGTCCGGCCACCTTGCCGCCCGACCAGAGGTATTCGCAGCGCAGGATGGGCTCGCCCTTTTCGCCGCTGAAAGTGAAACCGAGCATGGCCACCCGGTCGCCGGCCTTGATCTCGGCCACCTGCCAGGCGTTCATGCGGGCCAGCGGCGCGAGTTCGATCTGCCAACGGCGGTCCTTTCGCGTGGGCACGGCGGCGGCTTTCAGCAAGGCCGCACCATCCACCGGCGCGGTCTGAGCGGGCACCGGGCGGCTCGCCAGGTCCGCCGGCAACTTCAGGTCCGCCGGCAATTCCAGCACCAGTTCGGCATGCGGGTTGCGCCAGGCCACGCTGACGGCCTGGCCTTCCAGCCAGATCGGCCGGGCCTGGTCAAAGCTGCTCCAGCCATGGTGCGCCGCCGCCGGGCGCAGCACCAGCAGCAGCGGGGTGGCCAGCAGGTGTCGTCGTTGCATGCAGATCTCCTTCAGACGTAGGCAATGAAGCGGCCACAGATGATGGCGCCCAGCCAAAGCCCCAGTGAGAGCACGGTCTGCAAGCGGGCCAGCGCATCCGGCCGGTCCAGCCCGCCGCGGCCATGGAACCAGGCGGCGTTGCCCCCGGCCAGGCTGATCAAACCGAGCTTCAGCAGGAACAGGCGGTTGGCCAACAGTTCGGCCGGGTTGGCGGCAAACATCGTCAGGCCGCTGAGCGCCACCAGCGCAAAGCCGGCCATCGACAAGGCCAATGTCGGCCGTGCCAGGTCACGCAGGTTCAGGCTGGCGGCCGCGCCCCAGACCCGCAATTCCAGCAGCACCAGGTTGCCCAGCAGCAGCGCAATGCCGACGATGTGCAGCACCTCCAGCGCCGGGTAGGCCCAGGGGTGTTCGGCGATCGCCGGGATGCCGACGATCGCCATCACGTGGCCTACAACCCGTTCCAGGCCTGCGGCGCAGCACCTTCAGTGCCGACCAGCGCCAGCACACGCTCCACGGTGTCGGCGACCATCTCGTCGATGTTTTTCGGGTGGTGGTAGAAGGCCGGCAGCGGCGGGAAGATCACGCCGCCCATCTCAGTCACCGCCGTCATGTTGCGCAAATGGGCCAGGTTCAGCGGTGTCTCGCGCACCAGCAGCACCAGGCGGCGGCGTTCTTTCAACGTGACATCGGCCGCGCGGCTGAGCAGGTTGTCCGACAAGCCATGCGCCACGGCGGCCAGGGTCTTCATCGAACAAGGTGCAACCACCATGGCCGCGGTGTTGAAGCTGCCACTGGCCACGCAGGCCCCGACATCCCCGGGGGCATGGGCGTGGTCGGCTTCGGCCTCCAGCGCCTTGCGGTCCAGGCCCAGCTCGTGGTGGGCGTTCAACACGCCGGCCGGGGTGACGATCAAGTGGGTCTGAAGCCCGAGCGAGCGGGCCCGGCGCAGCAGTTGCAAGCCGTACACCGCACCGGTGGCGCCGGTGATGCCGACGACCAGGCGGCGCGCCGCCACGTCAGTTCGACGCCGCGAGCAGCTGCTGCAGCTCGCCCGACTCGTACATCTCCATCATGATGTCGGAGCCGCCGACAAACTCGCCGTTGACGTAGAGCTGCGGAATCGTCGGCCAGTTGGCGTATTCCTTGATGCCCTGGCGCACGGCTTCGTCTTCCAGCACGTTGAAGGTGGCGAGGTCGGTGGCGCCGCTGGCTTTCAGGAGCTGGATCGCGCGGCCGGAGAAGCCGCACATCGGGAACTGGGCCGTGCCCTTCATGAAGAGCATGACCCGGTGACCCTTGACCAGGCCGTCGATGCGTTGTTGGGTGTCGCTCATGGTGGCTGCTGCCGGAACGTTGCGGAAGGACCGGCACTGTACATCGCGGGGCAGGCCCACGCGCAGCACGGCGCGGATGCCCCTGCAGCGTCAGAAGCTGTAGCGCACGCCCAGCTGCAGCATCGGCGTCAGGTCGACCTGGCGCATCGCCCCTTCCCAGCCGCGCAGGCCCAGGCCCAGGTCTGCAGAAAACCCCCAGCCGCTGCGCGGTGCCAGACCGGTATAGCCCAAGCCGATGTAGGGCCAGAGGTCGGCATCGCGGGCAGCGGCCGGCTCGTCGGCCTGTGCGCCCACCACGCCTGCGGGGCCGAACACCATGCCGCTGGTGGCGCGGAAACCCCCGCGCCAACGTGCTGTCGCGGCCTGGCCATGGCTGTGCAGGTAGTAGTCGCCCAGCACCGACGCCTGGCGCAGCGTGCGTGTGCCGCTGCCCGGGCCGGGTTCAGTGAGCACCAGGGTGACACGCGCCTGCCATCGGGGCCAGAGGCTGCCGGCTTCGGGTGTCTGCAGCCCTTCAGCGGCGCTGGCGCCTGCCAGTCCCAGCCCCAGCAAGGCGAGCGTTGGCCAGCGCAATGCGGTGCATGACATCTTCCGCTCCCGGCGGGAACTTCCCGCGACAAAGCCATGGTAGCCGTGCGCCCTGGCCGGCGGGGGCACAGTTACCGGTGCTTTCGCGGCCAGTTCAGGGCAGCCGACACGCCCCGCTGCAGCGTTCCAGGCCGGCCAGGTCGCGCCGGGTCTGCGGGTGGGCCAGGCCTTGGTGCTCCAGCAGAGCACGCACCGCAGCCCCCTGGTCGTGGCCATGCTCCAGCAGCAGCCAGCCCCCGGGCTGCAGGTGCGCGCTGGCGCCGGCGATGATGGCGCGCAGGTCATCCAGGCCATCGGGACCGGCCGCCAGTGCGGCCAGCGGCTCGTGGCGCAGCGCCGGCAGGTGGGGGTCGGCCGCGGCAATGTAGGGTGGGTTGGACACCACGGTGTCAAAACGCTGGCCGGCCAGTGGCTGCCACCAGTCACCGGCCAGCCACTGCACGGCCAGGCCCAGGCGCGCGCCGTTGGCCTGCGCGATGGCCAGCGCCAGCGGGCTGCGCTCCACCGCCGTCACCGCCGCCTGCGGGCAGGCCCGGGCCAGTGCCAGCGCGATGGCGCCGCTGCCGGTGCCCAGGTCGGCCACCGTCGGTTGATGCAAGCCGGCCAGGCGCTCCAGCGCCCAGTCGACCAGGTGTTCGGTCTCCGGCCGCGGCACCAGCACACCCGGGCCCACCACCAAAGGCAGGCCGTGGAACTCACGCTCGCCGGTCAGGTAGGCCAGCGGCTCGGCATCGGCGCGCCGGGTGCACAACGCGCGGTACTGGGCGATGTGGTCGGGCGTCAGCGCCTCGTCGTCGTGCGCCAGCAGCCAGGCCCGCGGGCGCTGCAGCACATGGGCCAGCAGCAACTGGGCGTCCAGCCGGTCCAGGCCCTGGGCACGCGCGGCCAGCAGCGCCGCTTGCACGGTGGTGTTCACGCGCCGCCGGTTTCCAGCTGGGCGAGTTGTTCTTCGGCGCGCGCCGCCTGCAGCGCCTCGACCAGCTCGTCGAGTTCACCGTCCATCACCGCGCCCAGTTTGTAGAGCGTCAGGTTGATGCGGTGGTCGGTCACCCGGCCCTGCGGGAAGTTGTAGGTGCGGATGCGGTCGCTGCGGTCGCCGCTGCCG
>JADMJD010000189.1 GCA_018780805.1 Rubrivivax sp. | reverse complement strand
TGCCGTCGTTTGTCTTCATCCTGGCCGGCGGCCCGGTGGTCGAGGCCACGCACGGCAAGCTGGGCTTCACGGCGCCGCTGTCGGCGATCACGGCCGCGGTGGTCGGCGTGATCCTGAACCTGGCGATGTTCTTCGCTTACCACGTGCTCTGGCCGCAGGGCTTTGGCGGGCGCTTCGATGGGCTGTCGGCCGCCATCACCGTGGCCGCCGCCGTGGCGCTGTTCCGGTTCAAGGTTGGCGTCCTGCCGCTGCTCGGTGCCTGCGCCGGCTTCGGGCTGATCGCCGCCTGGTTGCTGCCCTTGTGGCGCTGAAGGAGTTTCCATGGACGCACGCCTCCAAGACTTGCCGTTCGACACCGCGGCCTTGAACCGCTTGTCGCCCGGGCTGATCACCAGCCACCACCAGAACAACTACGGCGGGGCGGTCAAGCGGCTCAATGCCATCCGCGCCCAGCTGTCGTCGATGGCGTTCGGTGCGGCGCCCGGGTTCCAGCTCAATGGCCTCAAACGCGAGGAACTCATTGCCACCAACTCGATGCTGCTGCACGAGCTTTACTTCGCCAGCCTGGGCGGCGACGGCGTGACGATGGAGCCCGCCGCGAAGCTGATGCTGGAAGCCAGCTTCGGCAGCGTCGAACGCTGGCGCGAAGAATTCATCGCCATGGGCAAGGCCTTGGGTGGCGGCTCGGGCTGGGTGCTGCTGGTGTTCCAGCCGCGCGATGGCGCGCTGGTCAACCAGTGGGCCGCCGACCACACACAGGCCCTGGCCGGCGGCGTGCCGATCCTGGCGCTGGACATGTACGAACACGCGTACCACCTGGACTACGGCGCGGCCGCGGGTGCCTACGTCGATGCCTTCATGGGCAACATCGACTGGCCGGCCGTGTATGGCCGCTACCAGCGGGCCGTGCACGCGGCCAGCGAGCCATTCGGCGCCAACCCCGATGAGATCGGTGACGCGCAGGTGTTCGACGTGCGCCGGGCCGGCGTGTTCGAACAAGCCCGCACGATGATTCCCGGCGCGCGCTGGTGCGATCCAGCCGCAGTCGCCTCCTGGTCTGCCGAACTGGCGGCCGACCGCGACGTGCTGGTGTACTGCGTCTACGGCCATGAAGTCGGCCGCGCCACGGCCATGCGCTTGCGTGCTGCCAGTGTCCATGCGCGCTACCTGCGAGGTGGCATCGACGGCTGGCAGGCGGCGGGCCAGCCGCTGGTGGACAGGCCCGCGACACCATGAGCGCCGTGCCAGGCGCAAGGGCCGCGTGGGCTTCGGGCGTTGCGCCGCAGCGTGGTGCGGCGTGCGCTGTGGTGATCGGGCCAGACCGTGGTGGCCTGCGCACCGGTTGATCAGCGCCCCATCGACGGCGCCCGCGCCGGTGGCGGCGCAAGACGGGCCCCTACGCTGCCAGCGCCTTCATTTCCGCGTACAGATCGGCCTTGCCTTCGAAGCCGATGCCCGGCAGCTCCGGCAGCGTGACGATGCTGTTCTCGACGCGCACGCCGTCGGGGAAACCGCCGAAGGGCTGGAACAGGTCGGGGTAACTCTCGTTGCCGCCCAGGCCCAAGCCGGCCGCGATGGCCAGCGACATCTGGTGCCCGCCGTGCGGCACGCAGCGCCTGGCGCTCCAGCCGTGTTCGCGCAACATGTCCAGCGTGCGCAGGTACTCCACCAGGCCGTAGCTGAGCGCGCAGTCGAACTGCAGCCAGTCGCGGTCGGGCCGCATGCCGCCGTAGCGGATCAGGTTGCGTGCGTCCTGCATCGAGAACAGGTTTTCGCCGGTGGCCATCGGCTTGTCGTAGTGCTGCGCCAGCTCGGCCTGCAGCGCGTAGTCCAGCGGGTCACCCGCCTCTTCGTACCAGAACAGGTCGTATTGCGAGAGTGCCTTCGCGTAGGCCACCGCCGTCTTCAGGTCGAAGCGGCCGTTGGCATCCACCGCCAGGCGCTGGCCGGGGCCGAGCAGCTTGAGCACGGCTTCGATGCGCTGGCAGTCCTCGGCGAGCGACCCACCGCCGATCTTCTTTTTCACCACGCTGTAGCCGCGGTCCAGGTAGCCCTGCATCTCGCGCGTCAGGCCTTCGATGCCCTGGCCGGGCCAGTAGTACCCGCCAGCGGCGTAGACAAACACACGCGGGTCGGCGCTCTGGCCGTTGCCATAGCGCTCGGCCAGCAGGCGGTGCAGCGGCTGGCGCGCGATCTTGGCCACGGCGTCCCACACCGCCATGTCGATGGTGCCCACGGCCACCGAACGTTCGCCGTGGCCGCCGGGTTTTTCGTTGGCCATCATCGTGGCCCACACGCGGTGCGGGTCCAGGTTGTCGCGCTCGGTGTCGCGCAGCGTCTCGGGTGCAGCCTCCAGCACCCGCGGGATGAAACGCTCGCGCATCAACGCGCCCTGGCCGTAGCGGCCGTTGGAATTGAAGCCGTAGCCGATCACCGGTTTGCCGTCGCGCACGACGTCGGTGACCACGGCCACCAGGCTCAGCGTCATCTTCGAGAAGTCGATGTACGCGTTGCGGATCGATGAACTGATGGGGCGGGTGGACTCGCGGATCTCGACGATTTTCATGGTGTTCGGGTGTGGAGTGGTTCAGCGCGGCAGCGAGGCGCCACCGCAGATCTGGATGTCCTGGCCGGTGATGGCCGCGGCCGCAGGGCCCAGCAGGTAGCCCACGAGGGACGCGATCTCGTCAGGCTGGATCAAACGCCCGATGGGCGGCAGCACCGGCGTCGCGTCGCGGCGCGCCGGGTCGTCGGTCATGGCGGTCTGGGTGGCTGCAGGCGAGACCACGTTGACGGTGACGCCCGAGGCCACCACCTCGGCGGCCCAGCTGCGGGCCAGGCCCAGCAGCGCCGCCTTGGTGGCCGCGTACTGGCTGCGCCCGGCCTTGCCCTGCGCCACCCGGCTGCCGATCAACACCACGCGGCCCGACCCGGCCTGCGCCATCGCGGGCAGCAGCACATCGGCCAGGCGCATGGCAGCGTCCACATGCAGGCGCCACATCAGCGTGCCGTCGTCGCTGTTCAGCCGGCCCAGCGGGGCGACACGCAGCACGCCGGCCGCATGCACCAGCGCGTACGGCGTGCCCAGCGCGGCGGCGGCACGCGCGGTGGCCGACGTGTCGGTGAGGTCCACGGCCACGTGCGTGAACAACGGGTGCGTGATCACGCCCGGCGCCAGGTCCAGACCCGTCACCTGCCAGCCGTCGGCCAGCAGCCGGCCGGCCACCGCCCGGCCGATGCCGGAGCTGGCGCCGGTGACCACCGCACGCCGCGGCTCAGTCGACACTGATCTTGCCTTCGGTGATGAGCTTTTGCGACTTGGCCATGTCCTCGCGCTGGAACTTCACCACGTCATCGACCGAGCCGCCGTTGACGATCAGGCCCTGGGCCACCAGCTTGTCGCGCATCTCGCCCGCCAGTGCCTTGTTGACCTCGGCGTTGAGCTTGGCGGTGACGTTGGCCGGCAGCCCGGCCGGGCCCCACAGGCCGTACCAGCTGTAGAACTCGTAGCCCGGCACGGACTCACCGACCGTGGGCACGTCGGGCAGCGTCGGCACGCGGTTCTTCGAGGTCACCGCCACGATGCGCAGCTTGCCGCCCTTGTGGAAGTTCATCGCGCCGAGCAGCGGATCGACAAAACCCTGGATCTGGCCGCCCACCAGGTCCTGGAACGCGGGCGCGGTGCCCTTGTACGGCACGATGGTCAGGTCGACGCCACCCGCGCGCTTGAGCAGTTCTGTGGACAGGTGGCCGGCCGAGCCGGTGGAGCCGATGGCGAAGTTGAGCTTGCCCGGGTTGGCCTTGGCGTGTGCCATCAGGCTGGGAATGTCCTTGACCGGCAGGTCGTTGTTCACCGACACCGCCAGCGGGGCCTGCGCCACCAGCACCACGGGTGTGAAGTCGCGGTTCACGTCGTAGGGCGCCTTTTTGTTCACCATCGGCCCGGTGGTGAAGGTGGAGGCATTGAACAGCAGCGTGTAGCCGTCGGCAGTTGCCTTGGCCACCGCGTCGGCGCCGATGAAGCCATTGCCGCCCGGTTTGTTCTCGACGATGAAGGTCTGGCCGGTCTGGTCGGACAACTTCTGCGCCAGCGTGCGGCCGATGAAGTCCAGCGTGCCGCCGGGCGGGAACGGGATGACCATGCGCACCGGCTTGTCCGGGTAGGCCTGCGCCCAGGCCGGGGCGATCAGGCAGGCGAGGGCGGCGGCTGCGGCGGCGCGCAGGACATGTTGTCTGTTCATGGTCTGTCTCCTGGTGGTGGTTTTGTAAGTAGGCGCGTGTCAGCGCTTCAACAGGCCGGCCTGCGCCACCGCGGCGCGCAGCACCTGCATCTCGGTGTCCGTGGGGGCCTCGGTCGGCGGCCGCACGGTGGGGCTGTCGATCACGCCGGCCAGCCACATGCCGGCCTTCATGCGGGCGTGTGCCTCGCCGGTCGGCTCGCCGCCGCCATAGACCGCGTCCTTCAGCGGCGTGATCACGGCCTGGATCTGCACTGCACGTTTCAGGTCGCCGTCTTTCACCGCCTGCCACAGATCGGCAATCAGGTTCGGGATGAAGGTGGCAAAGCCCACCAGTGCACCGTCCACGCCCTGGACCATGGACGCCAGCAGGTACTCGTCGTGGCAGGTGAGGATGGCCTTGGACGGGTCGGCCG
>JADMJD010000123.1 GCA_018780805.1 Rubrivivax sp. | reverse complement strand
CAACATGAACTACTCGATCTCGAACAACGCCGAGTACGGCGAGTACGTGACCGGGCCGCGCATCGTGACCGACGAGACCAAGAAGGTCATGAAGCAGGTGCTGAAGGACATCCAGACCGGCGAATACGCCAAGAGCTTCATCCTGGAAAACCGCGCCGGCGCCCCCACGCTGACCAGCCGCCGCCGCATCACCTCGGAGCATTCCATCGAGGTCGTGGGTGAAAAGCTGCGCGCGATGATGCCCTGGATCAAGGCCAACAAGCTGGTCGACAAGAGCCGCAACTGAAGTCGACTCCGACGTCCGGGACGCGCGAGGCGGTATCCTCGCGCCCCATATGACGACAGAAGAACACGGCTTCGACGATTCGACCCCGGCGGTGGAGGCACCGCCGCGGCCGCGCCGCAAGGGCATCTACGTGCTGCCCAACCTGTTCACGCTGGCGGCGCTGTTCGGCGGTTTTTACGCCGTGGTGATGGCGATGAACGGCCGATTCGAGCAGGCGGCCATCGGTGTGTTCTGCGCCATGGTGCTGGACAGCCTGGACGGGCGTGTTGCGCGCATGACCAACACGCAGAGTGCGTTTGGTGAGCAGATGGACAGCCTCTCGGACATGGTCAGCTTCGGCGCCGCGCCGGCGCTGATCCTGTACGAATGGGCGCTGAAGGGCCTGGGCAAACTCGGCTGGATCGCGGCCTTTGTCTATTGCGCCTCGGCCGCGCTGCGGCTGGCGCGTTTCAACACCAACATCGGCGTGGTGGACAAACGTTTTTTCCAGGGCCTGCCCAGCCCGGCGGCGGCCGCCCTGGTCATCGGCCTGGTCTGGGTGATGGACGACGGCGGCTACCGCAACGTGCACCAGATCGAGTGGCTGGCGTGGACCGCGTTTGCGATGACGCTGTTTGCCGGGCTGACGATGGTGACCAACGTGCCGTTCTACAGCTTCAAGGATGTGGGGCTGAAGAAGTCGGTGCCCTTCATCGTCATCGTGGCCATTGCGCTGGCGATCGCGGTGGTCAACATCCACCCGCCCATCGTGCTGTTCGCGATCTTCTGCGTCTACGGCCTCTCGGGTTACGGCATGTACCTGTACCGCAAGGCCAAGGGCCGGCCGGTGAGCGTGATCGCCGTCTCCACCGACGAGCCTGACGAAGCTGGCCTGCACCGCTAGTGGTATGCTCGTCACCATGTTGATCCAGCAAACCCTGCTACTAGGCGTGCTTCCGGCGCGCCACTGATCAATTTCGTCCCTGCTTTCACCCCGATCAAACGGCCCGCCAGCGCAACGCAGCGGGCCGTTGGTTTTTCCGGGATTCCCCGGGCTGCGTTGAACCCCACGAGGAACACGCCATGCCCATGTTGCCCCAGCCCTCCACCAAGTACCGTGCCTTTGCCCCGGTGCCGCTGCCAGATCGCCGCTGGCCCGATGCCGTGCTGACACAAGCGCCGCTGTGGTGCAGCGTGGACCTGCGCGACGGCAATCAGGCGCTGATCGAGCCGATGGACCCGGCCCGCAAGCTGCGTCTGTTCCAGACGCTGGTGAAGATCGGCTTCAAGCAGATCGAGGTCGGCTTCCCGGCGGCGTCGCAGGCCGACTTCGACTTCGTGCGCCTGCTGATCGAAGAAGACCTGATCCCCGCCGGTGTGACCATCCAGGTGCTCACCCAGGCGCGTGACACGCTGATCGAACGCACCTTCGAGGCCTTGCACGGCGCGCCGCGCGCGATCGTGCACCTGTACAACGCCACCGCGCCAGTGATGCGCCGCGTGGTGCTGGGGCTGGACGAAGACGGCATCGTCGAGCTGGCCACGCGCCATGCGACGAAGCTGATGGATTGCGCGGCGCAGCAGCCGGGCACGCACTGGACCTTCCAGTATTCGCCCGAGATGTTCTCGGGCACCGAGCTGGCGTTCAGCAAGCGCGTGGTGGACGCCGTCACCGCCGTCTGGGTGCCCACGCCCGACCGCCCGTGCATCGTCAATCTTCCCTCGACGGTGGAGCACAGCACGCCCAACATCTTCGCCGACATGGTGGAGTGGATGCACCGGCATCTGGAACGGCGCGACGCCATCGTGCTCTCGGTGCACCCGCACAACGACCGTGGCACCGGCACCGCCGCCGGTGAGCTGGCGCTGATGGCTGGCGCCGACCGCATCGAAGGCTGTTTGTTCGGCAACGGCGAGCGCACCGGCAACGTCGACCTCGTCAACATCGCATTGAACCTGTACACCCAGGGCGTGGCGCCGGGCCTGGACTTCTCCGACATCGACGAGGTCCGCCGCACCGTCGAACACTGCAACCAGCTGCCGGTGCACCCGCGCCACCCGTACGTGGGCGACCTGGTCTACACCTCGTTTTCCGGCTCGCACCAGGATGCGATCAAGAAAGCCTTCGCGGCACGCAAGGACGGCGACGTGTGGAACATGCCCTACCTGCCCATCGACCCCAAGGACCTGGGCCGCAGCTACGACGCGGTGATCCGCGTCAACAGCCAGTCGGGCAAGGGCGGCATCAGCTACCTGCTGGAAACCGAACATGGGCTGGAGCTGCCACGCCGGCTGCAGATCGAGTTCAGCCAGGTCGTGCAGGCGGTGATGGACGCACAGGGCCAGGAGCTGACGGCGGCCGACCTGTGGCAGATCTTCGAGCGTCATTACCTGCTGGATGCCGCGCAGGCGCCGCGGGTGCAGCAGCCGCAGATGAACGAGGGCCCTGACAGCGTGCTGCGGCTGCGGGCCGGCGTGTGCGTCGGCGGCGTGGACGCGGTGATCGAGGGCCAGGGCAACGGCCCGGTCGATGCCTTCGTCGACGGCTTGGCGCGTGCCTCAGGCGTGCCGATCCGCGTGCTGGATTACCACGAACACGCGATCGGCGAGGGTGCGGCGGCGCGCGCCGTGGCCTACCTGGAGTTGCGCATCGGCGACAGCCGCACGCTGTTCGGCGTGGGCATCGACGCCAGCATCGTGGGCGCGTCGATGAAGGCGGTATTGTCCGGCCTGCAACGCGCGGGCGTGGCCTTGCCGCAGACCGCCGCCATCGCCTGAAACACGACAACGAGGAGCATCCCATGGCCGACCAACTCATCATCTTCGACACCACGCTGCGCGACGGTGAACAAAGCCCGGGCGCGTCGATGACCCGCGACGAAAAGCTGCGCATCGCGCGCCAGCTGGAGCGGCTGCGCGTGGATGTGATCGAAGCCGGTTTTGCGGCGTCGAGCAACGGCGACTTCGAGGCCGTGAAGGCCATTGCCGACCACATCAAGGACTCCATCGTGTGTTCGCTGGCACGTGCCAACGACCGCGACATCTCGCGTGCAGCCGAGGCGTTGAAAGGCGCGGCGCGTTCGCGCATCCACACCTTCATCGCGACCAGCGAACTGCACATGGAGAAAAAGCTGCGCATGACCCGCGAGCAGGTGCTGGAGCAGGCGCGGCAGGCGGTGCGTTTTGCACGCAACCTGAGCGGCGACGTGGAGTTTTCGCCGGAAGACGGTTACCGCTCTGACCCCGAGTTCCTGGCCCGCGTGCTGGAGGTCGTGATCGCCGAAGGCGCGGGTACGATCAACATCCCGGACACCGTGGGTTATGCCGTGCCCGAGCTGTTTGGCCACTTCATCCGCGACCTGCGCGAGCGGGTGCCCAACAGCGACAAGGCGATCTGGTCGGTGCACTGCCACAACGACCTGGGCATGGCGGTGGCCAACTCGCTGGCCGGCGTGATGATCGGCGGCGCGCGCCAGGTGGAATGCACCATCAACGGCCTGGGTGAACGCGCCGGCAACTGCAGCCTGGAAGAGGTGGTGATGGCGGTGAAGACCCGCCGCGACCACTTCAAGCTCGAGCTGAACATCGACGCCAGCCAGATCGTGCCGGCCTCGCGCATGGTGAGCCAGACCACGGGCTTCGTGGTGCAGCCGAACAAAGCGGTGGTGGGTGCCAACGCGTTTGCGCACGCCAGCGGCATCCACCAGGACGGCGTGCTCAAGGCGCGCGACACCTACGAGATCATGCGCGCCGAAGACGTGGGCTGGGCCGCCAACAAGATCGTGCTGGGCAAACTCTCGGGCCGCAACGCCTTCAAGCAGCGGCTGCAGGAACTGGGCATTTCTCTCGATTCCGAGGCCGAGGTCAACGCGGCGTTTGCGCGTTTCAAGGACCTGGCCGACCGCAAGAGCGAGATCTTCGACGAGGACATCCTGGCCCTGGTGGGCGACGAAAGTGTCACCGCCGAACAAGAGCACTACCGGCTGCTGTCGCTGTCGCAGCGCTCCGAAACCGGCGAGCGGCCGCATGCGGCGGTGGCGTTTGCCGCCGGCAGCACCGAGTTCCACGCCGAGAGCGACGGTAACGGCCCGGTGGATGCCAGCCTGAAGGCCATCGAGTCCAAGGTGCAATCTGGCGCGGAACTGATGCTGTATTCGGTCAATGCCATCACCAGCGGCTCGACAGAATCGCAAGGAGAGGTGACGGTCCGCCTGCAGCACGGCGGCCGGGTGGTCAACGGCGTGGGCGCCGACCCGGACATCGTGGTGGCGTCGGCCAAGGCCTACCTGTCGGCGCTGAACAAGCTGCACAGCAAAGCCGAACGGGTGGCTGCCCAAGGCTGAAGGGCCGCCCCGCGCCTCGACTTGAAGAAACCAGTGCAAGTTCTTGATCTTGCGCTGTTTTCTGCCCTACACTCCTGGCGCGAGGTGGACATGCGGAAAATGTTTTGGAACGGTGCACGATCGGGCGCAGCCCTGCTGGGGTTGACACTCGCCCTGCTGCTGAGCGCGCCCACGCTGGCCGACGCCGCCAGCAACACCAGCAACCGCACCAAGGCCACGGCCGCAAAGGCCAGCACCAAGGCCTCCACCAAGGCCCAACCGGTGCGCAAGACGCGCAAGGTCGCGGCCCGCAAACCGGTGGTCGTGGTGCCGGCCAAACTGTCGTACGGCCAGATCGCCGGCCTGCACGGCACCGACGACCCGCTGAATCTGAAGTCCAGCGTGGCCCTGGTCATTGACCAGGACACCGACGAGGTGCTGTTCAGCAAAAATTCCGATGCCGTGTTGCCCATTGCCTCGATCACCAAGCTGATGACGGCGATGGTGGTGGTGCAAGCGGGCCAATCGCTGGACGAAATGTTGACCGTTACGCAGGAAGACGTCGACACGGAAAAGGGCAGTGGTTCGCGCCTGGCGGTGGGCACGCAACTCTCGCGTGGCGAGATGCTGCACTTGGCGCTGATGTCGTCCGAGAACCGGGCCGCCAACGCCCTGGGCCGGCACTACCCGGGCGGTATCAAAGCCTTTGTCTCGGCCATGAACGCCAAGGCCGGGTTGCTGGGCATGCATGCCACGCGGTATGTGGAGCCCACCGGCCTGTCCAGCGACAACCAGTCCAGCGCGCATGATCTGGCGATGCTGGTGAAGGCGGCGTCCGACCAGCCGCTGATCCGCGAGCTGTCCACCGCGCAAGAGACGGCTGTCGCCATCGGGCGCCGGCAGCTGCAGTTCCGCAACACCAATGCCCTGGTGCGCGACCCGAGCTGGTCCATCGGCCTGCAAAAGACCGGCTACATCTCCGAAGCTGGCCGCTGCGTGGTGATGCAGGCGCAAATGGCCGGCCGCAAGCTGATCATGGTGCTGCTGGATTCGGCGGGCCGTTATTCCCGCATCGGCGATGCCGAGCGCCTGCGCACCTTTCTCTCCAGCGCGCCTGCCGCGCTGACCGGGGCTGTTCAGCCGCGGTGACCCAGCGTGGCCGAGATTTCGGCCGCGGTGGCTTTCACAGTCTCGAGCCAGCTTTCTTCCAGCCGGTCGGCCGGGGCCGATACGGACAGCCCCGCCACCAGGCGGCCCTGGTCGTCGTAGATGCCGGCGGCCATGCAGCGCACGCCGGGCTCCAGTTCTTCGTCGTCGCGTGCCACACCCCGTGCCCGCACCGTGGCCAGTTCACGCTCCAGCCGCGGCAGTTCGGTGATGCTGGTGCGCGTGTGGCCGGCCAGGCCGGTGCGCGTGGCATAGGCGCGCACCCGCGCCGGGTCGTCGTGGGCCAGGAAAAGTTTGCCCACCGACGTCAGGTGCAACGGCGCGCGGCCACCGATGGCACGCACCACCTGCATGCCGGACCGTTCGCTGAAGGCACGTTCGATGTAGACGATCTCGTCGCCCTGGCGCATCGACAGGTTCACCGGCTGGTGCGTGAGTTTGTGCAGTTCGCGCATCGGGCCGATGGCGGCCTCGCGCACGTCCAGCCGGCCTTTGACCAGGTTGCCCAGCTCCAGCAGCCGCATGCCCAGGCGGTAGCTGCCGGCCTGTGGGCGGTCCACGTAGCGGCCGATGGTCAGGTCGTTCAGGATGCGGTGGGCGGTGGACGGGTGCAGGCCAGTCTCTTCGCTGATCTGTTTCAGCGAGACCGGGTCCTGGTGCGCGGCCAGCGTGTCCAGCAGCGCAAAGGCCCGCTCCAGCACCTGGATGGTCGGGCTCTGGTCTTCGGGGGCTTTCATCGGGACGGCTTTCGACGGTGTGGTCGCCATTTTGCATCGCGAAAGGCAGGATTGCATACCGGCATTGCGCCGCGACGTTTCAAGCGCCCGTCAGCACCGCCTGCGCCGCCGCCCGTCCCGCCCGCACCGCGCCCTCCAGCGTGGCCGGGTAGGGACCTTGCACATGGTCGCCCGCGGCCCACAGCTGGGGGGCGATGGCGGCCGGCGGGCGGTCCAGGCCGGGCGTGCAGCGGAAGGTCGCACGTTTTTCGCTGATCAGCTGCAGCAGCTGCAGGCCCTGGGGCCAGGTGCCAGCAGGGAAGGCCGACTGCGCCTGCGCGAGCGTGGCCTGTTCGATGGCCTCGCGTCCACGCGCCACCCAGGGCGCCGCCCCGCTGATGACAAAGGCAAACCGCCCCGCCGGGCCGCCCAGCGCGCCGATGTCGAAGACAAACTGCGCCGGCGCGCCATGTTCATCGGCATGCAGCGCCACCATCGGCGCGGGCAGCTGGGCGTTGTCGGCCTGCAGGTAGACCGTGACGATGGGCTCGTAGGCCAGGCCCGCCGCCTGGGCAGACCAGACCGGCTGGATGTCCCGGGTCAGGCGGGCGGCTTCGGCCGCGCTGGAGGCCAGCACCACGGCGTCGAAGGGCTCGCCGTCCAGCTGCCAGCCAGGCCCGGCTGGCACCAGCCGGTCCACACGCCGCCCCAGGTGCAGCGTGGCCCCACCGCGCCGCAGCCACTGCCCGGCGGGCTGGGGCAGCAGCGTGTCCAGGGTCTGCCGGGGCAGCATCAAGTCGGCTGCGCCTGGGCCGCTGAACAGTGCGTCGCGCAACACACGCAGCAAGACCTGGGCGCTGGCGGCCTGGGCCGGGGTGTTGAGCGCGGCGATGCACAGCGGGTCGATCAGGTCGGCGCGGATGCGCGCGGGCAAGCTGGCGCAAAGCTGGGCCACGGTGAGCGTCTCGCTGCAACGGAACCCGCGCAGCGCCCAGCCGGTGGCCGCACGCAGCAGCGCCAGCCGTTCGCGCCAGGTCCAATCGCTGCAGGCCAGCACACCGCGCACGAAGGCCGGCACAGCGGGGCCGCCCGGCAGCTGCAGGCCGTGGCCCTCGGGGTAGCGCAGGGTCAGCGGCAGGCGCTGCAACAGCGCATCGGGGTCGGCGCCCACCTGGCGCATCAGCGCCAAGGTCTGTGTGTAGGCGCCGATCAGGATGTGCTGGCCGTTGTCGAACACTGCACCGCCGGCCTCGACGCGGCGCGCCCGGCCGCCCAGCTGCGGTGCCATCTCGAACAGCGTGACTGCCCGGCCCGCGGCCGTCAGCGTCACGGCCGCGGCCAGGCCGGCCCAGCCGCCACCGACCACCGCGACCGTGTTCACCTGCCTTGCCAATGGGTGCGTGTGGCGATCCACAGCTTGCGCAGCGGCGTCAGCGAGGTGCGCTGGTGCAGCACCTGGAAACCCTGGCGTTCGATTTCGCGCAGCAGCGTGCGGTAGATGTTGGCCATCATCAGGCCGGGTTTCTGCGCCACGCGGTCGGCCTCGGGCAACAGGGCAAATGCCTGGTCGTAGAGCGCATGTGCACGTTCGGCCTGGAAGCGCATCAACGCCTCGAATCGCTCGCTGTAACCCCAGGGCGCCTGGCGTGCCAGGATCTCGCTGGCCTTGACGCCGAAGCGCTGCAGCTCGTTCACCGGCAGGTAGATGCGGCCTCGGCGGGCGTCGTCGCCGACGTCGCGGATGATGTTGGTCAGCTGCATCGCCTGGCCCAGCGTGTGCGCGTACTGCACCGTCTGGGGCTGCGTGCGGCCGAAGATGTTGGCCGCGACTTCGCCAACGACACCTGCCACCAGGTGGCAATAGCGCTGCAACGCCGGGTAGTCCAGGAAGCGGGTCTGCTCCAGGTCGACCTGGCAGCCGTCGATCACGGCGTTCAGGTGCGCTGCCGTGATGCTGTGCGCTGCGGCCAGCGGCAGCAAAGCCTGCATCACCGGGTGGCCGGGCTGGCCGGCGTAGGCCTGCTGCACCTCGCCGCGCCACCACTGCAGCTTGGCGGCGGCCACACCGGGGTCACGCATCTCGTCGACCACGTCGTCCACCTCGCGGCAGAAGGCGTAGAACGCCGTGATGGCCGCCCGCCGCGGCGGGGGCAGGAAGCGGAAGGCGTAATAAAAGGACGAGCCGCTCTTCGCCGCCTTGTCCTGCACGTACTGTTGGGGGGTCATGGCGGCGTCATGCGTGGCGCATCCACAGGGCCCGCCACACCAGGCGGGGCAGGTCGCTGGCACCGAGTGTGGGCCGGCGGGACATCGTGGCGTGCTGCATGGCCTCGATTTTCTCCAGAATCCGCAAGCCCCCTTGCACCACCAGGCGCAGCTCCCAGCCGGCCCGGCCGGGCAGCCGGTGCACCAGCGGTGCGCCGCTGGTCATCAGCGTGCGCGACCACTGCACGAGGTCCCGCACCAGGGCGCGGGTGGCGGGTGAGTCCACGCCGGGTGTCAGCGGGTTTGCGCCATGGGTCTGCACGTCAGACTGGGGCAGGTAGTGGCGGCCGCGGGGCAGGTCCACGCTCAGGTCCTGCCAGAAGTTGATGAGTTGCAGCGCCGTGCAGATGGCGTCGGATTCGGCCAGCGCGGCGGGCTCGTCCACGCCATACAGGTGCAGCAACAGGCGGCCGATCGGGTTGGCCGAACGGCGGCAGTAGTCCAGCAAGGCCGGTCGGTCGGCGTAACCCGGGTTGCGCACGTCCTGCATGAAGGCGTCCAGCAGGTCGGCCAGCGGCGCCTCGGGCAAGCGGTGCTCTGCACGCATGCGGTCCAGCGGGCCGAAGACCGAGGTCCAGCGCGCGGAAGGCATGGCACCGGCATACAGCGCACGCAGATCCTGCCGGTAGGCCTGGAGATCGGCCAGGCGCTGTGCCGGTGCGGCATCGCCTTCGTCGGCGATGTCGTCGGCCGTGCGCGCAAAGTGGTAGATCGCCACCACGGCGGGCCGCAAAGCCGGCGGGCACAGCACCGAGGCGACGGGGAAGTTTTCGTAGTGTTGGACGCCGTTCACGGCGCCAATTCTCGCTGCGCGGCGACACCGCTTCGCGATTGACAGGGCCGGATCAGCTCAATACATTACTGACCAGTCAGTCAGTAGCGAGTATTTCCGTGATGTCCACCGTCCCCCGACTTCCCCTCCTGCTGGCTGCAGCCCTGTTGCTTGCCGCCTGCTCCCGCCCGGCGCCGGCACCCGAACCGGTGCGCGCCGTGCGCACCTTGAAGGTTGCCACTGGTTCCGTGGCGGCGCAGCTGGAGTACGCGGCCGAGATCCGCGCCCGCACCGAAAGCCGGCTGGGTTTCCGCGTCGGTGGCAAGCTGGTGCGGCGGGCCGCCGATGTGGGCCAGGTCGTCGCGGCCGGCCAGGTGCTGGCGGAACTGGACCCGCAAGATCTGCGCCTGGCGCAGGAGGCCGCGCGCGCCACGGTGGCGGCGGCCCAGGTCTCGGCCACGCAGGCCAAGGCCGACTACGAGCGCTTCAAGGATCTGCAGGCCCAGGGTTTCATCAGCGCCGCGGAGCTGGAGCGCCGCAGCAGCACCTGGAAGGCCGCCGATGCGCAGCTGGCCCAGGCCCGCGCCCAGGCTGATGTGCAGATCAACCAGTCGGGTTACAGCCGCCTGCTGGCGCCGGCAGCCGGGGTGGTGACGGCGGTGGATGCCGAGCCAGGCACCGTGCTGGCCACCGGCGCCTCGGTGCTGCGGCTGGCGCATGCCGGCCCGCGGGACGTGGTGTTTGCCGTGCCGGAAGACAACGTCGATGGCCTGCGCGCGCTGCGTGGCAAGCCGGGCCTGCTGACGGTCAAGCTCTGGGGCCGGCCCGAGCCGCTGAAGGCCACGGTGCGCGAGGTGGCCGCCGCTGCCGACCCGACGACCCGCACTTTCCTGGTCAAGGCCGATCTGGGTGAGGCGCGTGTCGACCTGGGGCAGACCGCGTCGGTCAGCCTGCCGCTGCCGGTGCTGGACGGGCTGGTCCGGCTGCCGCTGTCGGCGCTGCTGCAGCAGAACAACCGCACCGTGGTCTGGGTGCTGGACCCGGGCACGATGGTGGTGAAGGCGCAGCCCGTGCAGGTGGCCGGTGCCGATGCCAACAGCGCCTTGATCGCCAGCGGCCTGGCGGCCGGCGCCGAGGTGGTCACCGCCGGCGTGCATGTGCTCACCGAGGGGCTGAAGGTCAGCCGCTACGCCGCCACCGCGGTGGCGGCTGCGTCGGCACCCGCCCCGGCGCCCGCCAAATGAAGGCCTCGCGCTTCAACATCTCGCGCTGGGCGCTGGAGCACCCGGCCCTCACACGCTACCTGCTGGTGGTGCTGCTGGTGCTGGGCAGCGCGGCCTATTTCCAGCTGGGCCAGGACGAAGACCCGCCCTTCACCTTCCGGGCGATGGTGGTGCAGGCCTTCTGGCCGGGCGCCACGGCCCAGCAGATGGCCGAGCAGGTGTCCGACAAGTTCGAGAAGACGCTGCAGGAGGTGCCGCACGCCGACAAGATCCGCACCTACACCAAGCCGGGCGAATCGGTCACGATCTTCCAGCTGAAGGATTCCGCGCCCGCGCGCGAGGTGACGGACACCTGGTACCAGGTGCGCAAAAAGATCGGCGACATGCGCTCCACGCTGCCGCAGGGTGTGATCGGCCC
The DNA here is from genome assembly GCA_018780805.1 of Rubrivivax sp. GTDB lineage: Bacteria > Pseudomonadota > Gammaproteobacteria > Burkholderiales > Burkholderiaceae_C > Rubrivivax. The sequence goes on along the minus strand of JADMJD010000123.1, from coordinate 21,776 downwards.
GGTCTTCAACGACGACTTCGGCGATGTCTACGGCTCCATCGTCGCGCTGTCGGCCGACGGCTTCAGCCGCGAAGAGCTGCGTGTGTTCGCCGACCGTGTGCGCCAGCAGCTGCTGAAGGTGCCCGATGTCGCGAAGGTGGACACCTTCGGCGCGCAGGCCGAGAAGGTCTTCATCGAGATCTCGCAGAAGCGCCTGGCCCAGCTGGGGCTGGACTTCAGCCAGGTGATCAACCAGATCGGTGCACAGAACGCGGTGGAAGGTGCCGGCGTGATGAACGCCGGGCTGGAGAACCTGCAGGTGCGCGTGGGCGGCCAGTTCAACTCGGTGGATGAGCTGCGCCGGCTGCCGATCCGCGCCACCAACCCCAGCACCGGCCAGGCCAGCACGCTGCGCCTGTCGGACATCGCCGAGATCCGCCGCGACTACGTCGACCCGCCCAGCGTGAAGGTGCGCCACCAGGGCAAGGAGGTCATCGCGCTGGGGGTGTCGATGGCCAAGGGCGGCGACATCATCGCGCTCGGCCAGGCCCTGAACGCGGCCACGGCCCGCATCCAGACCGAGCTGCCGCTGGGCATCACGCTGGAGCAGGTGCAGGACCAGCCCGAGGCCGTGCAGCGCTCGGTGGGCGAGTTCGTCAAGGTGCTGATCGAGGCCATCGTCATCGTGCTGGCGGTCAGCTTCATCAGCCTGGGCCTGCACCAGCGCCCGCTGCGGCTGGACCCCTGGCCCGGCCTGGTGGTGGGCATCACCATCCCGCTGGTGCTGGCCATCACCTTCGTGACCATGTTCTATTGGGGCGTGGGGCTGCACAAGATCTCGCTCGGCAGCCTGATCATCGCGCTCGGCCTGCTGGTGGACGACGCCATCATTGCCGTCGAGATGATGGTGCGCAAGCTGGAGGAGGGCGAGGACCGCATGACTGCGGCCACCTACGCCTACGACGCCACCGCGATGCCGATGTTGACCGGCACGCTGATCACGGCCGCCGGCTTCCTGCCCATCGGGCTGGCGAAGTCGGTCACCGGCGAATACACCTTCGCGATCTTCGCCGTGACCTCGGCCGCGCTGGTGATCTCCTGGGTGGTGTCGGTGTACTTCGTGCCTTACCTGGGCGCGCGTTTCCTGCGCACCCACCCGCGGGTGGGCGATGAACCGCACGAACTGTTCGACACACCGTTCTACAGCCGCTTCCGGCGCGCCGTGCACTGGTGCGTGCAGCACCGCTGGATCACGATCGGGCTGACGGTGCTGACCTTTGCGCTGGGCATCGTCGGCATGGGGCGCGTGCAGCAGCAGTTTTTCCCCGATTCCAGCCGGCCGGAGATCCTGGTGGACATGTGGCTGCCCGAGGGCTCCACGATCCAGCAGACCGACGAGGTGGCGCGCCGCTTCGAGCAGCGCCTGATGCAAGAACCTGGCATGAAGAGCGTCACGCTCTGGGTCGGCTCGGGTGTGCCGCGTTTTTACCTGCCGCTGGACAACATCTTCCCGCAGGCCAACGTCAGCCAGGCCATCCTGCTGCCGAACTCGCTGGCCGAGCGCGAGGCGCTGCGCGTGCGCCTGCCGGCGCTGCTGGCCACCGAGTTCCCGGAGGTGCGCGCGCGCGTCAAGCTGCTGCCCAATGGCCCGCCGGTGCCGTACCCGGTGCAGTTCCGTGTCGTCGGCACCGAGGTGGCCGTGGTGCGGGCCTGGGCCGAACGCGCCAAGGAACTGCTGCGCGCCAACCCCAGCATGCGTGGCGTGAACGACAACTGGAACGAGGCCATCAAGGTGCTGCGCCTGGACATCGACCAGGACAAGGCGCGCGCGCTGGGTGTCAGCAGCCAGGTGCTGGCACAGTCCTCGCGCACCATCCTGTCGGGCTCTACCATCGGCCAGTACCGCGAGGGCGACAAGCTGATGGACATCGTGCTGCGCCAGCCGCTTGAAGAGCGCGACGCGATCTCCGACCTCACCCACGGTTACGTGCCGACAAGCACCGGCCGCAGCATCCCGGTGGTGCAGGTGGCACGGGTGAACTTCGGCTGGGAGCCGGGCGTGATCTGGCGCGAGGGCCGCAACTACGCCGTCACGGTGCAGGGCGACGTGGTCGAGGGCGTGCAAGGCCCCACCGTCACCGCGCAGGTCTGGCCTGCGCTGCAGGAGCTGTCGCGCCAGATGCCGCCGGGTTACCGCATCGAGGTGGCCGGTGCGGTGGAAGAGAGCAGCAAGGGCACGGGCTCCATCGCCGCGGGCGTGCCGCTGATGTTGTTCGTGATCTTCACGCTGTTGATGCTGCAGCTGCAGAGCTTCAGCCGCGCGATGCTGGTCTTCCTGACCGGGCCGCTGGGCATTGCCGGCGTCGCCGCGGCGCTGCTGCTGCTGAACCGGCCCTTCGGATTCGTCGCGCTGCTGGGTGTGATCGCGCTGATGGGCATGATCATGCGCAACTCGGTGATCCTGATCGACCAGATCGAGCAGGACCGTGCACGCGGCGTGCCGACCTGGGAAGCCATCGTCGAATCCGCGGTGCGGCGCTTCCGCCCCATCGTGCTGACGGCGGCCGCCGCCGTGCTGGCGATGGTGCCGCTGTCGCGCAGCGTGTTCTGGGGTCCGATGGCGGTGGCCATCATGGGCGGGCTCATCGTGGCCACGGCGCTGACGTTGCTGGCATTGCCAGCGATGTATGCGGCGTGGTTTCGCGTGAAGCGCGAAAGCACGTCGCCCGCCTGAAAAACGCGCTTGGTTCCGCGTTCGGCGGGAGGTTCCGGCGGCGGGTTAAAATGCCCGGTTTGCCCGGTCCTACCCGCGCGGGTGGCGAAATTGGTAGACGCACCAGGTTTAGGTCCTGACGCCTTCACGGGCGTGCCGGTTCGAGTCCGGCCCCGCGCACCAGACATGCTCTGCCCCATTGTTTTCCGTCGATCCAACCCGACCTACTAGCGAGAGATTCCTCCCATGGCCGTCACCGTCGAAACCCTCGAAAAACTGGAACGTCGCATCACGCTGACCGTGCCCGCGACCGACATCAACAGCGAGGTCGAAACGCGCCTGAAGAAACTGTCGCGCACCGTCAAGGCCGACGGCTTCCGCCCCGGCAAGGTGCCGATGTCGGTGGTCGCGCAGCGTTACGGTTACTCGGTGCAGTACGAGGTGGTGAACGACCGCATCGGCCGCGCCTTCAACGAAGCTGCACGTGAAGCCGCGGTTCGTGTGGCCGGTGCGCCCCGCATCACGCAGAAGGACGAAGCGCCTGAAGGCCAGCTGGCCTTCGACGCCACCTTCGAGGTCTACCCCGAGGTGAAGATCGCCGACTTGTCGGCCGCCGAAGTCGAGCGCGCCAGCACCGAGGTGACCGAAGCCGCGATCGACCGCACGGTGGAAATCCTGCGCAAGCAGCGCCGCACGTTTGCGCAGCGCCCGGCCACCGAAGGCGCGCAGGAAACCGACCGCGTGACCATCGACTTCGAAGGCAAGATCGACGGTGAGCCCTTCGCCGGTGGCAAGGCCGAGGCCTTCCAGTTCACGATCGGCGAAGGCCAGATGCTGGAGCAGTTCGACACCGGCGTGCGTGGCATGAAGGTCGGCGAGAGCAAGACCTTCCCGCTGCAGTTCCCGGCCGATTACCACGGCCAAGACGTGGCCGGCAAGGAAGCCGATTTCCTGGTCACGATGAAGAAGATCGAGGCCCAGAACCTGCCGGTGGTGGACGCCGAGTTCGCGAAGTCGCTGGGCATCGCCGGCGGCACGGTGGAAGACCTGCGCGCCGACGTGAAGAAGAACCTCGAGCGCGAAGTCAAGTTCCGCGTCATCGCCCGCAACAAGAGCGCCGTGATGGACGCGCTGGCCAAGGCCGCCGAACTGGAGGTGCCGAATGCGCTGGTCGCGGCCGAGCTGGAGCGCATGGTCGAATCGGCCCGAGCCGACCTGAAGCAGCGCGGCGTGAAGGATGCCGACAAGGCGCCGATCCCCGAAGAGATCTTCAAGCCGCAGGCCGAGAAGCGTGTGCGCCTGGGCCTGGTGGTGGCCGAGCTGGTGCGCAGCAACAACCTGCAGGCCAAGCCCGAGCAGCTGCAGGCCCACATCGAAGAGATGAGCCAGAGCTACGAAAAACCTGCCGAGGTGATGCGCTGGTACCTGGGCGACCGCCAGCGCATGGCCGAGGTCGAGGCCGTGGTGATCGAGAACAACGTGACCGAGTTCGTGCTGGCCAAGGCGAAGGTCAGCGACAAGGTGCTACCGTTCGACGAACTGATGAGCACGAACTGAAAGGACTCTGCATGAGCCAACCCGAGACCACCGGCCTGGGCATGGTGCCCATCGTCATCGAGCAGTCGGGGCGCGGCGAACGCGCCTACGACATCTACAGCCGGCTGCTGCGCGAGCGCATCATCTTCCTGGTGGGCCCGGTCAACGACCAGAGCGCCAACCTGGTCTGCGCGCAGATGCTGTTCCTGGAGAGCGAGAACCCCGACAAGGACATCTTCCTCTACATCAACTCGCCGGGTGGCAGCGTCAGCGCCGGCCTGTCGGTGTTCGACACGATGCAGTGGATCAAGCCGGACGTGTCCACGCTGTGCATGGGCATCGCCGCCAGCATGGGCAGCTTCCTGCTGATGGCGGGCGCCAAGGGCAAGCGCATCGCGCTGCCCAACAGCCGCATCATGATCCACCAGCCCAGCGGTGGTGCCCAGGGCCAGGCCACGGACATCGAGATCCAGGCACGCGAGATCATCAAGACCCGCGAGCAGCTGAACCGCATCTACGCGGACCGCACGGGCCAGACCTACGAGCGCATCGCGGCCGACATGGAACGCGACAAGTGGCTCTCGCCGGTCGAAGCGCAGGAATACGGCCTGATCGACCAGGTGCTGGACAAGCGCGCCTGAGGCCCCGGGCAAGGGCTGAAACACGCCCTGTTCCGTGGTCTTTACCGGGCCGGGGCGGCTGTGCCTTTGGTCTATGATGCAACGCACTTGACAAGCGGATTCCGCGGATACAACCACCCATGGCAGACAAGAAGGGCGCCTCCGGCGAGAAAGTGCTTTATTGCTCCTTCTGCGGCAAGAGCCAGCACGAGGTCAAGAAGCTCATCGCCGGGCCGTCGGTGTTCATCTGCGACGAGTGCATCGAACTCTGCAACGACATCATCCGCGACGAAGTCCCCGCGGACAGCGCCGTGCCCAAGGCGGCCAAGTCCGACCTGCCGGTGCCCAGCGAGATCAAGGCCAACCTCGACAACTACGTCATCGGCCAGGAACCGGCGAAGCGCACGCTGGCGGTGGCGGTCTACAACCACTACAAACGGCTGAAGCACCTGGGCAGCAAAGACGAGGTCGAGCTCACCAAGAGCAACATCCTGCTGATCGGGCCCACGGGCTCGGGCAAGACGCTGCTGGCGCAAACGCTGGCGCGCATGTTGAACGTGCCGTTTGTGATCGCCGACGCCACCACGCTGACCGAAGCGGGTTACGTGGGCGAGGACGTCGAAAACATCATCCAGAAGCTGCTGCAGAACTGCAACTACGACGTCGAGCGTGCGCAGCGTGGCATCGTCTACATCGACGAGATTGACAAGATCAGCCGCAAGGCCGACAACCCCAGCATCACCCGCGACGTGTCGGGCGAGGGTGTGCAGCAGGCGCTGCTGAAGCTGGTGGAAGGCACGATGGCCAGCGTGCCGCCGCAAGGCGGGCGCAAGCACCCAAACCAGGATTTCCTGCAGATCGACACGACCAACATCCTGTTCATCTGCGGCGGCGCCTTCGACGGCCTGGAGAAGGTGATCCAGAGCCGCACCGAAAAATCGGGCATCGGCTTCGGTGCCACCGTGCACAGCAAGACCGAAAAACGGGCGTCGGAGGTGTTCCGCCACGTCGAGCCTGAGGACCTGATCAAGTTCGGCCTGATCCCCGAGCTGGTGGGCCGCCTGCCGGTGGTCGCCACGCTGGGTGAGCTGACCGAAGACGCGATGGTGCAGATCCTCACCGAGCCCAAGAACGCCTTGCTCAAGCAGTACCAGAAGCTGTTCAGCATGGACGGGGTCGAGCTGGAGATCCGGCCGTCCGCGCTGGCGGCCATCGCCCGCAAGGCGCTGGCGCGCAAGACCGGCGCCCGCGGCCTGCGCTCCATCCTGGAACATTCATTGATCGACACCATGTTCGACCTGCCGGCGCTGGACGGCGTGGCCAAGGTGGTGGTCGACGAACACATCATCGAAGACGGCGCCAAGCCGCTGCTGGTCTACCGCGAGCAGAAGGCCAGCGCCTGACGCTGCCCCTGGCAAGCGCCCGCCGCCGGGCTCCCGGCGGCCGTACTTGCAAACCCCGGCCCGGTCCCCACGTGGGATCGGGAAAGGAAACCTCCCATGTCCGGTCACCCCGTTCTCCCCTCTGAACCCGTCACGCTGCCGCTGTTGCCGCTGCGTGATGTGGTCGTGTTCCCGCACATGGTCATCCCGCTGTTCGTCGGGCGCCCCAAGTCCATCAAGGCGCTTGAAGCCGCGATGGAGGCCGGCCGCCAGATCATGCTGGTGGCGCAAAAGGCCGCCGGCAAGGACGAGCCCAAGCCCGAAGACATGTTCGAGATTGGCTGCGTCTCCAGCATCCTGCAGATGCTGAAGCTGCCCGACGGCACCGTGAAGGTGCTGGTCGAAGGCATCCAGCGCGCGCGCACCGTCAAGATCACCGATGAAGAAGACCACTTCACCGGCGAAGTGGTGCCCATCGCGCCCGAGACCGAGCCGACGCCCGAGATCGAAGCCCTGCGCCGCGCCGTCACGCAGCAGTTCGACCAATACGTCAAGCTCAACAAGAAGATCCCGCCCGAGATCCTCACGTCGATTGCTGGCATCGACGACCCGGGCCGCCTGGCAGACACCATCGCCGCGCACCTGCCGCTGAAGCTCGAAGCCAAACAATCGGTGCTCGACCTGTTCAGCATCGCGCAGCGGCTGGAAAAGCTGCTGGAGCTGCTGGAGCACGAGGTTGACATCCTGCAGGTGGAAAAGCGCATCCGTGGCCGCGTCAAGCGCCAGATGGAAAAGAGCCAGCGCGAGTACTACCTGAACGAGCAGGTCAAGGCGATCCAGAAGGAACTCGGCGACGGCGAAGAAGGCGCCGACATGGAGGACCTGGAGAAGAAGATCCTGGCCGCCAAGATGAGCAAGGACGCGCGCAAGAAGGCCGACGCCGAGCTGAAGAAGCTCAAGCTGATGTCGCCGATGTCAGCCGAAGCCACCGTGGTGCGCAACTACATCGAGACCCTGGTCAACCTGCCCTGGTCCAAGAAGACCAAGATCAAACACGACCTGTCCAACGCCGAGGCGGTGCTCAACGAAGACCACTTTGGCCTGGAGAAGGTCAAGGACCGCATCCTCGAGTACCTCGCCGTGCAGCAGCGCGTGGACAAGGTCAAGGCGCCCATCCTGTGCCTGGTGGGCCCCCCGGGTGTGGGCAAGACCTCGCTCGGGCAGAGCGTGGCGCGTGCCACCGGCCGCAAGTTCGTGCGCATGGCGCTGGGCGGCATGCGGGACGAGGCCGAGATCCGAGGCCACCGCCGCACCTACATCGGCTCGATGCCGGGCAAGGTGCTGCAGAGCCTGAGCAAGGTCGGCACGCGCAACCCGCTGTTCCTGCTCGACGAGATCGACAAACTCGGCATGGACTTCCGCGGTGACCCGTCGTCGGCGCTGCTGGAGGTGCTGGACCCGGAGCAGAACCACACCTTCAGCGACCACTACGTCGAGGTCGATTTCGACCTGTCAGACGTGATGTTCGTGGCCACCTCCAACTCGATGAACATCCCGCCGGCGCTGCTGGACCGGATGGAAGTGATCCGCCTGGCGGGTTACACCGAAGAAGAGAAGCTCAACATCGCACGCCGTTACCTGCTGCCCAAGCAGATGACGAACAACGGCGTGAAGGAAGAAGAGCTGGACGTCACCGAAGGTGGCATCCGCGGCATCGTGCGGTACTACACCCGCGAAGCTGGCGTGCGCTCGCTGGAACGTGAGCTGTCCAAGATCTGCCGCAAGGTGGTCAAGGGCATCCAGCTCAAGACCTACACCGGCAAGGTGACGGTGACCGAGGACAACCTGAACGATTTGCTGGGCGTGCGCAAGTACGACTTCGGCCGCGCCGAGAAGGCCAACCAGGTCGGCCAGGTCGTGGGCCTGGCCTGGACCGAGGTGGGTGGTGACCTGCTCACCATCGAAGCCGCGGTGATGCCGGGCAAGGGCAACATCATCCGCACCGGCTCGCTGGGCGACGTGATGAAGGAGTCGGTCGAGGCCGCACGTTCCGTGGTGCGCTCGCGCGCCCGCCGCCTGGGCATCAAGGACGAGATGTTCGAGAAGCGCGACATCCACATCCACGTGCCTGACGGCGCCACACCCAAGGACGGCCCGAGTGCGGGTGCGGCCATGACGACGGCCTTTGTGTCGGCGCTCACCGGCATCCCGGTGAAAGCCGGTGTGGCGATGACGGGCGAGATCACGCTGCGTGGCGAGGTCACGGCCATCGGCGGCTTGAAGGAAAAGCTGCTGGCGGCCCACCGCGGCGGCATCACCACGGTGCTCATCCCGGAAGAAAACGTGAAGGACCTGCAGGACATTCCGGCCAATGCCCGGGACCACCTGGAGATCATTCCCGTGCGATGGATCGACCAGGTGCTGAAGGTGGCCCTGGAAAGCGAACCGCAGCCGCTGCCGGACGACGAAGTGGTGCCCAAGCCGGCCACGGAAGTCGCGGCGACACCGGCCGTGGCCAGCCCCACCGGGCCCGACGCGCTGCCCCATTGATCTCTGGCCAAAACTTGGCTATACTGTGAGGCTCACGCGGGAATAGCTCAGTTGGTAGAGCGCAACCTTGCCAAGGTTGAGGTCGGGAGTTCGAGCCTCCTTTCCCGCTCCAAGACGTGATGAAGAAGGGAAGCCACTCGCTTCCCTTTTTCTTGTCAGAATGCCGATCAACAGATCAGCGGCGCGATAGCAAAGCGGTTATGCAACGGATTGCAAATCCGTCTAGCCCAGTTCGACTCTGGGTCGCGCCTCCATCACAACGTCTTCAAAGCCCGGCCCTGCCGGGCTTTGTTGTTTCTGCCGCCACCGTCTGAGCTACAGGGCACCGCATGAGTTATGAACTGCACTACTGGCCCACGATCCAGGGCCGCGGCGAGTTCGTGCGTCTGGCGCTGGAAGCCGCTGGCGCACCCTACATGGATGTGGCCCGGGGCAGCGACGATGCCGGGCAGGGTCTGCCAGCCCTGAGCCGCCTGCTGGTCGACCGCGCCCTGACCGAGCCGCCGTTCGCCCCGCCAGTGTTGCGCGATGGCAAGGTGGTGGTGGCGCAGACGGCGGCCATCCTCCAATATCTGGCGCCGACGCTGAGGCTGGTGGCGCGCAACGAACAGGCGCGGGTGTGGACGCTGCAGATCCAGTTGACGATCGCCGACCTCGTGAGCGAAGCGCACGACACCCACCACCCGGTGGGCGTCGAGCTCTTCTACGAAGACCAGAAGCCCGAGGCGCTGCGCCGTGCGGCACAGTTCTGCAGTGCCCGGCTGCCCAAATACCTGCAATGGTTCGAATCCATCATCGTTCGCAACCCGGCCGGGCCGCGCCATCTGGTGGGCGGCAAGCTGAGTTATGCCGATCTGTCCTTGTTCCAGGTGGTCGAAGGCTTGCGCTACGCGTTCCCCAAGGCGGCCGAGCGGGCGCTGGCCCGGACCCCCGGTGTGCTGCGCCTGCATCACCGCGTGGCCCAACAGCCGCGCGTGGCGGCGTACCTGCGCAGTGCAAGGCGCATCCCGTTCAACGAACAAGGCATCTTCCGTCGTTACCCGGAACTGGACCTGGTCTAGGCCGGCCGGCCTGGGCCGTTCGGTCGGTCGGACCTGACGGTGTCGCTATAGTCCGGCCGCATCCACCCAGCCCGCCCGGATGGCGAAACAGGCAGACGCAGCGGACTTAAAATCCGCCGCCCTTTCATCGGGGCATACCGGTTCGATCCCGGTTCCGGGCACCATGGGCACCATGTCTCGCACACCAGGATGCCCGTGATGGCCTTGTTCGGAACCGACTCCCTGAACCCCGGCGTGCGCCGGCGCGAAGTTTTCGGCTGGGCGATGTACGACTTCGCCAACTCGGGCTACACCACCGTCGTGCTGACGGCGGTGTTCAACACCTACTTCGTCGGCGTGGTGGCGGGCAACGCCACATGGGCCACCTTTGCCTGGACGGCGGCGCTGTCCTTGTCCAGCGCGCTGGTGATGTTGACGATGCCCACGCTGGGCGCCTACGCCGACCTGCGCGCCGCCAAGAAGCGCTTGCTGGTGCTGTCCACGCTGGGCTGTGTGATCGCGACGGCGGCGCTGGCGCTGGCCGGGCCGGGTGACCTGTGGCTGGCGGTGGCGGCTGTCGTGATCTCCAACCTTTGTTATGCCTATGGCGACGCGCTGATCGCGGCCTTCCTGCCCGAGCTGGCGCGGCGTGAGGCCCTGGGCCGGGTGTCGGGCTGGGGCTGGAGCTTTGGTTACTTTGGCGGCATGCTGACCCTGGGCCTGAGCCTGGGCTTCGTGATCTGGGCGCAGGGGCAGGGCATGCCGGCCACGCAGTTCGTGCCGGTGACGATGTTGATCACTTCGGTGGTCTACGCGCTGGCGTCGCTGGCCACGTTTGCGCTGCTGAAAGAGCGCGCGGTGCCGCAGCCGCGCAGCCTGGGCGACAGCGGTTTGCGCGCGTCACTGCAGCGCCTGCAGCGCACCTGGCGCGAGGCACAGCGCTATGGCGACTTCGTGTGGCTGATGGCCACGGCCGTGGCCTACCAGGCCGGCATCGCGGTGGTCATCGCGCTGGCAGCGGTCTACGCCGAGCAGGTGCTGGGTTTCAAGCAGACGCAGACCATGATGCTGGTCTTCCTGGTCAACATCGCGTCGGCGGTGGGCGCCTTTGGTTTCGGCTACTGGCAGGACCGCATCGGCCACCGGCCGGCGCTGGCATTCACGCTCTGGGGCTGGGTGCTGATGACGGTGCTGGCCTACCTGGCGCAGACGGCCACGTTGTTCTGGATCGCGGCCGTGGTCGCTGGCCTGTGCATGGGCGCCAGCCAATCGGCCGGGCGGGCGCTGGCGGCGCTGTTCGCGCCGGCCGTGCAGCGGGCCGAGTTCTTCGGCCTGTGGACATTCGCCACGCGCCTGTCGTCCATCGTTGGCCCGCTGACCTACGGCCTGGTCACGCTGCTGACGGCCGGCAACCACCGGCTGGCCATCTTGTCCACCGGCGTGTTTTTTGTCATTGGCCTGGTGCTGTTGCGGCAGGTGAATGTCGAGCGCGGTGCGCAGGCGGCATTGCACGGTATAAAATAGCACGGTCGTTCGATTTTGGCGCTTGCCTAGAATCGTTCTGTATTCCCCCATCGTCAGAGATCCACAGGAGTTACGCGACATGAAGGTGCTGGTACCGGTCAAGCGCGTCGTCGACTACAACGTGAAAGTGCGCGTGAAGTCCGACGGCAGCGGGGTCGACATCGCGAACGTCAAGATGAGCATGAACCCCTTCGACGAAATCGCCGTCGAAGAGGCGGTGCGCTTGAAGGAGAAGGGTGTGGTCACCGAGGTGATCGCCGTCTCCTGCGGTGTCACGCAGTGCCAGGAGACGCTGCGCACGGCCATGGCCATCGGCGCCGACCGCGCCATCCTGGTCGAGACCGATGTCGAACTGCAGCCGCTGGCCGTGGCCAAGCTGCTGAAGGCCATCGCCGACAAGGAGCAGCCGCAGCTGGTGATCCTGGGCAAACAGGCCATCGACGACGACTGCAACCAGACCGGCCAGATGTTCGCCGCGCTCGCCGGCTGGGCCCAGGGCACGTTTGCCAGCAAGGTGGTCATCGAAGGCGGCCAGGCCGTGATCACGCGCGAGGTGGACGGCGGCTTCGAGACCCTGAGCCTGGCGCTGCCGGCCGTGGTGACGACCGACCTGCGCCTGAACGAGCCGCGTTACGTGACGCTGCCCAACATCATGAAGGCCAAGAAGAAGACCATGGACATCTTCAAGCCGGCCGATCTGGGTGTGGACGTGAGCCCGCGCATCCAGACGCTGAAAGTCAGCGAGCCGCCCAAGCGCGGTGCCGGCATCAAGGTGCCCGATGTCGCCACGCTGGTCGACAAGCTCAAGAACGAAGCGAAGGTGATCTGAATGTTCTACCCCCAAGCTCACATCCGTTCGCTGCCCCCCGAGGGGGCGCATGCCTCCTTTGGGACGGCCCGGCAGGAGGCATGATGGCTGTCCTCGTCATTGCCGAACACGACAACGCGACCCTCAAGGGCGCGACGCTGAACACCGTCACCGCGGCAAAAGCCTGCGGTGGTGATGTGCATGTGTTGATTGCTGGCCACAACGCCGGTGGCGCCGCACAGGCCGCAGCCCAGATCGCCGGTGTGGCCAAGGTGCTGCACGCCGAGAGCGCCGGCCTGGCCCATGGCCTGGCGGAAAACGTCGCGGCCCAGGTGCTGAGCATCGCGAAGAACTACAGCCACATCCTGTTCCCGGCCACGGCCAGCGGCAAGAACGTCGCGCCGCGTGTGGCCGCGCTGCTGGACGTGGCGCAGATCAGCGACGCCACGCAGGTGATCAGCGCCGACACCTTCGAGCGCCCGATCTACGCCGGCAACGCGATGGCCACGGTGCAGAGCAGCGATGCCATCAAGGTCATCACCGTGCGCACCACCGCCTTCGACGCCGCCGGCAGCGGCGGCAGCGCTGCCATCGAGTCGTTGGACCCGACGGCCGACAGTGCGAGCAGCCGCTTTGTCGGCAGTGAAATCGCCAAGCTCGACCGGCCCGAACTGACGGCTGCCAAGATCATCGTCAGCGGTGGCCGCGCGCTGGGCAGCAGCGAAAAGTTCAACGAGGTGCTGGAGCCGCTGGCCGACAAGCTGGGTGCTGCGCTCGGTGCGAGCCGTGCCGCGGTGGACGCTGGTTACGCGCCCAACGACTGGCAGGTCGGCCAGACCGGCAAGATCGTGGCACCTCAGCTCTACATCGCGGCCGGCATCAGCGGCGCCATCCAGCACCTGGCCGGCATGAAGGACTCCAAGGTGATCGTCGCGATCAACAAGGACCCGGAAGCCCCGATCTTCAGCGTGGCCGACTACAGCCTGGAGGCCGACCTGTTCGTGGCCGTGCCGGAGTTGGTCAACGCACTCTGACCGGCACACGGTCCCGGGGCGCCTGCGGGCGCCCTTGTTGTATCTGAAGGAGACATTGCCATGACGTACCGCGCACCCCTGCGGGACATGCTGTTCACGATCCAGGACCTGGCCGGACTGGAACTGGTGGCCCGGCTGCCGGGCTTCGAAGACGCCGGCCTGGACACGGCCCAGGCCGTGCTGGAAGAAGCCGCCAAGCTCAACGAAGGCGTGATCGCGCCGCTGAACTGGGCCGGCGACCAGAACCCTTCGTCGTTCAAGGACGGCCAGGTGCGTACTACGCCCGGCTTCAAGGACGCCTTCCGCCAGTTCGCCGAAGGCGGCTGGCAGGGCCTGCAGCACCCGGTGGCCTTTGGCGGCCAGGGCCTGCCCAAGACCATCGGTTTTGCGTGCACCGAGATGCTCAACAGCGCCAACCTGAGTTTTGCGCTGTGCCCGCTGCTGACCGACGGTGCCATCGAGGCCCTGCTGACCGCCGGCTCGCCCGCGCAGCAGGACCAGTACCTGCCGAAGATGATCTCCGGCGAGTGGACCGGCACGATGAACCTGACCGAGCCCCAGGCCGGCAGCGACCTGGCCGCCGTGCGCACCCGCGCCGAGCCGCAGCCCGACGGCAGTTACAAGCTCTTCGGCACCAAGATCTTCATCACCTACGGCGAACACGACATGGCGGACAACATCGTCCACCTGGTGCTGGCCCGCGTGACCGGCGCGCCCGAAGGTGTGAAAGGCATCAGCCTGTTCCTGGTGCCCAAGGTGCTGCCCGACGGCACCCGCAACGATGTGCATTGCGTCAGCATCGAGCACAAACTCGGCATCAAGGCCAGCCCGACGGCGGTGCTGCAGTACGGTGACCACGGCGGTGCGGTGGGCGAGCTGATCGGCCAGGAGAACCAGGGCCTGGCCTACATGTTCGTGATGATGAACGCCGCGCGTTACGCGGTGGGCATGCAGGGCGTGGCGCTGGCCGAACGGGCGTATCAGAAGGCCGTGGCCTACGCCCGCGAGCGCGTGCAGGGCAAGGCGGTGGACGGCAGCACGGCGGCCGGCGGCGGCATCATCCACCACCCGGATGTGAAACGCATGCTGCTGACGATGCGCGCCTTCACCGAAGGCTCGCGTGCGATGGCGGCGGTGGCGGCCTCGGCCTACGACGCGGCGCATGCGCACCCGGACGAGGCCACGCGCAAGGAAAACCAGGCCTTCTACGAGTTCCTGGTGCCGCTGGTGAAGGGTTTTTCCACCGAGATGAGCCTCGAGGTCACCAGCCTGGCCGTGCAGGTGCACGGCGGCATGGGTTTCATCGAAGAAACCGGCGTGGCGCAGATGTACCGCGACGCCAAGATCCTGACCATCTACGAAGGCACGACCGCGATCCAGGCCAACGACCTGGTCGGCCGCAAGACGGCGCGTGATGGCGGCGCGGTGGCACGCCGCATCGCGTCGACCATCGAAGCCACGGAAGCCGACCTGGCGCGCCGCGACAGCGTGCCCGCCCGTGCCATGCTCAAGCGCCTGCGCGCGGCGCGCGAGGCTTTTGTCGAGGTGGTGGACTACATCGTGGCCCAGGGCCGCAGCAACCCGGGCGGCGTGTACGCCGGCTCGGTGCCTTACCTGATGCTGGCCGGCAACCTGGTGGCCGGCTGGCAGATGGCGCGTGCGCTGCTGATCGCCGAAGACCGCCTGGCCGCCGGGCAGGATGTGGCCTTCATGCAGGCCAAGATCACCACCGCCCGTATTTACGCCGACCACATCCTGAGCCGCGTGCCCGGGCAACGCGACAGCATCGTCGACGGCGCCGACGCCGTCACCACCATGGCCCTGGAGTCCTTCTGATGAGCCGCCTGCCTCCCGTCCTGCAACACCTGCCGCTGCCCATCATCGGCTCGCCGCTGTTCATCGTCAGCAACCCCAAGCTCGTCATCGCCCAGTGCACCGCTGGTGTCGTGGGCTCGATGCCGGCGCTCAACGCCCGCCCGGCCGAACAGCTGGACGAGTGGCTGGCCGAGATCACCGAAACGCTGGCCGCCTGGGACCGGGACCACCCCGAGCAGAAGGCCGCGCCCTTTGCGATCAACCAGATCGTGCACAAGACCAACGACCGGCTGGAACACGACATGGCGGTCTGCGCCAAGTACAAGGTGCCCATCGTCATCACATCGCTGGGCGCGCGCACCGACATCAACGACGCGGTGCACAGCTGGGGCGGTGTGGTGCTGCACGACATCATCAACAACTTCTTTGCGAAGAAGGCGATCGAGAAGGGCGCTGACGGCCTGATCGCCGTGGCCGCCGGCGCCGGTGGCCACGCGGGTGTGAAGAGCCCGTTTGCGCTGATCCAGGAGATCCGCGAGTGGTTCGACGGCCCGGTGGCGCTGTCGGGCTCCATCGCCACCGGTGATGCGGTGCTGGCCGCGCAGGCCATGGGCGCGGACTTCGCCTACATCGGCTCGGCCTTCATCGCCACCGACGAGGCCCGCGCCAGCGACGCCTACAAGCAGTGCATCGTCGACAGCAACAGCGACGACATCGTCTACTCGAGCCTCTTCACCGGCGTGCACGGCAACTATCTGAAGCCCTCCATCCGCAACGCCGGCATGGACCCGGACAAACTGCCCGAGAGCGACCCGAGCGCGATGAACTTCGGCGGCGACGGTGCCAAGAAGGCCTGGAAGGACATCTGGGGCTGCGGCCAGGGCATCGGCGCGGTGAAGACGGTGGCGCCGGCCGCCGAACTGGTGGCGCGCCTGAAGCGCGAGTACCAGGCCGCGCAGCGCCGCCTGGGTTTCGGTGAAGGTGTGGCCAGCGCCTGAGCAGCAGCATGCAGCACCTTGAACGTCAGGTGGTGGTGAACGCCCGGTTGTTCGACAGCCAGGCAAGGGTCTTCCGGCCCGGCAGCACGCTGGTCATCGAAGGCGACCGGCTCGTGGCGGTGACGCAGGAGCCGATCGCGGTGGACGACGTGGCGCGCACCATCGACGCCGGCGGCCGGGCCGTGCTGCCGGGCCTGATCGACGCCCATGTGCACGTGGTCGCCACCTCGCACGACCTGGCCGGCCTGGCGCTGCAGCCGGCCTCGCTGGTGGCAGCGCAGAGCAGCCAGCTGATGGCGGCGATGCTGCGGCGGGGGTTCACCACCGTGCGGGATGCCGCCGGTGCTGACCACGGCCTGCGCAGCGCAGTGGAGCGCGGGCTGTTCCAGGGCCCGCGCCTGTTCATCGCCGGCCAGCCCATCAGCCAGACCGGCGGCCACGCCGACCTGCGGCCGCAGGGCGTGAAACGCGAGATGTACTGCGCCTGTGCGGGCCTGGGCATCATCGCCGACGGCGTGGGCGAGGTGCGGCGCGCGGTGCGCGAGCAGGTGCGCCAGGGTGTGAACCACATCAAGATCATGGCCGGTGGCGGGGTCTCCAGCCCCACGGACCCGCTGGAAGGCACGCAATTTTCGATGGAAGAGCTGCGCGCGGCGGTGGAAGAAGCCGAAGCCGCCAACCTCTACGCGCTGGCGCATGCCTATTCGCCGCGCGCCGTGTCGCGTGCCGTGCAGGCCGGCGTGCGCAGCATCGAACATGGCAACCTGATCGACGAGGCCACCGCGCGGCTGATGAAGCAACACGGCACCTACTACGTGCCGACGCTGGCCACCTACGCGGCACTGGCCGACGAAGGCGCGCGCCTGGGCTGGTCCGAGTCCATGCTGGACAAGCTGCAGATGGTGGCCGACCGGGGCCTGGACGCCGTGCGCATCGCCCGCGCCGAAGGCGTGCCCGTGGTCTTCGGCACCGACCTGCTGGGCCACATGCATGGCCGGCAGAACACCGAGTTCGGCCTGCGTGCCGGCGCCGTGCCGCCGCTGGAACTGCTGCAGAGCGCCACCTCGGTGGCCGCGCGTCTGATGGGCCAGGAGCGCCACCTCGGTGCCCTGGTGCCGGGCGCCTGGGCCGACCTGCTGATCGTCGATGGCGACCCGGCCGAATCGCTGGACATGCTGGCCAGCCCCGACACCGGCATCCGGCTCATCATGCAGGGCGGGCGGGTGGTCGAGGACCGGCTCGGCACTTGAATCAGCGCCTGAGCCAGCCATGAAAAACGGGCCCCTCGGGGCCCGTTTCTGCTTCGCCAGAGGGCTTATTTCACCGAGGTGAAACGCGCTTCCGGCCGGTCGTCCGAGCGGTGCAGCGTGGTCACACCCGCCTTCATCGCCCAGGGGCGCATCTGGTGGTGCAGCGGGATCAGCAGCACCTCGTCCTTGATGCGGACCAGGGCTTCCTTGACCATCGCGTTGCGCTTGGCCACGTCGGTCTCGGACTTCATCGCGTCGGTCAGGCGGTCGACCACCGGGTCGCTGATCTTGCTGAAGTTGAAGTTGCCATCGGCGCCCGTGGTGCGGGTGCGGGCCAGCGACTGGATCATGTACTGCGCGTCATAGGTGGCCACACCCCAGCCCAGCATGTACAGCGACGAGTCGAAGTTCTGGAACTTCTGGCTGAAGGTGGCCATGTTTTCGGCGATCAGCTGCGCCTTCACACCCACACGCGCCCACATCGCGACGATGGCCTGGCAGATCTCCTCGTCGTTGACGTAGCGGTTGTTCGGGCAGTTCATGCGGATCTCGAAGCCGTCAGGGTAGCCGGCTTCGGCCAGCAGCTTCTTGGCCGCGTCGTAGTCCACCTTGGTTGGCACGTCGATGTCGGGCGTGTTGCCGTTGACACCCGGCGCCACCATCACGCCCGCCGGGATCGACAGGCCGCGCATGATGTTGCGCTGGATGGCCACGCGGTCGATGGACATGCTCAGGGCCTGGCGCACCTTCTTGTCGGCAAACGGGTTCTTGCCCTTGATGTTGCTGTACTTCAGCTCCGGGCTGCCCACGTCGGGCGCCAGGTAGATGGTGCGCACTTCAGGGCCTTCCAGCACCTTGAGCTTGCTGTCGGCGCGCAGGCGGGCCACGTCCTGTGTGGGCAGGTCCGTCAGCATGTCCACGTCGCCCGACAGCAGGGCGGCGATGCGCGTGGCGTCGGATTTGATGGGCGTGTAGATCACTTCATCGATGTTGCCATCGAGCTTGCCCCACCAATCCTTGCTGACCGTCATCGTGACACGCTGGTCGGGCGTCCAGCCGGTGATCTTGTACGGGCCCGTGCCCATCACGTTGCGCGACGCGAAGTTCTCTTCCTTGGCCTTGTAGTCCTGCGTGTTCAGCGTGTTGTTCTTCTCCGCCCAGGCCTTGCTCATGATCCGGAAATCGATGATGTTGCGCAGCAGGATCGGGTTGGGGGCCGACAGGATCATGTCGATCGTGTGGCTGTCGACCTTCTTGATCTCGCTGATGCCGGTGACGTAGATCTGCATCGTGCCCTGCGGCTGCTTGATGCGGCCGAAGGAGAAGATCACGTCATCCGCCGTGAACGGGCTGCCGTCGTGCCACTTCACGCCCTTGCGCAGATCGAAGCGCACCTGGGTGGGGCTGATGTAGGTCCACTTGGTGGCCAGGCCGGGCTCGACCTCGCGCTCCTTGCCGTAGCGCGTCAGGCCTTCGTAGGCGTGCATCAGGATCGCATTGGTCGTCGCATGGTTCTGCGAATGCGGGTCCATCGTGAGGATGTCGTTCTGGGCCGCCCAACGCAGGGTGGCGGCCTGGGCCGGTGCTGCCAGCGCGGCGGTGACCGCTGCGGCGACGAGCAGGGCTTTCATCTTCATGGAGAAACTCCTAGGGTGAACAGAAGGGGGCAATCGTAGAGCGCCAGCGCGCGGCCGCGTTCGGTATCTACCCGGGAAGCAAGCCGCGTACCGCCGCCGGGCGGCCGCGCCACTCAGACGGCGTCGAGTTCGGCGTCGCAGCCTTGGGCGGCGGCGATCCAGCGCCAGGCCAGGCGCCGTGCCAGGCCGGCAGGCAGCCAGGGCAGGTGGCGGCGCGGGTTCACCAGCACCCCGCAGCGGTAGCGTTGTCCATCCCAGTCCAGCGCCCGGCAGGGCCCGGTGCGCCTGCGTGACAACAAGATGCCCAGCGGGCAGGGGGCCCAGGCGCAGCACACGCCGCAGCCGTTGCAGGACTGGCCTGCTGCGGGTTTGGCGGGCGCTTCGGTGTGCAGATGGATCACGGACTGTCGCATTCAGCACACAGTCTGGGCACATTCCGGCAGTGCTGTCAGCCGATGAAAGGGGCGCCGGGTGCCCAATTCAGTGCATGGAGAGCAGGTCGGCGGGTGGTAAAGTCGCGGCCGACAGATTGACGGTCGAATACACGGTCCTTCCCCGTCCCCTTGCCTGCATGTTTCATGCGGCAAGGCGGGTCGCAATCCGCCAACCGGTGCAGCCGGGGCCGCGGAAGGTTGAGCAACCCATCGGAGTCCTGGCAGAGCCGGGACGAAAGGTGAGCGGAATATGATGCAGCAACACAGGGCGAACTCGCACCTGTTCGGTGGCAACGCCCCGTACGTCGAAGAGCTCTACGAGGCTTACCTCGACAACCCCGGCAGCGTGCCCGACACCTGGCGTGCCTACTTCGACAACCTGCAGCATGTGCCGGCGGTCGATGGCTCCGAAGCGCGCGACGTGGCCCATGCGCCCGTCATCGAATCCTTTGCGCAGCGCGCCAAGTCCGGCGGTTTTGTCGTCAAGTCCACCGGCGACGACCTGGCCATTGCGCGCAAGCAGCTGCATGTGCAGTCGTTGATCGCGGCCTACCGCTCGCTCGGCGCCCGCTGGGCCGACCTGGACCCGCTCAAGCGCACCGAGCGCCCCAAGATCCCCGAGCTGGAACCCGCGTTCTACGACCTGACCGAGTCCGACATGGACATCACGTTCAGCGCCACGAACACGTACTTCAGCAAGGCCGAGCAGATGACCTTGCGCGAGATCGTGCAGGCGCTGCGCGAGACCTACTGCGGCACCGTCGGCGCGGAGATCATGCACATCACCGAGCCGGTGGAAAAACGCTGGTGGCAGGAAAAGCTGGAGACCGTGCGTGGCAAGGCCAGCTTCAGCACCGATGAAAAGAAGCACATCCTCGACCGCCTGACGGCCGCCGAAGGCCTGGAACGTTACCTGCACACCAAGTACGTCGGCCAGAAGCGTTTTTCGCTGGAGGGCGGCGAGAGTTTCATCGCCTCGATGGACGAGGTCATCCAGCGTGCCGGCAGCCACGGCGTGCAGGAGATCGTGATCGGCATGGCCCACCGCGGCCGGCTGAACGTGCTGGTGAACACGTTGGGCAAGATGCCCAAGGACCTGTTCGCCGAGTTTGATCACACCGCCAAGGAAGAGCTGCCGGCGGGTGACGTGAAGTACCACCAGGGCTTTTCCAGCGACGTCACCACGCGTGGCGGCCCGGTGCACCTGAGCCTGGCCTTCAACCCCAGCCACCTGGAGATCGTGAACCCGGTGGTCGAAGGTTCGGTCAAGGCGCGCATGGAGCGCCGCGGCGACCTCACCGGCGCGCAGGTGCTGCCGGTGCTGGTGCACGGCGACGCGGCCTTCGCCGGCCAGGGTGTGATCATGGAAACCCTGGCGCTGGCGCAGACGCGTGGTTATTACACCGGCGGCACGGTGCACCTGGTCATCAACAACCAGATCGGCTTCACCACCAGCGACCCGCGCGACAGCCGCTCGTCGCTGTACTGCACCGACATCGTCAAGATGATCGACGCCCCGGTGCTGCACGTGAACGGCGACGACCCCGAAGCCGTGGTGATGTGCACCCAGCTGGCCATGGACTACCGCCAGACCTTCCGCAAGGACGTGGTGGTCGACATCGTCTGTTTCCGCAAGCTGGGCCACAACGAGCAGGACACACCCAGCCTGACCCAGCCGCTGATGTACAAAAAAATCGCAGTGCACCCCGGCACACGCCGGCTGTATGGCGAAAAGCTGGTCACCCAGGGCCTGCTGCCGGCCGACGGCCCGGACAACATGGTCAAGGCCTTCCGCTCGGCGATGGACGAAGGCCGCCACACCGTGGACCCGGTGCTGACCAACTTCAAGAGCAAGTTCGCGGTGGACTGGGCGCCCTTCCTGGGCAAGAAATGGACCGACGCCGCCGACACCGCGCTGCCGCTGGCCGAGATCAAGCGCCTGGCCGAGCGTCTCACCACGGTGCCGGCCAACTTCAAGGTGCACCCGCTGGTCGAGAAGGTGCTGGCCGACCGCGCCGCGATGGGCCGCGGCGAGATCAACGTCGACTGGGGCATGGGCGAAAGCATGGCCTACGCGTCGCTGGTGGCCAGCGGCTACGCCGTGCGCCTGTCGGGCGAGGACTGCGGTCGTGGCACCTTCACGCACCGGCATTCGGTGCTGCACGACCAGAACCGCGAGAAGTGGGACACCGGCACCTACGTGCCGCTGGAAAACGTGGCCGATGGGCAGGCGCAGTTCCGCGTCATCGACTCGCTGCTGTCGGAAGAAGCGGTGCTCGGCTTCGAATACGGCTACGCCTCGGCCGAGCCCAACACGCTGGTGATCTGGGAGGCGCAGTTCGGCGACTTCGTCAACGGCGCGCAGGTCGTGATCGACCAATTCATCGCCAGTGGCGAGGTCAAGTGGGGCCGTGCCAACGGCCTGACGCTGATGCTGCCGCACGGCTACGAAGGCC
>JADMJD010000099.1 GCA_018780805.1 Rubrivivax sp. | reverse complement strand
TGGGCAGCCAGCCCATGCGCTCGGCGCGCACGTTGTAGTCGATCATGCTGCCGGCATACAGCGCCTTGTCGGCCAGCGGCGACACGATCTCCTCCATGCCCAGCTTCTCGTAGCGCCACTGGTCGGTGTGGGCATAGAAGAAGCTGGTGGAGTTCTGCTGGCGCGGCGGGCGGATCCAGTCCAGCGCGAAGGCCAGCGCCGTCCAGCCGGTTTGCGGGCGCAGCTTCTCCTGGCCCACGTAGTGCGCCCAGCCACCACCGCTCTGGCCGATGCAGCCGCACATCATCAGCAGGTTGATGACGCCGCGGTAGTTCATGTCGGCGTGGTACCAGTGGTTCATCGCCGCGCCGATGATCACCATCGACTTGCCGTGCGTCTTGTGCGCGTTCTCGGCGAACTGGCGGGCCACGGTGATGATCTGGTCGCGCGGCGTGCCGGTGATGCTCTCGGCCCAGGCCGGCGTGTAGGCCGCGTCGTCGTCGTAGCTCTTGGCGCCACTGCCCAGGCCACGGTCGATGCCGTACTGCGCCACCTGCAGGTCGAACACCGTAGCCACCAGCGCTTCGCGGTGCTCACCCTCCTTGCCCAGCCGCAGGCGCACGGCCGGCACCTTGACAAAATTGACTTCGCCGTTCTGGGTGTTGGACTTGAAGTGCGGCGTGCTCACGCCGCCGAAGTACGGCAGGCCGATGTCGACCACCTCGTGCGCCTGCGGGTTTGCGGAATCCGCGTCTTCGATGACGGAGAGCTTCAGCTTCACCTCGGTGCCGTGGCGCGCCTCCTTGCTTTCCAGGTTCCACTTGCCCTGGTCGACGCCGCCTTCGGGTGTCCAGCGGAAGCCGATGCTGCCGTTGGGCAGCACAGCGCGGCCGTTCGTGTCGAAGGCCACCGTCTTCCACTCGGGGTTGTTGTCCTGGCCCAGCTTGCCGTTGAAGTCGGACGCGCGCAGGTAGCGGTCGGGCACCAGCGTCTTGCTGCCGTCGGGCAGCTGGTGTTCCTTCAGCATCACCAGCAACGGCAGGTCGGTGTAGCGGCGCGCGTAGTCGTCGAAGTACGGGCTGCGCTGCTTGAAATAGAACTCGTTGAGCGCGACGTGGCCCATCGCCATGGCCAGCGCCGCATCGGTGCCCTGCTTGGGGTGCAGCCAGATGTCGGCCAGCTTGGCCACCTCGCTGTAGTCGGGCGTGATGGCCACCGTCTTCGCGCCCTTGTAGCGCACCTCGGTGAAGAAGTGCGCGTCGGGCGTGCGGGTCTGCGGCACGTTGCTGCCCCAGGCCATGATGTAGGTGCTGTTGTACCAATCGGCGCTTTCGGGCACGTCGGTCTGCTCGCCCCACACCTGCGGGCTGGCCGGTGGCAAGTCGCAGTACCAGTCGTAGAAGCTCATGCAGACGCCGCCGATCAGGCTGAGGTAGCGGCTGCCCGCGGCGTAGCTGACCATGCTCATCGCCGGGATCGGCGAAAAGCCGATCACCCGGTCGGGGCCATGCTTCTTGATCGTGTAGACATTCGACGCCGCGATGATCTGGTTGACTTCGTCCCAGCTGCTGCGCACGAAGCCGCCCATGCCGCGCACCTTCTGGTAATCGCGGCGCGCGGCGTCGTCCTCGACGATGCTGGCCCAGGCGTCCACCGGTGTCTTGGCGGTCTTCATTGCCGCGCGCCATCGTTCCAGCAGGCGGCCGCGCACCATCGGGTATTTCACGCGGTTGGCGCTGTACAGGTACCAGCTGTAGCTGGCACCGCGCTGGCAGCCGCGCGGCTCGTGGTTGGGCATGTCCCAGCGGGTGCGCGGGTAGTCGGTCTGCTGCGTTTCCCAGGTGACGATGCCGCCCTTGACGTAGATCTTCCAGCTGCAGCTGCCGGTGCAGTTGACGCCGTGCGTGCTGCGCACGATCTTGTCGTGTGCCCAGCGGTTGCGGTAGGCGTCCTCCCAGGTGCGGTCTTCGCCGGTGGTGAGGCCGTGGTCGCCCGAGAAGGTCTCCTTGGGCAGCGAGAAGTGGGTGAGGCGGTCCAGAAAGTGGCTCATGAAGTCGTCCTTGGGAAAAGTCGTCTGCGCTCGAAGTTCGGCAGCTGAATCAGCACGGATAGGGCGCGTTGCGGCGGCCGTAAGCCCACCAGGTCAACGCGATGCAGGAGAGGTAGAACACGGCGAACATCGCCATCGCCGCCGAGGCGCTGCCGGTCATCGCCAGCGAAGAACCCACGCTCTTGGGAATGAAGAAGCCGCCATAGGCGCCGATGGCGCTGGCAAAGCCGAGCGCGGCCGCCGCCTCGACGGCGCCTTCCTTGGCAGCCTGGGCCTGGGCCGACGGCAGGCTGTCGGCGCTGCGCAGCCGCTCGGCCACGAAGAGGCAGGAGATCATCCGGAACGTGCTGCCGTTGCCAATGCCCGATGCAGCGAACAGCACACCGAAGGCCGCGAGAAAGCCTAGGAGGTGACCGCCCCGCCCCACTGCGCCTGCGGCAGAGGCCGAGGGCAGGCACCACAGCGCCGCCAGCGCGGCCAGCGCCATGGCCACGAAGATCCAGAAGGTCACACGCGCACCACCCCAGTGGTCGGCCATCCAGCCCCCCAGCGGGCGCAGCACGGCACCGATCAGCGGGCCCAGCCACACCAGGTGCAGCGCATCGGCGTGCTGGAACTGGCTTTGCACCAGCATGGGCAGGCTGGCGGCAAAGCCGATGAAGCTGCCGAAGGTGCCCAGGTACAGCCAGCACATCAGCCAGTTGTGCTTGCGCGTGAAGATCACCGCCTGCTCGGCCATGCCGGCACGGGTGTGGGCCAGGTCGTCCATGCCGAACCACGCCGCTGCCGTGCTGGCCAGGATCAGCGGCACCCAGATGAAGCCGGCGTTCTGCAGCCACATCGCTCCTTCGGCCGTCTGTTGGGCGGCACCGCCGAACACGCCGAAGACCCCGGCGCTGATGGCCAGGGGCACCAGCAGCTGCGCCAAGGCCACGCCCAGGTGGCCCAACCCGGCGTTCAGGCCCAGCGCGGTGCCGCGGCGCGCAGACGGGAAGAAGAAGCTGATGTGGGCCATCGAGCTGGCGAAGTTGCCGCCGCCCAGGCCGCACAGCAGCGCCAGCACCACCATCCACTCGAACGGCGTGTTCGGGTCCTGCACCGCCAGGCCCAGGCCTACAGCGGGCAACAGCAGGCTGGCCGTGGCCAGCGTGGTGAAGCGGCGGCCACCGATGAGGGGCACCGCAAACGCGTAGAAGATGCGCAGCGTGGCACCGCACAGGGCCGGCAGCGCCGTCAACCAGAACAGCTGGTTGGTGCTGTAGCGGAAGCCCACGGCGGGCAGGTGCACCACCACCACCGACCACAGCATCCACACCGCAAACGCCAGGGCCAGGGCGGGGATGGACACCCAGAGGTTGCGCTGGGCCACGGCACGGCCCGCACGGTCCCAGAACCCGCGGTCCTCGGGGTTCCAGGCTTGCGGCGTCGTCATGGTGTTCATGGCGCAGACGGCGTGGGAGATCGGTGGTGGTGGTGGCTGAACTCAGGGGTTCTTCACGTACGCATTGGCACGCAGGTAGAACCACCAGTTCAGCACCAGGCACACGGCGTAGAACACCGCGAAGCCGTACATCGCGTACTGCGGCGTGCCCGCCTTGATCTGCGCGCCGATGACCACCGGCGCAATGAAGGCGCCGTAGGCGGCGATGGCGGATGTCCAGCCCAGCACCGGGCCGGCCTGGGTGCGGTCGAAGATGACGCCGATGGTTCGGAAAGTGCTGCCGTTGCCGATGCCGCTGGCCAGGAACAGCAGCATGAAGAGGCCCAGGAACAGCGGGAAATACTGTTCCGGCGTGGCCGAGGCGTAGGCCTGCATCATCACGTAGCCCACCGCTACCGAGGCGCCGGCCATCACCACCGAGATGATCTGCGTGACGATGGAGCCGCCCACCTTGTCGGAGATCCAACCACCCACCGGGCGGATGGCCGCGCCGATGAAGGGGCCCATCCAGGCGTAGGTCAGCGCCGAAGGCGCGTTCGGGTTCTTCAGCACGTGCTGCATCACGCCGTTGGCATCCGGCACGTGCTGGAAGCCGAAGATCACCGTGATGGCCAGGGGCAGCGCCATCGAGAAACCGATGAACGAGCCGAAGGTGACGATGTACAGCGCCGTCAGCGACCAGGTGTGCTTGTTGCCGAAGATGGCGAACTGCTTCTTCACGCCTTCCTTCATTTCACCGAAAGCGGCCAGCTTCATCACCATCAGCGCCAGGATCACGTCCAGCGGAATGGCCACCCACATGCTGAGCACACCCAGGCCCGTGGGCTTGGGCAGGTACAGCCACAGCATGAAGATCGCAGGCACGAAGGCCAGCGTGTAGAGGTAGGTGATCTTGGCGAAGGCGGTGAGCGGAGAGCCTGTGGCGGGCGACACCGTCTTCAGGTTGTTCATGCCCCACCAGCACAGCACGCTCAGCGGCACCAGCGACAGCACCCAGGCAAAGCCCGCGTTCTGCACCCAGGTGGGCGTGCCAGCGGCGATCTTTCCGAAGATCCAGCCGCTGTCCTTGACCAGCACCATGGGCTCACCACCGAACGCACCGAAGATGCCGACGGTCATCACCAGCGGGATCACGATCTGCATCGTCGTCACGCCGAAGTTGCCCAGGCCGGCGTTCAGCCCGAGCGCCGTGCCCTGCAGCCGCTTCGGGAAGAAGGTGCTGATGTTGGACATCGAGCTGGCGAAGTTGCCGCCGCCCACGCCCGACCACA
>JADMJD010000222.1 GCA_018780805.1 Rubrivivax sp. | reverse complement strand
AGGCGCCGGCCGCGCCGGTCTTCATCGACGGCGAGAAGGCCCTGACCCTGCGCGGCGACGGCATCGTGCAGGAGTTCCACCAGATCGTGCAGGACTACGTCGAGCGGCGTTTCGGCGCCACGGTCTGATCCTTTCCGCGGGCACAGCGCCCGCCGCAAAACAACATGGCTGATCCGATCCGAGCCGCAAGGCCTGAAGCTTCACCGCTGAAGGCGGTGAAGGGCATGAACGACATCCTGCCGCCCGATTCGGCGCGCTGGGAGTGGTTCGAAGACACCGTGCGCCGGCTGATGCGGCGCTACGCCTACCAGAACGTGCGCACGCCCATCGTTGAACACACGCCGCTGTTCGTGCGTGGCCTGGGCGAGGTGACGGACATCGTCGAGAAGGAGATGTACTCCTTCGTCGACAGCATGAACGGCGACCCGCTGACCTTGCGCCCCGAAGGCACAGCAGGCGTGGTGCGTGCGATGGTCGAGCACAACGCGCTGTACGACGGCGGCAAGCGCCTGTTCTACATCGGCCCGATGTTCCGCCACGAGCGCCCGCAGCGCGGGCGCTACCGGCAGTTCCACCAGGTCGGGGTCGAGGCCCTGGGTTACGCCGGCCCCGAGGTGGACGCCGAGGTCATCCTGATGTGCCGCGCGCTCTGGCAGGACCTGGGCCTGGGCGAGGTGCGGCTGGACATCAACAGTCTGGGCCAGGCCGACGAACGCCGTGCCCACCGCGCCGCGCTGATCGCGCACTTCGAGGCGAACGCCGAGCTGCTGGACGAAGAAGCCAGGCGCCGGTTGCACAGCAACCCGCTGCGCATCCTGGACACCAAGAACCCGGCGATGCAGCCGCTGGTCGAAGCCGCGCCGCAGCTGATGGGTTACCTGGGCGAAGCTTCGCTCAAGCACTTCGACGCCTTGCGTGCGATGCTGGATGCGGCCGGCCAGCCCTACCGCATCAACCCGCGCCTGGTGCGTGGCATGGACTACTACAACCTCACCGTCTTCGAATGGGTGACAGACAAACTCGGCGCCCAGGGCACGATCTGCGGCGGCGGGCGTTACGACGGCCTGATGGAGATGGTGGGTGGCAAACCCGCGCCCGGCATCGGCTGGGGCATGGGCATCGAGCGGGTGCTCGACCTGGTCCAGCAGCTGGGCGCCAGCCCGCCGGCCCCGGTGCCGGACGCCTACGCCATCGTGCCCGATGCGGCGGCCCTGCCGGTGGTCATCCGCACCGTCGAGGCGCTGCGTGCGGCTGGCCTGGCGGTGCAGTTGCACGTCGGTGGCGGCAGCATGAAGTCGCAGTTCAAGCGCGCCGATGCCTCTGGCGCGCGGCACGCGTTGGTCTTCGGCGGTGACGAGCTGGCACGGGGCGAGGTCGCCGTCAAACCGCTGCGCGACGCCGCAGCCGCACAGACGGCGCAGGCCCTGGCCGACGTGGCCACCTGGGGCCCTTTGCTGCGCACCCCATAATCCGCGATCCTTCTTTCGGTTCACCCATGGCGACACAACTCGACCTGCAGGAGCAGGAGCAACTCGACGCGATCAAGGCGTTCTGGAAGCAGTACGGCAATGCCATCACCTGGCTGTTGGTGGTGGTGCTGGGCGCTTACGCGGCCTGGAACGGCTGGAACTACTGGCAGCGCGACCAGGCCGTGAAGGCCGGTGCCATGTTCGACGAGCTCGAGCGCAGCACCCAGGCCGGTGACGCCGAACGCAGCGCCCGTGTTTTCAAGGACCTGCAGGAGCGTTACGCCAGCACCACCTACGCCGCGCAGGCGGGCCTGCTGACGGCCCGTGTGCAGCTGGACAAGGGCCAGGCCGACGCCGCCCGCGCCAGCCTGGCCTGGGTGGCCGACAAGGGCGGTGACGACGCACTGCGCACGATGGCCAAGCTGCGCCTGGCCGGGCTGATGCTCGACGCCAAGCAGCACGACGACGCGCTCAAGCAGCTCGATGGCGCCACCGCCGCCGGCTTCGAGGCGCTGGTGGCCGACCGCCGAGGTGATGTGTTGCTCGCCAAGGGCCAGAAGGCCGAGGCGCAAAAGGCCTTCGAAACCGCGTACCAGGGGCTGGACGCGCAACTGGACTACCGCCGCCTGGTGGAGGCCAAGCTGACGGCACTGGGCGCTGCGCCGGCCCCGGCCGTCGCCGCGTCTGGAGCCGCCCGATGAAGGCGCTGAAGCGGCTGGCCCTGGCCGCGGCCGTGCTGTGGGTGGCGGCTTGTTCGTCCACCGACAAACCCAAGCCCACCGCGCTGGAGACCCTGTCGCCCAGCATCGCCGGCAGCCTGGTCTGGCAGGCCCGGCTGGAGGGCATCGGCTTCCCGCTCGCCGTGGCGGCGCGGCCCGACCAGTTTGTGGCAGCCGGCAACGACGGCACCGTGCTGGCGCTGGATCCGGGCACCGGCCGTGAACTCTGGCGTGCGTCCACTGGCGGCCCCTTGTCGGCGGGTGTCGGCAGCGACGGGCGTTATGCCAGCGTCGTCACACGTGGCAACGAGCTGGTGGTCTTCGAGGCCGGCCAGGAGCGTTGGCGCAAACGCCTACCGGCCCGTGTGCTGACCGCGCCGCTGGTGGCGGGCGAGCGTGTGTTTGTGTTGCGCGTGGACCGTGTGGTGCAGGCCTTCGATGCCGTCGATGGCCGTGCGCTGTGGACCTACCAGCGCCCCGGCGAGCCGCTCACGCTGGCCCAGGCCGGTGTGCTGGCACCTTACCGCAACCTGCTGCTGGTGGGGCAGGGCCCGCGCCTGGTGGCGCTGGACCCGCTGCGCGGCACGCTGCGCTGGGAATCCGCGGTGGCCACGCCGCGCGGCACCAACGAGGTGGAGCGTCTGGCCGAACTGGTCGGCCCGCCCACGCGCATCGGTGACACCGTCTGCGCGCGGGCCTTCCAGGCCGCGGTCGGCTGTGTGGACGCATCGCGCGGCGTGCTCAACTGGAGCCGGCCGAACGCCGGTGCCAGCGCACTCGGTGGCGACGCCGAGTTGCTGATCGGTGCCGACGCCACTGGGCGGCTGACAGCCTGGCGCACACCCGGCGGCGATGTGGCCTGGACGAATGACAAGCTGCTGTACCGCGACCTGAGTGGTCCGCTGCTGGCCGGCAGCGTGCTGGTGGTGGGCGACCTCGAGGGCCAGGTGCACTTCCTGTCCCGCGTGGACGGCAGAACCCAGTTGCGCCTGGCCACCGACGGCACGCCGGTGGTCGGCAGCCCGGTGCTGGCCGGCACCACCCTGCTGGTGGCCACGCGCGGCGGCGGGCTCTTTGCCTTCCGTCCGCAATAAATGAAGCCCCCACGTCGCTTCGCTCCTGCCCCCCGAGGGGGCGCGCGGCCCGCTTGGGAGCGGCCCGGCGCTGGCCGCGGAAGCCAGCGATGAAACCTGTTCTCGCCCTCGTCGGGCGGCCCAACGTCGGCAAGTCAACGCTGTTCAACCGCATCACCAAGAGCCGGGACGCCATCGTGGCCGACTTCGCCGGCCTGACGCGCGACCGCCACTACGGCGACGCCCGCCTGGGCGCGCAGGAGTTCATCGTCGTCGACACTGGGGGTTTCGAACCCGAGGCCACCACCGGCATCGTGCAGCAGATGGCGCACCAGACGCGGCAGGCCGTGGCCGAAGCCGACGTGGTGGTGTTTGTCACCGACGTGCGCGCCGGCCTGTCGGCACAGGACCACGAGATCGCGCGTTACCTGCGCACCAGCCACAAACAGGTGATCCTGGCCGTCAACAAGGCCGAGGGCATGCTGGAAGCGCCGCAGATCGCCGAGTTCCACGAACTGGGCATCGGCGAGCCGCACCCGATTTCGTCGGCGCATGGCCAAGGCATCCGCAGCCTGCTGGAAGCGGCGCTGGAAAACTTCCCGCAAGACGAGGAAAAAACCCCCGAAGACGGCAGCGTCGAGCGCCCGATCCGGCTGGCGGTGGCGGGCCGGCCCAACGTCGGCAAGTCCACGCTGATCAATGCCTGGCTGGGCGAGGAGCGCCTGGTCGCCTTCGACATGCCGGGCACCACGCGCGATGCCATCAAGGTGCCCTTCGAGCGCGACGGCAAGCGTTTCGAGTTGATCGACACCGCCGGCCTGCGCCGCAAGGGCAAGGTCTTCGAGGCGATCGAGAAGTTCTCGGTCGTCAAGACCCTGCAGGCGATTGCCGACGCCAACGTCGTGCTGCTGCTGCTGGACGCGACCCAGGGCGTCACCGACCAGGATGCCCACATCGCAGGTTACATCCTGGAATCGGGCCGCGCCGTCGTGCTGGCCGTGAACAAGTGGGATGCGGTGGACAGCTACCAGCGCGAGTTGCTGGCCAGGTCCATCGAATCCCGGCTGGCGTTCCTGAAGTTCGCCCCATTGCTGGAGATCTCGGCGCTCAAGCGCAAAGGCATCGCCGCGGTCTGGAGGGCGATTGCCGAGGCGCACGCCTCGGCCGTGCGCAAGATGCCGACGCCGCAGCTCACCCGACTGGTGCTGGATGCGGTGCAGCACCAGGCACCCAAACGCAATGGCGCCTTCCGGCCCAAGCTGCGTTACGCACACCAGGGTGGCATGAACCCGCCGCTGGTCGTGATCCACGGCAACTCGGTCGAACACATCACCGACGTCTACAAACGTTATCTGGAAGGCCGCATCCGCGACCACTTCAAGCTGGTGGGCACGCCGCTGCGCATTGAACTGCGTTCGAGTGCGAATCCCTTCGACGACAAGGGTTCCTGAGCCCTATTGCTGCGCTGCCGCAGGAGGCGCCGCCCCTGTGATAACGTGTGCTCCCGATCCACTTCTCAAACACGGAACAAATATCGTGAGCAACAAAGGCCAACTTTTGCAGGACCCTTTTTTGAACCTGCTGCGCAAGGAACATGTGCCGGTGTCCATCTACCTGGTCAACGGCATCAAGTTGCAAGGCCACATCGAGTCTTTTGACCAGTACGTGGTCCTGCTGCGCAACACCGTGACCCAGATGGTCTACAAACACGCGATCTCCACGGTGGTGCCGGGCCGCGCGGTGAATTTCCACGCCAACGAGAACGCCGAGCCGGCCGCCTGACGCCGGTGCGTCCGGCCGTCTGCCCCACCCCGCCTTGAGCCACGATCCGCACGCGATCGCCATGCCGGCCCCGCGCGCCGTGCTGGTGGGCGTGGACATCGCGCAATCGGCGCATTTCGACCCCACACTGGAAGAGCTGGCTCTGCTGGCCGCTTCCGCCGGGGACGAGGTGGTCGCCCGTGTGACCGCGCGCCGCCGGGCGCCCGACCCGGCACTCTTTGTCGGCAGTGGCAAGGCGGACGAGATCAAGGCCCTGGTGGCGGGCACCGGCGCCAACGGCGTGATCTTCGACCAGGCCTTGTCGCCCGCGCAGCAGCGCAACCTGGAGCGCCACCTGGGTGTGGCCGTGGCCGACCGCACCTCGCTGATCCTGGACATCTTCGGCGACCGCGCCCAGAGCCACGAAGGCAAGCTGCAGGTCGAGCTCGCTCGGCTGCAGTACCTGTCCACCCGCCTCGTGCGGCGCTGGTCGCACCTGGAACGCCAGCGCGGTGGCATCGGCAACCGTGGTGGCCCGGGTGAAGCGCAGATCGAGCTCGACCGCCGCATGATCGGCGACCGCATCAAGGCCGTCTCGGCGCGGCTTGACAAGGTCAAACGCCAGCGCAACACCCAACGCAAGGCCCGCGAGCGGCGCGGCACCTTCCGCGTCTCGCTGGTGGGTTACACCAACGCCGGCAAGTCCACGCTGTTCAATGCGCTGGTCAAGGCCCGGGCCTACGCGGCCGACCAGTTGTTTGCGACGCTGGACACCACCACCCGTGCGCTCTGGCTGGGTGAACAGGCGGGGTCGGCGTCCTTGTCCGACACCGTGGGCTTCATCCGCGACCTGCCGCACAAGCTGGTCGAAGCCTTCGAGGCCACGCTGCAAGAGGCCGCCGAGGCCGACCTCCTGCTCCATGTGATGGATGTCTCCAGCCCGCAGCAGCACGAGCAGCGTAACGAAGTGCAACGTGTGCTGGCCGAGATCGGTGCGGGTGACATCCCGCAGGTCTGGGTCTGCAACAAGGTCGACCAGCTCGATGAATCCCAGCAGCCGCGCGAAAGCGTTGACTGGATCCTGGGCGAAGGTGGGCGGCGTTTCCGCCGTGTTTTTGTCAGTGCACGCGATGGCATGGGCCTTGACGCCTTGCGCCAGGCCATGGCCGATGCCGCTCTGGACCGCTTGAACCCCACCCTTCCGGCCCCAGATGCCGATGCAACCGAAGGGCACCCCTTGGACCACCCTGTTTCCCACCATGCGTGAACCGCACACCCCTCCCTTCGGCACGCGGCTGAGCGCGCTCGGCGCCGCCACCCGGGCCCTGCTGGCCGGCCTGGCGCCGCAGCGTCTGCGTCCGCTGTTGAACAACGGCCGCAACGACGGCCCGCCCGACCTGGACGAGCTCTGGCGCGACTTCAACCGCAAACTCGGTGGCCTGTTCGGCGGCCGCGGCAGCGGCCCGAACCGCGGCAACGGCGAGCGACCGCCTGGCGGCGGTGGTTCGATTCAGCCGCCGGACATGAAAAGCGCCGGCATCGGCCTGGGCCTGATTGGTGCCGTGGTGGCGCTGGTCTGGCTGGGCAGCGGCTTTTTCATCGTGCAGGAAGGTCAGCAGGCGGTGATCACCTCCTTCGGCCGCTACAGCCACACGGCGGACGCCGGTTTTCAGTGGCGTTTCCCGTACCCGTTCCAGGCCCACGAAACCGTGTCGGTGACGCAACTGCGTTCAGTCGAGATTGGCCGCAGCACGGTGGCGCAATCCACCGGCCTGCGTGATTCGTCCATGCTCACCCAGGACGAAAACATCATCGACATCCGCTTCACCGTGCAGTACCGGCTGAAGGATGCGCGTGCCTACCTGTTCGAGAACCGCAACCCCGACGAAGCCGTGGTGCTGGCGGCCGAATCCGGGGTGCGCGAGATCGTCGGCCGCAGCGCGGTCGATTCGGTGCTCTACGAACAACGGGACGCGGTGGCTGCCGACCTGGTGAAGTCCATCCAGGCCCAGGTCGACAAGCTCAACGCCGGTGTTGTCATCACCAACGTCAACGTGCAGAACGTGCAGGTGCCCGAGCAGGTGCAGGCGGCGTTCAACGACGCCGTCAAGGCCAGTGCCGACCGCGATCGCTTCAAGAACGAAGGTGAGGCCTACGCCAGCGACGTGATTCCCAAGGCCCAGGGCGCGGCCAGCCGCTTGCGCGAAGAGGCTGACGGTTACCGGGCCCGCGTGGAAGCGCAGGCCGAAGGTGACGCGCAACGTTTCCGCTCGGTGCTGACCGAGTACCAGAAGGCGCCCGCGGTCACCCGCGACCGCCTGTACATCGACACCATGCAGCAGATCTACAGCAGCGTGAGCAAGGTGATGGTGGACAGCCGCAACGGCTCCAACCTGCTGTACCTGCCCCTGGACAAACTGATGCAGGCCGCCGGCGCGCCCGCACCGGCCGCGGCTGGCCCCGCACCCGGTGCGGCCACGTCCGAGCCCACCACCCCCACCGTGATCGACGTGCGCTCGCGCGACGGCTCTCGCAGCCGCGACCGCGAAGGCCGCTGAACAGGACCCTGACATGAAACCCCCACGCTCACTTCGTTCGCTGCCCCCCGAGGGGGCGCAGGCCGCCCTTGAGACGGCTCGGCGGGAGGCCTGACATGATCAATCGCATCGGATTCATCGTCGCCGGTCTGCTGGTCGCGCTGATGGTCGCCTTCTCCATGATGTTTGTCGTCGACCAGCGCCAGGTGGGCGTGGTCTATGCGCTCGGCGAGATCAAGGAGGTCATCACCGAGCCCGGCCTGAAGTTCAAGCTGCCGCCGCCGCTGCAGAACGTGGTCTTCCTCGACAAACGCATCCAGACCCTGGACAGTCCGGACACCCGGCCCATCTTCACGGCCGAGAAAAAGAGCCTGTTGATCGACTGGATGGTCAAGTGGCGCATCACCGACCCGCGCCAGTTCATCCGCAACAACGGCGCCGACCTGCGCAACCTCGAAACCCGGCTGGCGCCTGTGGTGCAGGCCGCGTTCAACGAGGAGGTCACGCGCCGCAACGTCAGCAGCGTGCTGGCCACCGACCGCGAGCGTGTGATGGCCGGTGTGCAGGCCCGCCTGGCCGATGAGGCCAAGGCCTTCGGCATCGAGATCATCGACGTGCGTGTCAAGCGGGTGGACTTCGTCGCCGACATCACCGAGTCGGTCTACCGGCGCATGGAATCGGAACGCAAGCGCGTGGCCAACGAACTGCGTTCCACCGGCTCGGCCGAGGCCGAGAAGATCCGCGCCGATGCCGACCGCCAGCGCGAGGTGATCCTCGCTGAAGCGTACCGCGACGCGCAGAAGATCAAGGGTGAGGGCGACGCCAAGGCGTCTTCGCTGTACGCCGACGCCTTTGGCCGCGACCCGCAGTTTGCGCAGTTCTACCGCAGCCTGGAAGCCTACCGCGCCAGCTTCCGCAACAAGAGCGACGTCATCGTCGTCGACCCGCAGAGCGAGTTCTTCAAGGCCATGCGGGGCGCGCCGGCCGGCCGCTGAGGCCCGCACGCCGTGGGCGACGCCCTGCTCGGCGCCTTGGCGCTGATGCTGCTGTTCGAAGGCCTGCTGCCGCTGCTGAACCCGGCTGCCTGGCGGCAGGTTTTCGCACGGGCCTTGCAGATGAGCGATGGCCAGATCCGGTTCATCGGCCTGTTGAGTGTGCTGGCCGGCACGGTGTTGTTGTGGCTGTGGCAATGAGTGCGGGTGCAGGCCCTTCGGGCGGCCTGCGGAGCCCTTTCGAGCGACCTTCGGAGGACCTTCGGACGACCTTCGGACTAGGGGCCCGTGGGTCAACCCGCTGTGCGGGGCCGGCGGGGCTGTCTATGATGGACTCCACCATTGATCAGGTCTGGAGGCCGACATGTCCCATTTCTCTTTCCGCCAAGCGGCGCTGGCCGGCCTGACGGCCCTGTTGCCCGTGCTCGCCACGGCAGGCACGCCGTTTGTCGTCAACGGCAAGACCTTCACCGACCAGAAGGCCTATGTGGACAGCGGCGCCCGCTGCACCACGGTGCAGCCGTCGGCACTGGAGCAGTTGCTGCTGGCCGCCAAGGAGCAGTCGTTTGCCGCTGAGCAGGCGGCCAAGGGCCGTGATGTGTACCAGACTGCTGGCGGCACCATCCCGGTTTACTGGCACGTCATCACCAACACCAGCGGCCAGGGTGCGCCCACCGCGACGCAGATCAACAACCAGATCGCGGTGCTGAACGCAGCCTACGCTTCGGCCGGATTCACGTTCAATCTGGTGCAGACCACCACCACAGCCAACAACACCTGGTACACCTGCACTGGCGGTACCTGTGAGTCACAGATGAAGAATGCGCTGCGTCAGGGTGGCCCCG
This sequence comes from Rubrivivax sp., assembly GCA_018780805.1. Lineage (GTDB taxonomy): Bacteria > Pseudomonadota > Gammaproteobacteria > Burkholderiales > Burkholderiaceae_C > Rubrivivax. Next base: position 24,310 of record JADMJD010000222.1, on the reverse strand, counting down.
GCACGCTGAACATCTATTCCAACAACATGGGCGGCGGCCTGCTGGGTTGGGCCACATTTCCATCGAACTACAACAGCCAGCCGAAGATGGACGGCGTCGTGGTCCTGTACAGCACGCTGCCGGGTGGAAACGCAGCGCCCTACAACCTGGGCGACACCGGCACGCATGAAGTCGGCCATTGGCTGGGCCTGTACCACACGTTCCAGGGCGGTTGCAACGGCAGCGGAGATTCGGTGTCCGACACACCCGCCGAGAAGTCGCCAGCTTATGGATGCCCCACGGGCCGCAACAGCTGCCGGACCAAGCCTGGCAATGACCCGATCACCAACTTCATGGACTACACCGACGACTCGTGCATGAACACGTTCTCGGCGGGCCAGAACACGCGCATGAACGCGCAGTTCACCCAGTACCGTCCCACGCCCTGATCGGCCGCATGGCCGGCGCGTCCTGACCGGGGGCGCGCCGGTACAATGCCGCTTTCATCTCCCCGGTGCTTTCATGTCGTCTGCCTGGCTGTTGCCTGAGCACATCGCCGATGTCCTGCCGGTCGAAGCGCGGCGCATCGAAGAGCTCCGGCGCAAGCTGCTCGACCGTGCCCACGCCTATGGCTACGAGCTCATTGCGCCGCCCATGCTGGAGCACCTGGATTCCCTGCTCTCGGGCACGGGCAGCGAACTCGACCTGCGCACGTTCAAGCTGGTTGATCAGCTCAGTGGCCGCATGCTTGGCCTGCGGGCGGACACCACCATCCAGGCCGCCCGCATCGATGCCCACCTGCTGAACCGCGAAGGCACGACCCGGCTGTGCTACTGCGGCCCTGTGCTGCACACGCGGCCCTCGGCGCCCTATGCCACCCGTGAGCCGCTGCAGTTCGGCGCCGAGGTCTTTGGCCACGACGGGCTGGAGGCCGACCTGGAGGTGCTGGAGCTGGCCATCGATTGCCTGCAAGGGGCCGGTGTGGCCACCCCGGTGCTGGACCTGGCCGATGCGCGCATCCTGCGCGGCGTGCTGGCGGGTGTGCCGGTGGAGGGGCAGGTGCTGACGCAGATCGTCGAAGCCTTGTCGCGCAAGGACGCTGCCGGTCTGGCTGAACGCAGCGCCGCGATGCCAGGCGCCACCCGAGAGGCGCTGGCTGCTCTGCTGGCGCTGTACGGTGGCGACGATGTCCTGGCAGCCGCACGTGAGCGCCTGCCGGCCCGCCCCCTGGTGCAGGAAGCGATTCAGCAACTCGATTGGCTGGGCAGCCATCTCCAGGCCACGCATCCGGGTGTGCGCCTGGGTTTTGACCTGTCCGACATGAGTGGCTACGCGTACTACAGCGGCCCGCGTTTCGCGGTCTACGGCACCGGCGCTACCGATGCGCTGGCACGTGGCGGTCGCTACGACGAGGTCGGTGCTGCCTTTGGCCGCAACCGACCGGCCGCCGGTTTCAGCCTGGATCTGAAGGCGCTGGCCGCCATTGGCGCAGCTGCGCCGGCGTCGGCCGCGATCCTCGCGCCCTGGGGCGAAGACCCGGCGTTGCGTGCGGCCGTGCGCGCGCTGCGCGACGCCGGCGAAATCGTCGTGGCCACGATGCCGGGGCACGCCGTCGAGGCCGCCGGCTTCCACTGTGACCGTGAGCTGGTGCAGGCCGCCGGCCGCTGGCTGGTGCAGGCGCGTGCGCTGCAACCCGTGTGAATCTTTCCAAGAACTGAACCCATGCAGAACTCCATCTCCGCGACACCCGGTCGCAACGTGGTCGTCGTCGGTACCCAATGGGGTGACGAGGGCAAGGGCAAGGTCGTCGACTGGTTGACCGACCACGCCCAGGGCGTGGTGCGTTTCCAGGGCGGCCACAACGCCGGCCACACGCTGGTGATCAAGGGCGTGAAGACCGCCTTGCAGCTGATCCCTTCGGGCGTGATGCGCGACGGTGTGCCGTGTTACATCGGCAACGGCGTGGTGGTGGACCCGACGCACCTGCTTGCCGAGATCCAGCGTCTGGAGACCGCCGGGGTCGAGGTGCGTTCGCGCCTGTTCCTCAGCGAGGCCTGCCCGCTGATCATGCCCTTCCATGTCGAGACCGATCGTGCCCGCGAGGCGCTGCGCGAGACCAGTGGCAGCGGCAAGATCGGCACCACCGGCAAGGGCATCGGCCCGGCCTACGAAGACAAGGTCGCGCGCCGCGCGCTGCGTGTGCAGGATCTCAAACACCCGGACCGCCTGGCCACCAAGCTGCAGGAGCTGGTGGCCTTGCACAACGCCGAGCTCACGGGTTACCTGGGTGCGCCGGCGCTGGCCTACCAGCCCATCTACGACGGCGCCATGCGCGCGGCAGAGCAGCTGTTGCCCTTGCTGGCCGACGTGGGCCACCTGCTGCACCAGGCGCACCGCCGCGGTGACTGCTTGTTGTTCGAAGGCGCGCAGGGCACGCTGCTGGACATCGACCACGGCACCTACCCCTACGTCACGTCCAGCAACTGCGTGGCCGGCAACGCGGCTGCCGGATCGGGCGTTGGCCCGGACCAGCTGCACTACGTCCTGGGCATCACCAAGGCCTACACCACGCGCGTAGGCGGCGGGCCTTTCCCCACCGAGCTGCCGATGGACGTGCCCGGCACCGTGGGCCACCACCTGTCCACGGTGGGCCAGGAGCGCGGCACCGTCACCGGCCGTGCGCGCCGCTGCGGCTGGCTGGACGTGCCGGCACTGAAGCGCTCGATGATCATCAACGGCGTGTCCGGCCTGTGCATCACCAAGCTCGACGTACTGGACGGGCTGCCGGAGATCCTGGTCTGCACCGGGTACCGACTCGGCGGCCGCCTGCTCGACATCCTGCCGCTGGATGCCGACGAGATCGCAGCCTGCGAGCCGGTCTACGAAACCCTGCCGGGCTGGACCGAGAGCAGTTTTGGCGTCACCGAATGGGATCAGCTGCCGCTGAACGCGCGGCGCTACCTGGAGCGTGTGAAGACCTTGATCGACACGCCGATCGACATGGTCTCCACCGGCCCGGACCGCGCCCACACCATCCTGCTGCGCCACCCGTACCGGGCCTGAGCGCTGCAGCCACGTCCACATCCGCACCAGCCCCAAGCCAAGGAAATTTCATGCTGACCGACGACGGCAAGCACCTGTACGTGTCCTGGGACGAGTACCACCTGTTGATCGAGCGCCTGGCACTCAAGGTGCACGCCTCGGGCTGGGAATTCGACCAGATCCTGTGCCTGGCGCGCGGCGGCATGCGCCCGGGCGACGTGCTCTCGCGTGTGTTCGACAAGCCGCTGGCCATCATGGCCACCAGTTCCTACCGGGCCGAAGCCGGCACCATCCAGGGCCGGCTGGACATGGCCAAGTACATCACGCTGCCCAAGGGTGAGCTGGCAGGCCGTGTACTGCTGGTGGACGACCTGGCGGACTCGGGCGTGACGCTGCGGGCCGTGGTCGACCGGCTGCGGGCGTTGCCGGCCATCCAGGAACTGCGCAGTGCCGTGATCTGGACCAAGGGGGTGTCGAGCTACACGCCGGACTACTCGGTGGACACGCTGCCCACCAGCCCCTGGATCCACCAGCCCTTCGAGGAATACGACAACCTGCGCCCCGAAGGCCTGGCCAAGAAGTTTGCAATCTGACGCTGCCGCTGCCGCTGCGATGACGGGTGGCGTTGCCACCCACAGCGGCATGTGCCATGCCGGCGTCAACGTGGGCCGCACAAAGAAAAAGGCCGGATGCTCTTGCGAACATCCGGCCTTCTATCATTTGGTGCCCAGAAGAGGACTCGAACCTCCACGCCTCTCAGCGCTAGTACCTGAAACTAGTGCGTCTACCAATTCCGCCATCTGGGCTAGTTGCTGCCACATTCGGGTGTCAAACACTCTTGTGTAGCGGCGATCAGGAACTAAGGACTATATCATCAAGAAAGAAAAGAACACAAGCCCCCCCAGTGCCAACCTGTTGGCCGAAGTGGAGGGTACCGTCGAGGGCCACCGTGATGGCCACGGCTTCGTGCTGCGCGACGACGGCGAAGCCAGCCTCTATCTGGCGCCGCAGGAGATGCGCGCCGTTTTGCACCGCGACCGCGTGCGTGCGCGCATCATCCGCATGGACCGCAAGGGCCGGCCCGAAGGCCGCGTGGTCGACATCCTCGAGCGCCGCAAGGCACCCATCATCGGGCGCTTGTTGCACGAAGGCGGCCACTGGCTGGTGGCACCCGAAGACCGGCGCTTCGGGCAGGACATCCTGATCCCCAAAAATGCCACCGCCAACGCGCAGGCGGGGCAGGTGGTGGCGGTTGAGCTCACCGAACCGGCGTCCTTGCACGCGCAGCCCGTGGGCCGCGTGGCCGAGGTGCTGGGCGAGATCGACGACTCCGGCATGGAGATCGAGATCGCGGTGCGCAAGTACGAGGTGCCGCACCGGTTTTCGCCCGAGACCCTGGCCCAGGCCGCAGCGCTGCCCGAAAAGCTGCGTCCTGTGGACCGCAAGAACCGCATCGACCTGACCGACGTGCCCCTGGTCACGATCGACGGCGAAGACGCACGCGATTTCGACGACGCCGTCTACTGCGAGCCCTTCAAGCGCGGCCGCGGCAAGAGCGCCTTCACCGGCTGGCGGTTGCTGGTGGCCATCGCCGACGTGAGCCACTACGTGAAACCGGGCGAGCCGCTGGACGCCGACGCCTACGAACGTGCGACCTCGGTCTACTTCCCGCGGCGTGTGATCCCGATGCTGCCGGAGAAGCTGTCCAACGGCCTGTGTTCGCTGAACCCGTTGGTCGAGCGCCTGAGCATGGTCTGCGACATGATCGTTGGCGACGACGGCGCCGTGGACGCCTACCAGTTCTACCCGGCCGTGATCTGCTCGCACGCCCGTTTCACCTACACCGAGGTGGCCGCGGCGATCACCAACACCCGCGGCCCGGAAGCGCAGAAAAACGCGGCGCTGCTGCCGCACCTGCTGCACCTGCACGAGGCTTACCGCGCGCTGCTCAAACAACGGGCGCTGCGCGGTGCGATGGACTTCGAGACCACCGAGACGCAGATCGTCTGCGATGCCGATGGCCGCATCGAGAAGATCGTGCCGCGCACCCGCAACGACGCGCACAAGCTGATCGAAGAGGCCATGCTGGCCGCCAACGTCTGCGCGGCCGATTTCATCGCGCAGGCCGAACACCCGTCGCTGTACCGCGTGCACGAAGGCCCCACGCCCGAGAAGCGCCTGACGCTGCAGACCTACCTGCGCGCGCTGGGCCTGGGCCTGCACCTGAGCGACACGCCCACGCCGCAGGAGATGGCCGCCATCGCCGCCGCCACCAAGGACCGGCCGGACGCGATGCAGATCCACACCATGCTGCTGCGGGCCATGCAGCAGGCCATCTACACGCCCAGCAACGCGGGCCACTTCGGCCTGGCCTACCCGGCTTACACCCACTTCACCAGCCCGATCCGGCGTTACCCGGACCTGCTGGTGCACCGCGTCATCAAGGCCTTGCTGGGCGGCAAACCCAAGCGTTACCACCTGACCCTGGTGGACAACCTGCCGCCACCGCCGCCGCTGCGCAAGGGTGGCCGCATCGCACCCAAACCGCCCAAGGCCGCCACGCGGGAGCTGGAGCTCTGGGAACAGGCCGGCGCCCATTGCAGCGCCAACGAACGTCGGGCCGACGAAGCATCGCGCGATGTCGAGGCCTGGCTCAAGTGCCGCTACATGCGCGACCGCCTGGGCGAGGAGTTTTCGGGCACGGTCAGCGCCGTGGCCGGCTTCGGGCTGTTTGTCACGCTGGACGCGCTGTACGTCGATGGCCTGGTGCACATCACCGAGCTCGGCGGCGAGTACTACCGCTTCGACGAGGTGCGCCAGGAACTGCGTGGCGAACGCACCGGCGTGCGTTACGGTGTGGGCACGCGGGTGCGCGTGCAGGTCAGCCGGGTCGATCTGGACGGCCGCAAGATCGATTTCCGCATGGTGCGCGAAGGTGAGGGCGATCGCCTACTGGCCGCCGGCCGGCCCGACCGGGCGCATGTGCAGGCCAGCGCGGTGGATCAGCTCGCGGCGGTGCAGTCGGCCGACCGCGTCGCCAAGGCCGCACGGTCGCGCGCGCGGCAATCGACCAGCGGCAGCAAGCCGAAGGCGGCAGGCAAATCGGCAGGCAAACCGGCGGGCAAGTCCGGCGGCCGAAAACGGGGCTGAGGGCCGCTCAGACCCTTTGCATGGCGGCCACCAGATCGGCGGCCAGCAAGGGGCCGTCGCCGCCGCCAGTTGTTTTTTCGGCCGCCAGGCCGTGGCGCCACACCGCTGCCGCCGCGACCTCGGCCGCGTCGGCTTCGTGGCGAGCCCACAGCCCGCCGATCCAGCCGGCCAGCACATCGCCGGTGCCGGCCGTGGCCAAGCGGGCATTGCCGGTGGCGTTGACGGCACAGCGGCCGTCAGGTTGTGCGATGACCGTGCCTGAACCCTTCAGCACCACCACACAGCCCAGTTCGGTGGCCAGTTGACGCGCCGCCGCCAGGCGGTCGGCCTGCACGGCGGCCACGCTGGACTGCAGCAGGCGCGCTGCTTCCAGCGGGTGCGGGGTCAACACCGTTGGCCGCTGGTGCCGACCGCGCGCCACCAGGGCCTGGCGCAGGTCAGGCTCGGCGGCGATGGCATTCAAGGCATCGGCGTCCAGCACCAGCCGCGCTGCGTGGGCCAGGGCGGCCGGCAGCCGCGGGCGCACGGCTTCGCCGCCGCCGCAGCCCAGCACCAGCGTGCGCTGCTGCAGCGCCGTGGCCTGCAGCAAGTCGTCGATCGGGCGGTTCATCAGTTCGGGTCGGCCCAGGTCGGGCTGGGCGATGTCGTCCAGCAGCCCGAGGTAGACGCGGCCGGCACCGGCGGCCAGGCCGGCATGCCCTGCGAGCCTTGCAGCACCCGCCATGCCTGCGGCGCCGCCGACCACGAACAGGTCGCCGAAGCGTCCCTTGTGGCTGGCGTGAGGCGCGGCCCCTGGCGCCGCTGCGCCGATCAGCGACAGGGCGTTGCCATCGGCGCTGGGCAGGCCGAGTGTGTCCAGCCAGACCCGCCCGGCATGGTCGCGGCCCTGGGCCGTGAAGAGCCCGGGCTTGAGCGTCAGCAGCGCCAGCGTGTGGCTCGCGCGCACCGCCTGCGGGCCCAGTGCAGTGCCGCGGTCACCGTCCAGGCCCGAGGGCAGGTCGATCGCCAGCACGGGTGTCGTGCCGGCATTGAGCCAGCGGACCGCGTCGGCCAGGGCGCCGCCGGGCGCCCGGCTCGCGCCCAGGCCGAGCAGGCCGTCGAGCACCATGTCCGTGGGCTCAAGTGCGCCCAGGTCGGATCGGATCGGCACACCGGCGGCCTGTGCTGCGGCCAGCGCCCAGGCGGCGTCGGCGGGCAGCCGACCGGGGTCGGCCAGCAGCACGACCTGCACCAACAGCCCCTGCTGGTGCAGGCAGCGCGCTGCCACCAGCGCATCGCCGCCGTTGTTGCCCGGCCCGGCCAGCGCCAGCACCCGTCGGGCGCTGGGCCAGGCGGCCAGCGCCAGCCGCGCCACGGCCAGGCCGGCACGTGCCATCAGCGTGTGGGGCGGGTGGGCTGCCAGCGCCGCCGCTTCCAGCGCACGGGTGCTGGAAGCGTCGTGCAGCGGCCTGGGTGGGCTGCCGCGCGTGACGGGCAACACCGGGAACAGCGTGGGCGGCGGTCGGCTCATCGCCGCAGCATCTCACGCCAGGCGTTCGACACCCAGGCCTTCCAGGTCGATGGCCGGCTCGCGGCCGGCCATGCGGTCGGCCAGTGCGCGCGCCGAACCCGCCGACAGCGCCCAGCCGCTGGAGCCGTGGCCCAGGTTCAGCCAGATCCCGGGCCGGCCGCTGGCGCCCAGCACCGGCGGACCGTCGGGCAACATCGGGCGCGCACCTTTCCAGCGTTGTGCCTGGGCCAGCTGTGCCGCGCCCGGAAACCAGTCGTGCAGCACCTTGTAGAGCGTTGCCATCGCACCCGCGTGGAAGTGTTCGGCGCTGCCGCCCAGCTCTGCGCTGCCCGCCACGCGCACCCGTCGGCCCAAGCGCGAGATGGCGACCTTGAAGCGTTCGTCCATCAGCGCGGCGCGTGGGCCCAGGTCGGTGTGGCCGTCCAGCTCGCGCAGCGGTGCGGTCAGCGAGTAGCCCCAGACCGGCAGCAGTGGCAATTTCAGGCCCGTGGGCGCCAGCAGGGTGGCCGATTGCGGCCCGGCGCAGACCACCACCGCATCGAAAGTCTCTTCTCGACCAGCGATCACCACCTGCGCCGGGGTGCCCGGCCGCAGCGCCTGCACGTCCTGCTGGAAGCGGAACTGCGCGCCCAGCTTCTGCGCCTCGGCCTTCAGCAGGTGCGCAAACTGGCGGCAGTTGCCCACACCGTCCTGCGGCAGGTGGATCGCGGCGCGCAGCGCGGTGCTGTCCTGCAGTCCGGGTTCGATCTGGCGTGCACGCAAGGCGTCAACCAACTCGAAGGGCACGCCCAGCTCGGCCAGCAGCTTGAGGCTGCCGCGGGCTTGGGACAGTTCGCGTTCGCTGCGCAGCAGCACCATGTAGCCGGTGGCGTGTTCGTAGTCCAGGTTCAGGCGGTGCGTCAGGCCGTCCAGCCGGTCGCGGCTGTAGCGCGCCAGGCGGTGCATGCGCGTGCGGTTGGCCTGGTACACGGCCGGGCGGCACGCGCGCCACCAGCGCCAGAGCCAGGCCGCGTCACGGAAGGGCACCGCCGAACCCACCCGCACCGGTGCGTGGCGGCCGAACAGGTGGCTCAGCACCTTCCACGGCATGCCCGGTGCGGCCCAGGGCGTGACGTAACCCGGCGCCACCACGCCGGCATTGGCGAAGCTGGTGCCGCCGGCGACGGCCGCGCCTCGTTCGAGCACGGTGACTTCGTGGCCGTCCACCGTCAGCTCATACGCAGTCGTGACGCCGATGATGCCGGCGCCGATCACGGCGATGCGCATGTCAGCGGCGCCCCAACGTGGCTTCGACGGCCAGTGCCGCGGAGAGCAGGGTGTCGTCGCGCAGCGCGGGCGCTGCCAGCATCAAGCCGACCGGCCAGCCGCCCGGGGCATGGCAGGGCAACGAGATCGCACAGCCGTCCAGGAAGTTCACGACCGCCGGGTTGCGCAGCACGAGTGCGTTGGCCGCGAAGAAAGCGGTGTCATCGGCCTGCAGCGGCGCCAGCAACGGCGCGACGACGGGCACGGTGGGGGCGAGCAGGGCGTCGAAGCCCTGCAAGGCGGCTTCGACGCGCCGGATCCAGTCGTGGCGGGCCGCCAGCAGCTCGATGTAGTCGGCCGCCGTCATGCCGGCGCCGCGGCGGATGCGCGAGGCCACACGCGGGTCGTAGCGGTCGCCAGCAGTGGCCAGGCGCGTGCGGTGCCAGGCCCAGCTTTCGGCGGCGGGCAGGCCGCCCAGCACGTTGATGCCGGCGAGTTCGGCGAGCTCGGGCAGGACAATTTCTGCCACAGTGGCACCGCTGTCGCGCAGGCGGGCCAGTGCGGCGTCGAAGGCGGCAGCGACGTGTTCGTCCAGGCCATCCAGCATCAGCGTGCGGGGCACGGCAAAGTGCCACTGCGCCATCGGCCGCGGGTGCAGCGCCACCGTCCGCCCGGCCAGCACCTCATGCAACAGCACGGCATCCCGCACCGAGCGCGTGATGGCGCAGGCCGTGTCCAGCGAGCTCGACAGCGGCACGCTGCCGGCCAGCGGTGTCAGCCGCTGTGTACTCTTGAAGCCCACCAGGCCCTGGAAAGCCGCAGGGATGCGGATGGAGCCACCGGTGTCCGAACCCAGGGCCGCCCAGGCAGCGCCTGCGGCCACGCTGACGGCGCCACCCGAGGTCGATCCACCTGGCACCCGGGGCGTGCTGTCCAGCGCCAGCGTCACCGGGTTGACCGGTGTGCCATGGTGCGGGTTCAGGCCCAGACCGGAGAAGGCAAACTCGCTCAGATTGGTGTGGCCGATCAAGGCCGCGCCGGCCGCGCGCAACCGCGCAACAACCGGGCTGTCGGCGAGCGCCACGTCGGCCTGGGCCAGCACCACCGATGCGGCCGTGGTCGGCGCGCCTGCCACGTCGAACAGGTCCTTCACCGACACCGCCAGGCCTGCGAGTGGTGGCAGCGGCAGGCCGGCGGCCAGGCCCCGGTCCACTGCCTCGGCCTGGGCGCGTGCGCCGGCATCGAAGCGGCGCAGGAAGACCGACGCGGTGTGGTCGGCTGCGGTCAGGCTATCGGCCAGGCAGGCCAGGGCGGATGTGGCGCCGGCTTGCAGGCGCTGGCGTGCATCCGTCAGGTCGCCCGGCGGGCGTGCTAGAATCATTGGGTTTGTCTCAGCGGGTGCGTGAGCACGGCGTTGCGACAAACAAATCGCGAACCCGGCTGCCGAAAGGTGTCGTCACGCTGCAGTGCAAGGTGTCAAAACCTTGCTGAATCTTGCAAAGCGTGACGATGTGCGCCGGGATTCTAGACCCAACCTTCGGAGTAACCATGACTGTCTCCATGCGTGAAATGCTGGAAGCCGGCGTCCATTTCGGGCACCAAACGCGCTTCTGGAACCCCAAGATGGCCCCGTACATCTACGGCCATCGCAACAAGATCCACATCATCAACCTCGAGAAGACGCAGCCGCTCTTCGAAGAGGCGATGAAGTTCATCCGCCAGCTGTCGGCCCGCCGCGGCACCATCCTGATGATCGGCACCAAGCGTCAGGCGCGTGAGGTGATCGCCGCCGAAGCCGCGCGGTGTGGCATGCCCTACGTCGACCAACGCTGGCTGGGCGGCATGATGACCAACTTCAAGACCGTCAAGGGTTCGCTGAAGAAGCTCAAGGACATGCAGGGCATCAAGGACAGCGGCACCGAGACCATGATCAAGAAGGAAGCGCTTCTGTTCGATCGCGAGCTGGTCAAGCTCGAGAAGGACATTGGCGGCATCCAGGACATGGGCGCGCTGCCGGACGCGATGTTCGTCATCGACGTCGGTTACCACAAGATCGCGATCGCCGAAGCCAAGAAGCTGGGCATCCCCATCATCGGCATCGTCGACACCAACCACTCGCCCCAGGGCATCGACTACGTGATCCCGGGCAACGACGACTCGGCCAAGGCCGTGGCGCTGTACGCCCGTTCCGTGGCTGACGCGGTGCTGGAAGGCCGTGCCAACGCGACCAACGAGGTCGTGGCCGCCGTCAACGAAGGCGACGAGTTCGTCGAGGTCCGCGAAGAGGCCTGAGCCCCGCGCCTGTGACACGCCGGCCGGCCGCGACGCTTCGCGCCCGGCCGGTTTTGCAACCGAATCTGGAGAACTGAACAATGCCCGCAATCACTGCAAGCATGGTGGCCGAACTTCGTGGCAAGACCGATGCCCCGATGATGGAATGCAAGAAGGCCCTGACCGAGGCCGATGGCGACCTGGCCCGCGCCGAAGAGATCCTGCGCGTCAAGCTGGGCAACAAGGCCGGCAAGGCTGCGGCCCGCATCACGGCCGAAGGCGTGGTGACGGCGGCCGTGAATGGCGCCGTGGGCGCGATGGTCGAGGTCAACTGCGAAACCGACTTCGTCACCAAGAACGACTCGTTCCTGGCTTTCTCGAAGGCCGTCGCCGGCCTGGTGGCCGAGCACAACCCGGCCGACGTGGCCGCGGTCGGCGCGCTGCCGCTGGCCCAGGACGGTTTTGGCCCGACGGTGGAAGACGTGCGCAAGGGCCTGATCGGCAAGATCGGCGAGAACATGTCCATCCGCCGCTTCAAGCGCTACAGCGGTGGTGGCCAACTGGCCAGCTACCTGCACGGCACACGCATCGGCGTGCTGGTCGAGTTCACCGGTGACGAAATCGCCGCCAAGGACGTGGCCATGCACGTGGCCGCGATGAAGCCCAAGGCGCTGGCCACCAGCGACGTGCCGGCCGAGCTGATCGAAGTCGAGCGCCGCGTCGCCGCCGAGAAGGCCGCCGAAGACGCTGCCACGGCCGTTGCTGCTGGCAAGCCTGCGCAGTCGCCGGAAATCGTCGCCAAGCGTGTGGATGGTTCGGTGCAGAAGTTCCTGAAGGAGGTTTCGCTGCTGAACCAGACCTTCGTCAAGAACGACAAGCAGACCGTCGAGCAGATGCTGAAGGAAAAAGCCACCCAGGTGGCGGGCTTCACGCTGTACGTGGTGGGCGAGGGCATCGAGAAGAAGGTCGACGACTTCGCGGCCGAAGTGGCGGCCCAGGTGGCTGCCGCCAAGGGCGGCTGAACCCCGCCGTTCCGACGAGAGTCCGCCCGGCGCCACAAGTGCCGGGCGTTAGACTGCATCCGAACCGAAGATCGAGACCCCGGGAGGAGTCCAAAGCATGCCGGCCTACAAGCGCATCCTTCTGAAACTGTCTGGCGAGGCCCTGATGGGCGACGACGCCTATGGCATCAACCGCGCCACCATCGTGCGCATGGTGCGCGAGGTGCAGCAGGTCACGCACCTGGGCGTGGAGGTCGCGGTCGTGATCGGCGGCGGCAACATCTTCCGCGGTGTGGCGGGCGGTTCGGTGGGCATGGACCGCGCCACGGCAGACTACATGGGCATGCTGGCCACGGTGATGAACTCGCTGGCGCTGGCCGACACCATGCGGCAGGAGGGCATGACGGCGCGTGTGATGTCGGCCATCAGCATCGAGCAGGTGGTCGAGCCTTACGTGCGCCCCAAGGCCTTGCAGTACCTGGAAGAAGGCAAGGTCGTGGTCTTCGCCGCCGGCACCGGCAACCCGTTTTTCACCACCGACACGGCCGCCGCGCTGCGCGGCGCCGAGATCGGCGCGCAGATCGTGCTGAAGGCCACCAAGGTCGATGGTGTCTACACTGCCGACCCGCACAAACATCCCGACGCAAAACGCTACGAGAGCATCACGTTCGACGAAGCGATTGCGCGCAACCTGCAGGTGATGGACGCCACGGCCTTTGCGCTGTGCCGCGACCAGAAGCTGCCGATCAAGGTGTTCAGCATCTTCAAGGCCGGTGCGCTGGAACGCGTCGTGCGCGGCGAGGACGAAGGCACCCTGGTCCACGTCTGAACCCACAGGAGCGATTGACGATGGCCACCGCCACCACCATCCCCGAGATCAAGAAGACCGCCGAGCAGAAGATGGGCAAGTCGGTCGACGCCTTCAAGAACGAGTTGCAGAAGATCCGCACCGGCCGCGCCCACCCGGGCATCCTGGACCAGGTGCATGTGGACTACTACGGCTCGATGGTGCCCATCAGCCAGGTCGCTAACGTGTCGCTGCTGGACGCGCGCACGATCAGCGTGCAGCCCTGGGAAAAGGGCCTGGCGTCGAAGATCGAGAAGGCCATCCGCGAATCCGACCTGGGCCTGAATCCGGCGTCGCAGGGTGATCTGCTGCGTGTGCCGATGCCGGCACTGTCGGAAGAACGCCGCCGCGACCTGACCAAGATCGTGCGCAACACCGGCGAAGACGCCAAGGTGGCGGTGCGTGCCGTGCGCCGAGAGGCCAACGACCACCTGAAGAAGCTGCTGAAGGACAAGCTGGCGACCGAAGACGAGGAGCGCCGCGCGCAGGACGAGGTGCAGCGTCTGACCGACCGCACGATAGGCGAGATCGACCGCCTGGTGACGTCCAAGGAAGCCGAGGTGATGGCGGTCTGACCGCCATCGGCCCCTGCACGCACGTCGTCCCCGATGCTGAACACGCTCCTGCCCACCGGCACCGACCCCGAGGCCACCCGCGCCGTGCCCCGCCATGTGGCGGTCGTGATGGATGGCAACGGCCGCTGGGCCCGCCAGCGCTACATGCCGCGCTTCTTCGGCCACAAGGCCGGGGTCGACGTGCTGGTCAAGGCGGTCAACAGCTTTGCCGACCGCGGGGTCGAGTTCCTGACGGTCTTCGCTTTTTCATCCGAGAACTGGAAGCGCCCGACCGAAGAAGTCTCCGGACTGATGGGCCTGGTGCTGGTGGCGGTGTCCAAGTACCTCACCAAACTCGCCGGTGACGGCGTGCGCATCCGCATCATCGGCGACCGCTCTGCGGTGTCCGACAAATTGCGCCAGGCTTGGGAACACGCCGAGGCGCTGACCGAAAAGAACACCCGCATCACCTTGGCCGTGGCCTTCAACTACGGTGGCCGTTGGGACGTGGTGCAGGCCTGCCAGCAGGCGCTGGCCCAGGGCGTGAAGGGTGAGCAGTTCGACGAAGCCTGGCTCTCACGCCACATGGCGCTGTCGTTTGCGCCCGACCCGGACCTGTTCATCCGCACCGGCGGCGAAATGCGCATGAGCAACTTCCTGCTCTGGCAGGCGGCGTACTCCGAACTGTTTTTCACCGATTGCCTCTGGCCCGATTTCGGCGAGGCCGAAATCGATGCCGCGCTGGCCGCCTTTGCCCAGCGCGACCGCCGATTCGGCGCGATCAAGCCGGCCACCTGATCCCGATGCTGCGCCAGCGGGTGATCACGGCGGTCGTGCTGCTGGCTTTGCTGCTGCCGGCGATGTTTGCGCCGATCACCTGGCCGTTTGCCTTGTTGACGCTGGCCTTCGTGGCCGCGGGAGGCTGGGAGTGGGGACGCCTGAACGGTGCCACCGGTTCGGTGCCGTGGCTGTTGGCTGGGCTGACCGTGGCGTTGGCCGCGGCCGGTGGTCTTGGCCTGGCTTCGGGCGAAACCTGCCGCGCCTGTGACGCCGGCGCCGGCCTGTGGGTGGCAGGTGGCCTGCTGGCGCTGTGGCTGGGCCCGGCCGGCTGGAGCCGGCTGCCGCAGGCCCTGCGCCTGGCGCTGGGCCCGCTGGTGCTGGCCCTGGCCTGGCTGGCGCTGACCCGTGCCCACGCCACCGGCATCAACTTCTTGCTGTCGGTGTTCTGCCTGGTCTGGGTGGCGGACATCGCCGCCTACGCCGGTGGCCGCCTGCTGGGCCGCCACAAGCTGGCGCCGAGCATCAGCCCGGGCAAGACCTGGGAGGGCGCGGTGTCGGGCTGGTTGGCCGTGCTGCTGCTGGGAGGGGCCTGGCAGTGGGCCGATCGCCACTTCGCCGCGGCGGTGCCCGGCCTGGCGACCCGGCTGCTGGCGGACCACGGGCTCGTGGCCACGGTGGCCTGCCTGACGCTGCTGGCCGGCGCCAGCGTGGTGGGCGACCTGTTCGAATCCCTGGTCAAACGTGCCGCTGGTGCCAAGGACAGCAGCGGCCTGTTGCCTGGCCACGGCGGGGTGTTGGACCGCATCGACGCCTTGTTGCCCGTGTTTCCGCTCGTGGCGGCGCTGGCGCTGCGGTGAACAATCACGCCACATGAGCATTCAACGTCTGGCCATTCTGGGCTCCACCGGCTCCGTTGGTGTGAGCACGCTTGACGTCGTGGCGCGCCACCCCGACCGCTACGAGGTCTTCGCGCTCACCGCGCACCGCCGCGTGGACGAACTGCTGGCGCAATGTGCGCAGTTCCGCCCGCGCATCGCCGTGGTGCCGGGCGATGCGCAGGCGCGGCCCTTGCGCGAAGGCCTGGCCCGCCTGGGGCTGCGCACCGAGGTCGCCGTCGGGACACAGGCGCTGGCCGACCTGGCTGCGCACCCCGAGGTGGACAGCGTGATGGCCGCCATCGTCGGCGCCGCCGGCCTGGCGCCTTGCCTGGCCGCCGCGCGTGCCGGCAAACGCCTGCTGCTGGCCAACAAGGAGGCGCTGGTGGTCGGCGGGGCGTATTTCATGGATGCGGTGCTTGAAGGTGGCGCGACGCTGCTGCCGATCGACAGCGAACACTCTGCGATCTTCCAGTGCCTGCCGGAAGACCGCAGCGCCTGGGCGCAGCGCATCGACCACATCGTGCTCACCGCATCGGGTGGCCCGTTTCGCACGCGCGATCCGGCCAGCCTGCACGACGTGACGCCGGACCAGGCGGTGGCCCACCCGAATTGGGTGATGGGCCGCAAGATCTCGGTCGATTCGGCCACGATGATGAACAAGGCGCTCGAGGTCATCGAGGCACACTGGCTGTTTGCGCTGCCGCCCGAGCGCATCCGCGTGGTCATCCACCCGCAGAGCATCATCCACTCGATGGTGGTCTGCCGCGACAATTCGGTGCTGGCGCAACTGGGCACACCGGACATGAAGGTGCCCATCGCCTACGGCCTGTCGTTCCCGGAGCGCATCGAGGCTGGCGCCGCGGCGCTGGACTTCCTGGCCATGAAGGCGCTCACCTTCGAGGCCTGCGACCGGGTGCGTTTCCCCGGCCTGTTCCTGGCCTACGATGCGTTGAACGGCCCGGAAGGCAGCAGCGCACTGCTGAACGCCGCCAACGAGGAGGCGGTGGCCGCCTTCCTGGAGGGAACCATCCGCTTCACCGCGATTCACACCGTCAATGCCGGCACGGTGGACGCCCTGGCGGGCGACATCGGCCGCATCGGCGGTCTGGACGACCTGCTGGCGCTGGACCAGCGCGCACGGCGCCAGGCCCGGCAACTGATCGGGGAACTCGCGCTGTGATCACCACCGTCCTGGCCTTCTTGCTCACGCTCGGCGTGCTGATCGTGGTGCACGAGTACGGCCACTACCGGGTGGCCGTGGCTTGTGGCGTGAAGGTGCTGCGCTTTTCGGTGGGCTTCGGCCGTGTGCTGTTGCGCCGCCAGCGGGGTGACACGGAGTTTGTGCTGTGCGCCTTGCCGCTGGGCGGCTATGTGCGCATGCTGGACGAGCGTGAAGGCGTGGTGCCTGAGGCTGACCGTGGGCGCGCTTTCAACAACAAGTCGCTGCTTCAGCGCACCGCCATCGTGGCCGCCGGGCCGGCGGCCAACCTGCTGCTGGCGGTTGTGCTGGTGGCGGCGTCGCACTGGATCGGGGTCGACGAGCCCAAGGCCGTGCTCGGCACGCCGGCGGCCGGCAGCCTGGCCGCCGAGGCCGGCCTGCGCAGCGGCGACTGGGTGCGCGCCACCTCGCTGGACGGTGAACAATGGCGCGACGTCGAGTCGATGACCGATCTGCGCTGGCAGGTCACGCAGGCGGCGCTGGACGGTGCCCCGCTGCAGCTGATGGCCAGCGACCGCCAGGGCCATGCCAGTCGCCGTGTCACCCTGCCGCTGCAGAACCTGGGCACACGCGAGGTGGACGCCGCGACGATGAAACGCATCGGCCTGGCCACCACCTTCAGCGAGCCGCTGTTGGGTGAGGTGCGGCCCGACGGTCCTGCCGCCGCCGCGGGTTTGATGAAGGGTGACCGTGTGCTGTCGATCAACGGTGCCGCGGTGGTGGACGCCCAGCAGCTGCGCGACCGCATCCGCGCCGGCGTGGTGGACGGGCGTGGCCAGGTGCTGCGCCTGGTGACCGAGCGCGGCAGCACAGAACGCATCGTCGAACTGACACCGCGTGTCGTGGAAGAAGGTGGCCTGCAGCTCGGCCGCATCGATGCGTTTGTGGGGGGGCCGCCGGAGATCGTCACGGTGCGCCGCGGCCCGGTGGACGGTGTGGTGCGCGGTGTCGAGCGCACCTGGGAAGTCTCCGCACTGACGCTGCGCATGATCGGCCGCATGTTGATCGGCGAGGCCTCGGTCAAGAACCTCAGCGGGCCGATCACGATTGCCGATGTCGCCGGCCAGTCGGTGCAGCAGGGCCTGGCCTACTACCTGGGTTTCCTGGCCCTGGTGAGTGTGAGCCTGGGGGTGCTGAACCTGCTCCCGCTGCCGATGCTCGATGGTGGACACCTGATGTATTATCTTTTCGAGGGCGTCACGGGCCGGCCGGTGTCGGAGTTGTGGCTGGCGCGCCTGCAACGCGGCGGCGTCGCCGTGTTGCTCATGATGATGTCGGTCGCCCTGTTCAACGACGTGGCCCGGCTTCTCGGTCTGCACTGATCCTTCCTTCATGCCTTTCTATTCCCCGCTTGGGCCGCTGCGCCCCATTGCAGCGCTGGTGGCGGTGGCGGCTGCGTGCGTCGCACCAATGGCCCGCGCTGTCGAACCCTTTGTGCTTAAGGACATCCGGATCGAGGGCCTGCAGCGCACCGACCCCGGCACCGTCTTTGCAGCCTTGCCCTTCCGCATCGGCGAGACCTACACCGACGAAAAAGCCGCCACGGCGCTGCGCGCGCTGTTTGCCACCGGCCTCTTCTCGGACGTGCGCATCGAGATCGAGGACCAGACCGCGGTGCTCATCGTGGCCGAACGCCCGGTGATCGCGCGTGTCGATTTCGCTGGCCTGAAGGAGTTCGAGAGCGACCAGCTGCTCAAGTCCCTGAAGGACGCCGGCATCGGCGAGGGCCTGCCCTTCGACAAGGCCCTGGTCGACCGGGCCGAGCAGGAGATCAAGCGCCAGTACCTCACGCGCAGCCTTTACGGCGCCGAGGTCGTCACCACGATCACGCCGATCGAGCGCAACCGCGTCAACGTCACCTTCACGATGAGCGAAGGTGATGCGGCCCGCATCCGCCAGATCAGCATCATCGGCGCCACGGTGTTCAGCGAGTCGTCGCTGTTGGGCCAGTTCGAGCTCACCACCCCCGGCTGGCTGACCTGGTACACCAAGACCGACCGCTACTCGCGCGCCAAGCTCAACGGCGACCTGGAGACCCTGCGCGCCTGGTACGTGAACCGGGGCTACCTGGAGTTCGCGGTCGAGTCCACGCAGGTGACGATTTCGCCGGACAAACAGGACATCTCGATCGCGATCTCCATCCGCGAAGGCCAGCGCTACACCGTCACCGGTGTGCGCCTGGAGGGTGATTTCCTCGGCCGCGACGACGCGTTCCGGCAGCTGGTCACCGTGCGCCCGGGTGAGGCCTACCGCGGCGAGGACGTCACCAACACCCAGAAGCAGTTCAGCGACCTGTACGGCCTGTACGGCTACGCCTTTGCCCGTGTGGACGCGCGCCCCGAGATCGACCGCAGCAACGGCCAGGTGGTGGTTGTGCTGGCGGCATCGCCGCAGCGCCGGGTCTATGTGCGGCGCATCGATGTTTCCGGCAACACACGCACCCGCGACGAGGTCATCCGGCGCGAACTGCGACAGCTTGAGTCCGCCTGGTACGACGGTGCCCGCATCAAGCTGTCGCGCGACCGCGTCGACCGCCTGGGTTACTTCAGCGAGGTCAACGTCGAGACGCGCGAAGTGCAAGGCTCGCCCGACCAGGTCGACCTGGTTTTCACCGTCAAGGAAAAACCCACCGGCAACCTGCTGGTCGGTGCCGGCTTCTCCAGCGACGGGCTGTCGCTGACGGGCTCGGTCAAGCAGGACAACGTCTTCGGCTCCGGCAACTACCTCGGCATCGAGCTGAACACCAGCCGCACCTCGCGCAGCTTCGTGTTCAGCACCTCGGAGCCGTACTTCACGGTGGACGGGGTGTCGCGCGCGATCGACCTGTACTACCGCACCAGCCGCCCCTTCAACAGCCTGGGTGACGAGTACCAGATCTCCACCCCGGGGGCATCGATCCGCTTCGGCGTGCCGTTCTCCGACTACGACACGGTGTTTCTCGGCGTGGGCTGGGAGCGCACGCAGATCGGTGCCACGGCTGGCATCCCGAACAGCTACTTCCTGTACCGCCAGGAGTTCGGGCCGTCCAGCACCGCCTGGCCGATCACGCTGGGCTGGTCGCGTGATGGCCGCGACAGCGCGCTGTCGCCCACCAGTGGCCGCTACCAGCGTGTCAACCTCGAGGCCAGCCTGATTGGTGACGTGCGCTATCTGCGCTCGAACTACCAGATCCAGCAGTACATGCCCATCACGTCCATGTTCTCCGTGGGCCTGAACGCCGAAGTGGGCTGGGGCAAGGGCCTGGGCAGCCGGCCGTATCCGCTGTTCAAGAACTTCTACGGCGGCGGCCTCGGGTCGGTGCGGGTGTTCGAGCAGAGTTCGCTGGGCGTCATCGACCCCACGGGTGCCTTCATCGGCGGCTCGCGCAAGCTCAATGTCAACGCCGAGCTCTACGTGCCCGTTCCTGGGTCTGGCAACGACAAGAGCCTGCGCCTGTTTGCCTTCACCGATGCAGGCAACGTGTGGCGCGAAGGTGAGCCGATCGAGGCCAGTTCCCTGCGTGCATCCATGGGCGTCGGGCTGTCCTGGTTGTCGCCCGTGGGCCCGCTGCGCATGAGCTGGGGCACCCCGGTCAGGTCGCAGCCCAACGATAAAATCCAAAAGTTTCAATTCCAGATCGGGACCGCTTTCTGATGAACCTGCCGACACTGAAGTCGTTTGCCGTTGCGGCCTTGATCGCCGGGGCCAGCTTGGCCGCGAGCGCCCAGGACTTGAAGATCGGGTACATCAACGGCGAGCGTGTATTGCGCGAGTCGGCCCCTGCCAAGGCCGCCCAGGGCAAGCTGGAAACCGAGTTCGGCCGGCGCGAGCGCGAGCTGGCCGAAGATGGCAATCGCCTGAAGGCGGCGGCCGACAAGCTGGACAAGGAAGGTCCGGCCCTGTCGGAAGGCGAACGCACCCGCCGCCAGCGCGAGCTGGTCGAGCAGGACCGTGACATCCAGCGCAAGCGCCGTGCCTTCCAGGAAGACCTGAACCAGCGCAAGAACGAAGAGCTGGCCAACGTGGTCGAACGCGCCAACCGCGTGATCAAGCAGATCTTCGAGACCGAGAAGTACGACCTGATCCTGCAAGAGGGCGTTGTGTTTGCCGGCCCGCGTGTGGACATCACCGACAAGGTCATCCGCACGCTGAACAACGCCGCCGGCGGCAAGTAAGCCGGCCCCCGCGATGCTGCAGATCAGCGTCGCCGAGCTTGCGGCCCTGGTCGGCGGCGAGCCCTCGGGCAACGCCGCTCTCGTGTTGCACCGCCTGGGCCCGCTGGCCACGGCCGATGTGGCCACGGTCAGCTTCCTGTCCAACCCACGTTACCGCGCGCAGCTCGACGCCAGCGCCGCGGGCTGCGTGCTGGTGCAGGCCGATCTGCGCGAGGCCGTGCTCAGTCGCCCAGCGGCGGTGCTCTGCGCTGACCCCTACCTGGCCTTTGCACGCTTGACGCAGTGGTGGGCCCAGCGTTCGCGGCCCGCGGCGGTTCCCGGTGTGCACGCATCAGCGGTGATCGAGCCCGGTGCCGTGGTACACGCCTCGGCCGCGATCGGCCCGCTGGCGTATGTTGGTGCCGGTGCTCGCGTGGGCGAGGGCGCCATGGTCGGCGCGCAGGCCCATGTGGGGGCTGACACGGTGCTCGGCATGGGCACCCGCCTGATGCCCCGCGCCACCTTGCTGGACGGCTGCCGCATCGGCGCCCGCGGCCTGGTGCATGGCGGTGCGGTGATCGGTGCCGATGGTTTTGGCTTTGCACCCTCGGCCGGCACCTGGGTCAAGATCGAGCAGCTGGGCGCGGTGGTGATCGGGGACGATGTCGAGATCGGCGCCAACACCTGCATCGACCGCGGGGCGCTCGAAGACACGGTCATCGAAGACGGCGTCAAGCTCGACAACCTGGTGCAGATCGGCCACAACGTGCGCGTCGGCGCGCACAGCGCCTTTGCCGGCTGTGTGGGCGTGGCGGGCAGCGCGAAGATCGGCCGCTACTGCACGGCGGGCGGCGGCGCCATCATCCTGGGCCACCTGGAGCTGGTGGACCATGTGCACGTGACCGCGGCCACCGTCATCACGCGCTCGATCCTGAAACCCGGCCAGTACAGCGGCCTGTTTCCCTTCGATGACAATGCATCCTGGGAAAAGAACGCTGCCACCCTGCGGCAACTGCACAGCCTGCGCGAGCGCCTGCGCGCGCTGGAGAAGAAGACATGACGACCCCGCCGGTGATGGACATCCACAAGATCCTGAAGAAGCTGCCGCACCGCTACCCCATCTTGCTGGTGGACCGCGTGCTGGAGTTCGAGAAGGACAAGCGCATCAAGGCGCTGAAAAACGTCACCATCAACGAGCCGTTTTTCATGGGCCATTTCCCGGCCCGGCCGGTGATGCCGGGTGTGCTGATGCTCGAAGCGCTGGCGCAGACCGCGGCGCTGCTGTCGTTTGAGTCGATGGGCCAGGAGCCGGGCGAAGACACGGTGGTCTACTTCGTCGGCATCGACGGCGCACGTTTCAAGCGTGTCGTCGAGCCGGGTGACCAGCTCATCCTGGAAGCCAGCATCGACCGCGCCCGCGCCGGCATCTACAAGTACAAGGCACGCGCCAGCGTGGACGGCGAAACCGCGGTCGAGGCCGAGCTGATGTGCACCATGCGCAAGGTGGCCTGAACACGATGGCGCAGGTCCACGCCACCGCCATCGTGCACCCGGCCGCCGAGCTGGCGGCGTCGGTGCAGGTGGGGCCGTACGCGGTGATCGGCGCCGGGGTGCACATCGGCGAGGGCACCCACATCGGCGCCCATTGCACGCTGGAAGGCCCGATGACGCTGGGCCGCGACAACGTCGTGCATGCCCACGCCGCGCTCGGCTGCACGCCGCAGGACAAGAAGTACGCCGGTGAGCCCACCGAGTTGCACATCGGCGACCGCAACACGGTCTTCCAGTTCTGCACCTTCAGCCGCGGCACGGCGCAGGACGGTGGTGTCACGCGGGTCGGCCACGACAACTGGGTCATGGCCTACGTGCACATCGCGCACGACGTGCAACTGGGCGACCACACGATCCTGGCCAACAACGCCACGCTGGCCGGCCATGTGCACGTGGGCGACTGGGTGATCGTCGGCGGTCTCACGGGGGTGCACCAGTTCTGCAAGATCGGCGCGCATGCGATGACGGGTTTCCAGAGCCATGTCTCGCAGGACGTGCCGCCTTACATGATGGTCTCGGGCAACCCGCTGGGCGTGCACGGTTTCAACGTCGAGGGCTTGCGCCGGCGTGGGTTTTCGCGCGAGCGCATCGCGCTGGTCAAGCAGATGCACCGGCTGCTGTACCGCGATGGGTTGACGCTGGATGCGGCGAAGGCCGCGATCACCGCGCTGCAGGGCACGGTCGACGGTGGCGACGCCGACATCACCCTGCTGCTGGACTTCCTCGCCGCCTCGACACGCGGCATCGCGCGCTGACCATGAAGCTGGCGATGGTGGCCGGCGAGGCGTCCGGCGACCTGCTCGCCAGCCTGCTGATCGGGGGCCTGCAGCAACGCTGGCCCGGCCTGCGGACGGCCGGCATCGGCGGCCAGAAGATGGCCGCCCTCGGCTTCGACGCCTGGTGGCCCAGCGACAAGCTGGCCGTGCGCGGTTATGTCGAGGTGCTGCGCCACTACCGCGAGATCTCCGGCATCCGCGAACGCCTGGCACAGCGCCTGCTGGCCGACCGGCCGATGGCCTTCATCGGCGTGGACGCACCCGACTTCAACCTCGGCCTGGAAGCGCGGCTGAAAGCGGCCGGCGTGCCCAGCATCCACTTCATCTGCCCGTCGATCTGGGCCTGGCGTGGTGGCCGCGCGAAGAAGATGGCCGGCAGCTGCGACCATGTGTTGTGCCTGTTCCCGTTCGAGCCTGAGTTGCTGCGCCAGCATGGGGTGCCGGCCAGCTATGTGGGCCATCCGCTGGCCGACGCGATCCCGCTGGACCCACCACGTGCCGCGGCGCGGGCAGCGCTGGGCCTGGGCGAACACGATGCCGTCGTGGCGCTGCTGCCCGGCAGCCGGCGCTCCGAGATCCGCTACCTGGCGCCCACCTTCCTGCAGACAGCTGCGCGCCTGTACCGCGAACGCCCGGCGCTGAAGTTCGTGCTGCCGCTGGCGCCGGGGCTGCGGCCGCTGGTCGAACCGCTGCTGACCCAACACGCACCCGGTGTGCCGGTTCGGTTGCTCGACGGCCAATCCCACGCCGCACTCGCCGCCTGCGACCTGACGCTGATCGCCAGCGGCACGGCCACGCTGGAAGCGGCGTTGTTCAAGCGGCCCATGGTCATCGCCTACCGCATGCACCCGCTGTCCTGGCAGCTGATGAAACGCATGGCCTACCAGCCCTGGGTCGGCCTGCCCAACATCCTGTGCCGCGACTTCGTCGTGCCTGAGCGCATCCAGGAGGCTTGCACCCCTGCACAGCTGGCGCGTGATGTGCTGGCCGGCCTGGACGATGCGTCGGGTGCACAACGCCTGCACCAGCGTTTCACCGACCTGCACCACCTGCTCAAGCGCGACACCGCCCGCGCCGCCACCGATGCCATCGCGCAAGTCCTCCGCGCCTGAACAACTGGGCCTGGACTGGACCGGCCCCGGCCTGGTGGCCGGCGTGGACGAAGCCGGCCGTGGCCCGCTGGCCGGGCCGGTGGTGGCCGCGGCGGTGATCCTGGACGAGCGGGCGCCCATCCGCGGCCTGGCCGACTCCAAGGTGCTCAGCCCGCAACGCCGCGAGCGCCTGTTCGACGAGATCTGCGCCAAGGCGCTGGCCATCGCCATCGCCGAGGCCAGCGTCGAGGAGATCGACCGCCTGAACATCCTGCAGGCCACG
>JADMJD010000085.1 GCA_018780805.1 Rubrivivax sp. | reverse complement strand
CCGGCCATGTCGCCGTACAGCGTGCAATAACCGGTGGCCATCTCGCTCTTGTTGCCAGTGGTCAGCACGATGTCGCCGGTTTTGTTGGACAGCGCCATCAACAAGGTGCCGCGGATGCGGGCCTGCAGGTTCTCTTCGGTTGTGTCTTCGGCTCGGCCGGCAAACTGCTCGACCAGGCTGGCGCGGAAGGCATCGAACATCGGGGCGATGGCGATCTCGTCGTAGCGCACGCCCAGGCGCTGCGCCATGTCACGCGCGTCGATCCAGGAAATTTCGGCCGTGTAGGGCGAGGGCATCATCACGGTGCGCACCTTGTCGGCGCCCAGGGCGTCCACCGCGATCGCCAGCACCAGGGCCGAATCGATGCCACCCGATAGGCCGATGATGGCGCCTGGAAAGCCGTTTTTGCCCAGGTAGTCGCGCACGCCCGTGACCAGCGCGGCCCAGGCCTGCGCTTCCAGGCTGGGCAGCGGGTGCACCGGGCCCTGCACCTGGCCATCGGCCGCCACGTCGCACAGCAGCAGGTGTTCCGCGAAGCTCGGCGCTCGGGCTCGCAACTCGCCTGCCGCGTCTACCGCAAACGAAGCACCGTCGAACACCACCTCGTCCTGCCCGCCGACCAGGTGGCTGTACAGCAGTGGCAGGCCGACGGCGCGCGCCCGCTCGGCCATTCGGCCTTCACGCTCTCCCGCCTTGTCCAGGTGGAACGGCGACGCGTTCAACACGCACAACACCTGCGCCCCGGCGTCGCGCGCCAGGCGGGCCGGTTCGTCGAACCAGGCGTCTTCGCAGATCAGCAGGCCGAGCTTGAGGCCGCCCACCTCGAACACCACGGCGCCCTGCCCGGCGTCGCGGCCGGAGGCGAAGTAGCGGCGCTCGTCGAACACCTGGTAGTTGGGCAGCTCGCGCTTGCAGTAGGTGTCCAGGATCTGTCCACCCGCCAGCACCGAGGCGGCATTGAAGCGCTGCAGCACCGAGTGTGACTTGGACCTAATATCGCCGCTCTCGCCCCAGGGGTGCGGGTGTCCCACCACGACATGCAGTCCGTCGCAATCCGCCAGTTCCACCGCCAGTTGTTGCAGTGCCTCGCGGCAGGCGGCCATGAACGCGGGCCGCAGCAGCAGGTCTTCCGGCGGGTAGCCGCAAAGCATCAGCTCGGGCATCACGAGCACCCGGGCGCCCTGCGCGTAGGCATCGCGGGCGGCCTGCACCACCCGGCGACGGTTGCCATCGATGTCGCCGACCGTGGCGTTGAGCTGCGCGAGCCCGATTTTCAACACAGGTTGCACTAGCTTGCCGGAGGTTCAGATCACCGCTCCAGTTTATGTCACCCAGGTCCACGAGGACCCCGACGCCATCCCGGCCCCAGAGTGGGATGACCTGCTCGCGTTGCAGGCGGTGCCCACACCCTTCATGCAGCACGCCTACCTCGCGGCGCTCCACCGCTCCGGCAGTGCGGTGGCAGAGACGGGCTGGGCGGCGCGGTTTGTCACGCTGCGCGGGGCCGACGGCCGGCTGGCCGCGGCCTGCGCGCTGTACCTGAAAAGCCATTCCTACGGCGAGTACGTGTTCGACTGGGCCTGGGCCGACGCCTACCGCCGGCATGGCCTGGCCTACTATCCCAAGCTGTTGGCGGCCGTGCCCTTCACCCCCGTGCCCGGCAGCCGGCTGCTGGCCGAGGACAACGCCGCGCGCGATGCCCTGGCCTGCACGCTGATCGACCTGGCGCAGAAGGCCGGCCTGTCGTCGGCGCACCTGCTCTTCCCCGATGAGGGTGACGCCGCGGCGCTCGCACGCGCCGGCTGGCTGATGCGCGAGGGCGTGCAATTCCACTGGACACAGGACACAGCCGCGCCCTGCCCCGATTTCGAGACCCTGCTGCAGCGCCTGCAGCGCGACAAGCGCAAGAAGATCCTGCAGGAACGCCGGCGCGTGGCCGAGGCCGGCGTGCGCTTCGAGGTGGTGGCGGGAACCGCCATCGACGAAGACCTGTGGGACTTCTTCCACCACTGCTACACGCTGACCTACGAGGCGCACCACTCCACGCCCTACCTCACGCGCGACTTCTTCCGCGAAATGGCGCGCCACATGCCGCAGCACTGGGTGCTGTTCGTGGCCTGGCGGGGGGACGAGCGCATAGGCGCGTCACTGGTGGCGGTCGACGCCACACGGCGGGTGGCCTGGGGCCGCTATTGGGGCAGCACGGTGTATGTGCCCTGCCTGCACTTTGAGGCCTGTTATTACCAGCCGCTGGCTTGGTGCCTGGCCGAGGGCTACCAGCGTTTCGAAGGTGGCGCCCAGGGCGAACACAAGATGGCGCGCGGGCTGATGCCGGTGCGCACACAGTCGGCCCACTGGCTGAGCCACCCGCGGTTTTCAGCCGCCGTGGCGGATTTCCTGGCCAGCGAGAGCGCCGGCATCGGCCGCTACGTGGACGAGTTGCGCGAGCGCTCGCCGTTCAAGGACGAGCCCGGCGGCTGAGTGGCGGCGCCGCCAGGCGCGGCTGCCGGGTCAGGCCGGGTGTTTGGCCTGCCAGTTGGCCATGCCGGTGACGATCTCGGCCCGGGCGCTGTCCGCGCCCTCCCAGCCCAGCACCTTCACCCACTTGCCGGGCTCCAGGTCCTTGTAGTGCTCGAAGAAGTGCTGGATGGTCTTCAGGCGCAGCGGGTTCAGGTCTTCCGGCTTCTGCCACTGCGTGTAGATCGACAGCACCTTGTCGATGGGCACGGCGAGCAACTTGTTGTCGCCGCCAGCTTCGTCGTCCATCTTCAGCACGCCCAGCGGGCGGCAGGTGACCACCACGCCCGGGATCAGCGGCACCGGGGTGATGACCAGCACGTCCACCGGGTCGCCGTCGTCGGCCAGGGTCTGCGGGATGTAGCCGTAGTTGCAGGGGTAGTGCATCGCGGTCGACATGAAACGGTCGACGAACAGCGCACCCGACTCCTCGTCGACTTCGTACTTGATCGGGTCGGCGTTCATCGGGATCTCGATGATCACGTTGAACTGCTCGGGCGCCTTGGCGCCAGGGGTCACGTTGTGCAGGCTCATGCTTGGCTTTCTGAAGAGTGCTCGAAACTGGTGCGGGATTCTACTGAGGGCGCTGTCGGGGTCCTGACGGCGGGCCGCAGGAAAACCCCCTGCCGCTACGTGGAAACCATCCCCTAGCATGCCCTGCGCACCCCGGGGGAGGGGTGATCCGACTGTCAACGTTTCAAATTCAACGAAAGCGAGGTTGACCCATGACGACTCAGATGGCGCTCTACGCAGCGCTGGCCTGTGGTGTCGCTGCTGTTCTCTACGGCTTCATCCAGCGGGGCTGGATCCTGCGGCAGGATGCCGGCAATGCCCGCATGCAGGAGATCGCGGGTGCGATCCAGCAGGGTGCGGCGGCTTACCTGGCCCGGCAGTACAAGACCATCGCCATCGTGGGCGTCGTGCTCGCCGTGCTGATCTTCTTCTTCCTGGACGCGCTCACCTCGGCCGGCTTCGTGCTGGGCGCGGTGTTGTCCGGCGCCTGCGGCTTCATCGGCATGAACGTCTCGGTCAAGGCCAACGTGCGCACCGCGCAGGCCGCTACCAAGGGCATCGGGCCGGCACTGGATGTCGCCTTCAAGGGCGGTGCCATCACCGGCATGCTGGTGGTCGGCCTGGGCCTGATCGGTGTGGCACTGTTTTTCATGGCCATCGGCGGCCTGGCCAAACCCGACGCTGCGACGCTGAAGCCCCTGCTGGGTTTTGCGTTCGGCTCGTCGCTGATTTCGATCTTCGCGCGGCTGGGCGGTGGCATCTTCACCAAGGGCGCCGACGTCGGCGCCGACCTGGTGGGCAAGGTCGAAGCCGGCATCCCCGAAGACGACCCGCGCAACCCGGCGGTGATCGCCGACAACGTGGGCGACAACGTCGGCGACTGCGCCGGCATGGCGGCCGACCTGTTCGAGACCTACGCGGTCACACTGATCGCGACGATGACGCTGGGTGCGCTGATGGTCACCAACGCCGCCGCGGCGGCCGTGATCTACCCCCTGCTGCTGGGCGGTGTGTCCATCATCGCCTCCATCATCGGCTGTTATTTCGTCAAGGCCTCGCCGGGCATGAAAAACGTGATGCCAGCGCTCTACAAGGGCCTGGCGGTGGCCGGTGTGCTGTCGCTGATCGCCTTTTTCTTCGTCACCAAGGCGGTGATGCCCGATGACGCACTCGGTGCCGGCACGCAGATGCGCCTGTTCGGCGCCTGCGCCATCGGCCTGGTGCTGACGGCCGCGCTGGTCTGGATCACCGAGTACTACACCGGCACGCAGTACCCGCCGGTCAAGCACATCGCACAGGCCTCGACCACGGGCCACGGCACCAACATCATCGCCGGCCTGGGCGTGTCGATGCGCTCCACCGCCGGCCCGGTGGTGATGGTCTGCCTGGCCATCCTGGCCGCCTACGCCATGGGTGGGCTGTACGGCATCGCGATCGCGGCCACCTCCATGCTGAGCATGGCCGGCATCGTGGTGGCGCTCGACGCCTACGGCCCGATCACCGACAACGCCGGTGGCATTGCCGAGATGTCCGAACTGCCCAAGAGTGTGCGCGACGTCACCGACCCATTGGACGCGGTGGGCAACACCACCAAGGCGGTGACCAAGGGGTATGCCATCGGCTCGGCCGGCCTGGCGGCGCTGGTGCTGTTTGCCGACTACACCCACTCGCTCGAAGGCCGGGGCATGAACATCGCCTTCGACCTGAGCGACCCGAAGGTCATCGTCGGCCTGTTCATCGGCGGCCTGATCCCCTACCTCTTCGGTGCGATGGCGATGGAGGCCGTGGGCCGTGCGGCGGGCTCGGTGGTGGTGGAGGTGCGGCGCCAGTTTGCCGACGGCC
>JADMJD010000129.1 GCA_018780805.1 Rubrivivax sp. | reverse complement strand
GGTGTAGAACGGCGGCGTGTGCTCCATCCACTCCAGCCGGAACCAGCGCTCGATGGCCGGCATGGACTCGAGGATGCGCTGTTCCAGCTCGTTGATGGGGCCGTTGAGCGCGGTGATGAGGTGCGGGACCATGGACGTGCTCGGCAGAGGCAGAAAACCCATTCTAGGATGCACGGGTGCAGCCACGCTTGCACACCCCGCGGCCGCGCCGGAGGACACATGGCCCGTCTGATGTTGGCCTGGGAGATGGGCAGCGGCATGGGCCACCTGGACCGCATGCTGGTCACGGCGCGTGCGCTGCGGCAGCGCGGACACACCGTGGTCTTTGTGCTGCGCGACCTGTCGCGCGCACACCCGCGGGTGGCGGCCGAAGGTTTTGAGATGCTGCAGGCGCCGGTCTGGCTGCCCAGCGTGACACGTGCGCCGCGCCTGGGCAATTACGCCACGGTGCTGGTGGCGGCCGGCTGGCTGGACCCTGCAGGCCTGGCCGCCCTGCTGGGCGCCTGGCGGGCGCTGATGCAGCTCTGGCGTGCCGATGGCGTGGTGTGCGACCACGCACCCACGGCCACGCTGGCCGCGCGTGGCCTGGGCCTGCGCCACTGGCTGGTGGGCAACAACTTCGAGGTGCCGCCGCTGGGGCCGCACTTCCCGCCGATGGCGCATTGGTTGCCCGGCGGAGACGCGGCCTGCCCGGGCTGGGACGCCCAGGTGCTGGCCCCCACCAACGCTGCGTTGGCGCTGCTGGGGCTGGCCCCGCTGCCACGCCTGACGGCCTTGTTCGACCAGGCGGTGCGCGCCAACGTCTCGCTGCCGGAGCTTTGCCACTACCCGGACACCGAGGGGCAGGCACCCGTGCTGGGCCCGGTGTTTGCCGACGACGTCGGGCCGGTGGCGCCCTGGCCAGCCGGTGACGGGCCGCGTGTGTTTGCCTACCTGGCGCCGGCCGATGCGCGCTTCGAGCCAGTGCTGAAGGCGCTGCACGCCGCCGGCACCGTGGCGCTGGTGCATGCCAAGGGTGTGCACCCGGACGCCGCACGGCGCCTGGGCGCCACCCAGATGCGCATCGAGCCCGAGCCGGTGCGGGTGGACGCCGCGCTGGCCAGCGCCGACCTGGTGGTGACCCACGCCAGCATCGGCACGGTGACGGCGGCCGTGCTGGCCGGCCGGCCACAGCTGGTGCTGCCGCGCCACATGGAGCAGGCCATGGTGGCCTGGCGCGTGGCGCGGGCGGGCATCGGCCTGGTGCTGGAGCCCGGCGAGCCGGCGGCCGACCCGCTGCCGCTGTTGCGCCAGCTGCTGGACGAGCCCGGCTGGCGGGCCCGCGCCCAGGCGTTGGCACAGCAGCACCACGGGATGCGGCCCGGGCAGACCGGCGACAAGGTGGCCGACCTCATCGAGGCCGGCCTGCGCTGAGCACCTCGCGCGCGCCAGAAAACAAAAAAGGGCTGCCCGCAGGCAGCCCTCGTTGGCAGACCGATGGAAGCCGGTCAGTTGTGGTACGCCGTCTCGCCGTGCGAGCTGATGTCCAGGCCTTCGCGCTCGGCTTCTTCCGGCACGCGCAGACCGATGGTCAGATCAACGATCTTGTAGGCGATGAAGGCCACAACCGCGGAGATCAGCACCGTGTAGATCACGCCTTGGGCCTGGATCCAGACCTGGGCGCCGATGCCGGGGAAGGCACCGCACTTGTTCTCCACGTAGTCGCAGATGCCCTGGCCGCCGAGGCTGGGGGCCGCGAAGACACCGGTCAGCAGCGCGCCGATGATGCCGCCCACGCCGTGGATGCCGAAGACATCGAGCGAGTCGTCCGCGCCCAGCATCTTCTTCAGGCCGTTCACGCCCCACAGGCAGACCACACCGGAGATCAGGCCGATCACCAGGGCACCACCCACGCCGACGAAACCGCAGGCCGGGGTGATGGCCACCAGGCCGGCGACGGCACCGGAGGCCGCACCCAGCATCGAGGCCTTGCCCTTCATCAGCGATTCCGCACCGGCCCAGGCCAGCGCCGCTGCGGCCGTGGCCACCGTGGTGTTGATGAAGGCCAGCGCAGCAATGCCGTTGGCTTCCAGGTTGGAACCGGCGTTGAAGCCGTACCAGCCCACCCACAGCAGCGAGGCACCGACCATCGTCAGCGTCAGGCTGTGCGGAGCCATGGATTCCTTGCCGTAGCCGATGCGCTTGCCCACCAGGAAGGCACCCACCAGGCCCGCCACCGCGGCGTTGATGTGCACCACGGTGCCGCCGGCGAAGTCCAGCGCGCCCTTGGCCCACATGAAGCCGGCGTTGGCCGTGACGGCTTCCAGCGACTTGGCGTCGGTGATGGCGTCAGGGCCGTCCCAGTACCAGACCATGTGCGCCACCGGCAGGTAGGCGAAGGTGAACCAGAGCACGACGAACAGCAGCACCGCCGAGAACTTGATGCGCTCGGCAAAGGCGCCGACGATCAGCGCGCAGGTGATGGCCGCAAACGTGCCCTGGAAGCCGATGAAGGTGAACTCCGGCAGGTACACGCCCTTGCTGAACGTGGCGGCGATGGAATCGATGGTCACGCCGCTGAGGAACATCTTGTCCAGCGTGCCGAAGAACGGGTTGCCGGCGGTGAAGGCCAGCGAGTACCCGTACACGACCCACAGCACCGAGATCAGCGCAAAGACCATGAACACCTGCATCAGCACGCTGAGCATGTTCTTGCTGCGCACCAGGCCGCCGTAGAACAGCGCCAGGCCGGGGATCGTCATCAGGATGACGAGCGCGGTGGCGACGGTCAGGAAGGCGGTGTCGCCCTTGTTGGGCACCGGGGCGGCAGCCGCAGGGGCTGCAGCGGCCGACGCCGCCTCGGCCGCCGGGGCGGCGGCCGACGTGACGGTGTCAGCGACGGCGGACGCCGCCGAGGCCGCAGCCGAAGCCGCGTCCTGCGCCAGCACACCCGTGGACAGCCCCAGCGCCGCGGCGCCCAGGGCCAGCATCAATAGGATCTTTCTCATGGTTGTCATCTCTTGTGGTCGGCGGCGCGTCAGAGCGCGTCCTTGCCGGTTTCGCCGGTGCGGATGCGCACCACCTGTTCGAGCGTGCTGACAAAAATCTTGCCGTCGCCGATCTTGCCGGTGCGGGCCGCGGCCTCGATGGCCTCGACCACGCGGTCGACGATCGTGTCGTCAACCGCGGCTTCGATCTTCACCTTGGGCAGGAAGTCGACGACGTACTCCGCACCGCGGTACAGCTCGGTGTGGCCCTTCTGGCGACCGAAGCCCTTGACTTCGGTCACTGTGATGCCCTGCACGCCGATGGCGCTCAGGGCCTCACGCACTTCATCAAGCTTGAAGGGCTTGACGATGGCGGTCACCATCTTCATGGTCATCTCCGATGTACGGTGGTGGGAATCAGAACGAATACTTGGCGCCGAGCACGACGCCGGCCTTGCCAAGTTCCTTGCCGTTGACGGGCGAGGAGTAGAAGGCCTTGTCGGCGTCGGTGCCAACCAGTGCCACGCTCAGCAGCACACCGCTGAAATCCTTGGACACGGTGAGCGCGTAGTCGGTGTAGGTGCCGGGCGTGCTGAACGGGCCCTTGATCTTCTGGTAGCCGATGTGCGGCGTGACCATGAAACCGCCGACGTCGAAGCCGGCGCTCAGGTCCAGGTAGAAGCTGTTTTCGCTGTCGGTGTTGCCGAAGGTGTCGGTCACGGCATGCGAGTACTTCAGCGTGGCCGGGCCGTAGGTGACGGCGCCGTACAGCTCGGTCGTGTTGGCCGCGCCGGTGCTGGGGTACTGGTAGCGCAGCAGGCCGATGTCGTAGGTGACGCCGGACGTGATCTCGCCCTTGAAGCCGCCGTACACGTCCAGCTCGTAGCTGGCGTCGCCGCCCAGGTCTTCGATCCACTTGATGCCCGACGCCCAGGCGCCGACGTAGAAGGCGCCGGCGGCGTAGTCCACCCCGCCCTGGATCGTCGGCTTCACGCGGGTCTGAGAGATGCCGCGGTAGCGGTAATCGGTGACGGCGCCGACGTTGAACGACAGCTGGGCGTGGGCGATGCTGGGCAGCACGGGCAGGGCCAGCGCGACGGCCAGCGCAAGGGTCGATCTTTTCATGAAGGCTCCAGGACGTTGCAAAGGTAGGGGGTTCGGGGCGGGGTTTGCAGCTTCCGTGCCACCCGGGCCACGCACCGCGACGGGCCTGGACCCTCCGCCACGGTGCAAGCGGGCCGGGTTTGTGGCACCAATGCAGTGCACCAAGGCAGTGCGCACCATTTGCAAGCGTTTCTGAGCATCGCCCGGCGCGGCACAATGCCGCCAGGGGAGAACGGCCATGTCATTGGCAGTCGTGGTGAGCCGTGCGCTGGACGGGCTGGACGCGCCCGAGGTGCACGTGGAGGTGCAGCTGGCACCAGGTTTGCCCAGCTTCACGCTGGTGGGCCTGGCCGACACCGAGGTGAAGGAGGCCCGCGAACGTGTGCGCGCCGCGCTGCAGCAGAGCGGCTTCAACTTCCCGCACAACAAACGCATCACGGTCAACCTGGCGCCGGCCGACCTGCCCAAGGAGTCCGGCCGCTTCGATCTGCCCATCGCCCTGGGCATCCTGGCCGCCGATGGCCAGATCGACGCCACCCGCCTGGCCGGCAGCGAATATGCCGGCGAGCTGAGCCTGGCCGGCGAGCTGCGCCCGGTGCGCGGCGCCGTCGCGCTGGCGCTGGCCGTGCGGCGTGGCGCACCGGGCCGGCGCCTGGTGCTGCCGGAGGCCAGCGCCACGCTGGCGGCCCGCGTGGCTGGTGTGGACGTGCGCTGCGCCAGCCACTTGCTGGAGGTGGTGGCCAGCCTGCGCCCGGCGGACGTGGCCGACCCGGTGCCTGAGTTGCCTCGCGCCCGGCCCGCCGAACCGCCACCGCGGCCCCCGGCGCCCGACCTGCGCGACGTCAAGGGCCAGGCCGGCGCCAAACGTGCGCTGGAGATCGCCGCCGCCGGGCAGCACAGCGTGTTGTTCATCGGCCCGCCGGGCACCGGCAAATCGATGCTGGCGCAGCGCCTGGCCGGCCTGCTGCCACCGATGGACGACGACGAGGCCCTGGCCAGCGCCGCGCTGCAGGGCCTCACGGCCGGTGGACTGGCCGACGACGGTTTTGGCCAGCGCCCGGTGCGTTGCCCGCACCACAGCGCCAGCGCCCCAGCCCTGGTGGGCGGTGGCTCACCGCCGCGGCCGGGCGAGATCTCACTCGCCCATGGCGGCGTGCTGTTCCTGGACGAGCTGCCCGAGTTCCCGCGGCACGCGCTGGAGGCGCTGCGCGAGCCGCTGGAAAGCGGCCGCATCACCTTGTCGCGCGCGGCGCGGCAGGCCAGCTACCCGGCGCGCTTCCAGCTGGTCGCGGCGATGAACCCCTGCCCCTGCGGCTGGCGCGGCGCCCAGGCCGCCACCGGCCGCGCCTGCCGCTGCACCACCGAGGCGGTGTTGCGTTACCAGGCCCGGCTGTCGGGCCCGCTGCTGGACCGCATCGACCTGCAGGTGGAGGTGCCGGCCGCCAAGCCGGCCGAGCTGCTGGCCCAGCCCGACGGCGAGGCCAGCGCCACCGTGGCCACCCGCGTGGCGGCAGCCAGGGCGCGTGCACAGCAACGGCAAGGTCACGCGAACGCGCTGCTGGAGCCGGCGCAGCTGGACACGCTGGCCGCGCCACAGCCCGAAGCGCTGGCCTTTCTGCGCACGGCGGCCGAGCGGCTGGGCTGGTCCGGCCGCGGGCTGCACCGCACGCTGAAGGTGGCGCGCACGATTGCCGATCTGGCCGGCGCCGAGCAGATCAGCGTGGCGCACATCGCCGAGGCCTTGCAGTTCCGCCGGGGGCTGGTCGGGGAGGGGTGAGCGGGGAGGGCTGAGCCGGCGCGTAGAATCCGCCTGTTCTGCCGCGAGCGACCGTGGTGAAGTGGATATCATGCGGCCCTCCGAAGGCCACGTCGCAGGTTCGATTCCTGCCGGTCGCACCAAGCCTGACACCTGCCGCGATGTGCGGGACGGATTCGCCCAAGACGCGCCGCAGTTGCTGCGCAGGCCCGATGCCGCCGCCGGCATGACACGCCCCACCAGTCCCCCCACCGCGCGCCACGTGCGCACCGCCTTGCGCGCCGCACTGCACGACGCCGGCTTCACCGCCGAAGGTACGCAGTTCGTGCACCGCACGCCCGCGCTGCAGCACCGCGTTGAAGTGACGGGCGTGCGGCTGCTGCCCGGCTTCGTGCAGATGCACCACCACATCGGCCTGGCGGGTGACCCCACCGATTGGCTGAGCGAAGAGCTGGCCAGCCACGGCCACGGCAGTGGCTACCCGCGCATCTGGTCGGCCGCGGCGGTGGACGTGGGCCTGGTGCTGGCGCAGGTGACCGCGCTGCGCGATGCCTTCCGCGGCGTGGCCGATGTGGCGCACTTCTGTGCAGACGAGCCCGACCGTTTGCCGCCCTGGGCGCAAGAGCCTGCGGCTGGCGCGGCCGTGTCGGTTGCGGCGTCTTCACTGTCGGCGGCCGGGTGCCGGCAGGCGCTGCGCCACGGGGGCCAGGCGCTGCTGGGGCACAGCTTCGACCTGCTGCCGCCCACCGAGACCTTTGATCTCTGGGCGGCCCGCGCCGAGCACGGCGGCTTCCGCCATGGCGCCTACCTGGAGGCCAACGCCGGCCGCACGCAGGCCGTGGTGGTGGTCTTCGCCTTGCCGGCGGTGGTGTTCGCGCGCGGCTTCCGGCACGACGAGCAGCGGCGGCGGCTGTGGCAGGCGCCCAAGCAGGTGTTGTTCGACGCTGGCCGCCCTGTGTTGCTGCCGCTGCGGCCCGGCGCGCCAGTGGACACTGCAGCCGTTCGCGCTGCGCTGGCCCTGCACCTGGCGCGCCACCCGCCCGACCGGCCGGCTCAGCATCCCTCGTTGTTGGAGACCCCATGAAAGCCCCCGAACTGCCCGCCGAAGACGCCAAGGCCGGCGTGAAGATCGACCACGTGGCCAAGCGGCTGGCGTTGGTGCTGGTGCCGCTGGGCTTCAAGCGCAAGGCGCGCCAGTTTTCGCGCGCCGTGGGCAGCGGCGACGACGCCCATTGGCAGATCGTGCACCTGCAGGCCGGCCAGTGGAACGAGGGGCCGCGCGGGGAGTTCCACGTGAACCTGGTGCTGCAGTGGCCGGCGCTGCTGCGCCTGCTGGCGCAGCGCGAAGGCCGGGGCTGGCTGGCCGATCATGCCGACAAGGCCGACCCCGGCCTGGGCCCGTTCAGCGAGCGGCTGGCGCACCTGCAATCGGAGCTGCCGGCCACGCACCCCTGCACCCGGCCGGCCATCCCGGACACCTACACGTTCGGCCGCGGCAGCGACCTGGCCGCGCTGGCCGATGACGTGGCGCAGGCCGTGGTGCAGGTGGGGCTGCCCTGGCTGCAGCAACACGGCAGCCTGCGGGCGCTGGCCGACTTCCAGGGCTCGTTGCTCACGGCCGATGTGGAGGTGCGCCTGGCCGCCGCGCTGCTGCTGGGCGACCACACGCGGGCGCAACAGATCCTGGTGGAGCGGCGGGCGCGCTTCGAGCAGTCCAACAACACCTACCTGGCCAGCGTGCGCGGCTGGCTGGTCGGCCTGGGGATGGAGGTGTCGGCGCTGCCGGCCACGGTGACGCCGGCCCAGCCCAGCGCCTGGGAACACAAGCGCGAGGCTGCGCAGCGCGCCGAAGAAACACAGCACGCACAACACGCGCAGCAGATCCGGGCCCAGGTGTCCGCCGCGCCTGCGGCCGTGCCGCCGCCCGCCGCGCTGGCCGAGGCCTGGCTGGCCGAACACCGCGCCGCGTGGCGCAACGACCCCGCGCCGCTGGCCGATCTGCCCAGCGGCCGTGACGTGGCGGCACTCGATGCCAATGGCCGTGAAACCGTGTTGTGCGCGCTGCTGCAGCACCTGGTGGTGCGCGAACAGCAGCAAACCACGCCGCGCGACCCGGTGCAGCCGCCGGTGGACAGCTTCGACGCCGATGAGTCGGTCAAGCTGCTGCTGGTTGCGCTGCTGCCCACGCTGCCCAGCGCCACAGAAAGCACGGTGTTGACGGTGCTGGGCCAGATGCGGACGCTGGTCACGCGCTGGCAGCAGGAGCTGGTGACCGGCGGCTACCCCTGGGGTTTTGCCACGCTGGTGCGTTGGCTGACCGGCCCGGCCGGGGCGCCGCACCGCGCGGCGATGCAGCCCGCCATCGCGGCCTGGCTGGCGGCCTACGCACACTTCGCCGTGGCGGCACACGACCGCTTGACCGACCTCGTGGCCACGGACGAGGCCGCGGCCGAAGACCCGGCCCACCCGCTGCACGAGCTGATGCGCGAGGCCCGCGAACGCGAGGCCGAGCTGGCCGCGCAGCAAGCCCTGCCCAGCGCCGAGGAAGTGCGCCGCCGCATCACTGCCTACCCCGAGCAACGCATGTCCGGCGCCGACAAGCAGGCCGTGGCCACGCTGCGCCGCGAAGGGCGGCGCGATGCCGCCACCGGCCACCTGCCCGTGACCTGGGACGACGACGATTGGGGGCAGGTGGCAGCGCCCGCCTGGCAGGCCTTGCCGGCGGCCACCCGCGATGCCATGGCGCCGGTGCTGCAGGGCTGGCTGGAGGGCGTGGAGACGCGGCCCAGCAAGACCTGGCTGCGCACACTCGCCGCACAGGCCGCCCAGGTCGCCCAGGCCGGCGCTGCCGATGTGTGGCGCGCCTGGGTGCTGCAGCAGCTGGCGGCCTTTGCCCCCAGCAGCGGGCGCACCGAGTGGGCCACCACCGGCGCGCGGCCGGGCGTGGGCGCGCGCCTGGGCGAGGCCAGCGAGAACCTGCTGCTCGGGCTGCTGTGGTGGGCCTGGCATGACACCGCGCTGGACGCCGCCACGCTGGACGAGGCCTTGCATCACGTCAGCACCGGCGCCTGGCAGCGCCTGCCGGATGTGGGCGCGCGCGCCCCCACGGTCGGCGGCCTGGTGCTGCGCATGCGCGCGGGGCTGGGCGAGGCCGCGCAACAGCAGGTGGCCGCCCTGGGCGCCGGGCGGGGCGTGCCCAAACAACGCCAGCAGGCAGTGGAGCGGGCGCTGAAGGAGCCGCTGGCCCGCTGACCCGGCCCGATGGGCAAGCCGTCAGCGCCTCAGCGCAGCCGCTGCACGTCCAGCGGCCACACCGCCGCCGCCTTGGCCGGCCCGGCCTGGCGCAGCCAGGTGGCCAGCGCAGCGATCTGCTCGTCGTTCAGCACATGGCCGAAGGGCGGCATGCCGTAGGGCTGCGGGTGGCCGGGTGTGGCCGGGCCGAAGCCACCTTCGACGATGGCGCGCACCAGGTTGTTCGGCCGTGCCATCAGCACCGTGCGGTGGCCGGCCAGGGGCGGGTAGGCGGGGGCCCGGCCTTCGCGGCTGTCGCCGTGGCAATCGGCGCAGTGGGTCTTGTAGAGCGCGGCGCCGGCGTCCAACGTTGCCGCCGGCGCGGCTTCCACGGGTGAGCGCGGGGCCTTGTCGGGCGGCAGCGCCTGCAGCCACGCGGCCAGGGCCTGCAGGTCGGCCTCGGGCCAATGCTGCAGGCTGCCAGCCACCACGGTGGCCATCGGCCCCAGGGCCACGCCACCGGGCGCGTGGCCGTCGCGCAGCAGCGCCACCACGTCGGCGCGCGGCCAATGTGCCACGCCGGCCTCGTCGGCCGCGTGCAGCGAGGGCGCCCACCAGCGGCCGTCGGGCATGGTCGCGCCAGACAGGTCGTTGGCATCCACGGTGGCGCCCAGCGCGTTGCGCGGCGCGTGGCAGGCGCTGCAATGGCCCAGGCCCTGGGCCAGGGTGGCCCCGCGGTTCAGCTCGGCGCTGCGCGCCGGGTCAGATGGCGCACCGCCGGCACGGAAGTACAGCGCCCGCCACAGCGCCAGCGCCGGCTGCGTGCCAGCGAACCAGCGCAGTGTGTGCGGCGGCTGGTCCTGCGCCACGGGCGGCAGGCTGCGCAGCCAGGCGTAGAGCGCGTCGCTGTCGGCGCGGCTGATGTGCGTGTAGTTCGGGTAGGGGAAGGCCGGGTTCAGCAGCCGGCCGTCGCGGCTGCGGCCGTGGTGCAGGGCACGCCAGAAGTGGTCGGCGTTCCAGGTGCCCAGGCCGGTGGCCACATCGGGCGTCAGGTTGCCGGCGTAGACGCGGCCGAAGGGCGTGACGATGGCCCGGCCACCCGCATACGGCGCGCCGCCCGCCGCGGTGTGGCAGCCGGCGCAGTGGCCTTGCAGCGCGAGTTGGGCGCCGCGGGCGCGCGTGGTGGCATCGGCCGCCCGCGCTGTGGGTGGTTCGTCCGACACCGGCGCTTCGCCGCGCAGGTTCAGCCAGGCCACCGCCACTGCGCTCAGCGCCGCCAGCGTGGCCAGGGCCAGCGCCCATCGCAACAGGCGTGTCATGGCCGCAGGCTGCCGCAGTCCTGCGGCCAGGGCGCCGCCGGCGCCGGCGCCGGGCGCGACGGTGTAGGCACCGGCTGCGCCGCCAGCCAGCCGGCCAGGACGCCGACTTCCTGCGGGGTCAGCGCCTGGGCGATGTGGGCCATGCAATCGGGGGCATCGGCGCGGCGCTGCCCGGTGCGCCAGGCGCCGAGCTGGCCCACCAGGTAGTCGCGCGGCAGGCCCAGCAGGCCGGGCACGGCGGGCTGCACACCGGTCATGGCCGCGCCGTGGCAGCTGTTGCAGGCGGGCAGGCGGCGGGCGGGGTCGCCGACGGTCAGCAGCGCCTGGGCCAGGTGCCGCGCGTCGGGCGGCAGGGCGGGCGCGGCGGGGGGTGGGTAGGGCAGGTCCAGGCCGGCAAAGTGGGTGGCGATGTCGCGCAGGTAGGCGTCCGACAAGGGCGCCAGCAGCGTGGCCATGGCGGCGTGGCTGCGGCGGCCGTCGCGGAAGTTCAGCAGCTGGCGGTAGAGGTAACCCGCGGGTTTGCCGGCGATGCGCGGCTGGTAACCCTCGGCTGCGGCGCGGCCCTCGGGTCCGTGGCAGGCGGTGCAGGCCTGCACCCGCTGGGCCAGGGTGTCGGGCACGGGGGCCGCGAACGCCGGGCCGGCAGGGGCCCCGATGGCGGCACACACGGCAGCCCAAACGGCAGCCCGGGCCCAGGAATCCTTGAATCGCACGACGACGATTGTGCCGCGCCACCGGTAACATCCCGTCACCTCTCATGCACCATGCCCTGCGCCTGCTGATGTTGGTGGCGGCTGCCACGTTGGTGCCGCTCGCGGCCCAGGGCCAGGCCACGCCGATCGGCGACATCCTCAAGCTGCCGCCGCTGGAGCTCAAGGCCCCGGCCAAGGTGCGGGCCGCCACCGCCGCGCTGGGCCTGGGCCGGCAGCGGCTGGCCCTGGTGCTGGTGCAGTCGCAGATCGGCGGCGTGCCGCTGCCGGCCGCGGTGCGCGATGCGCAGGCCGTGGCCGCGGCGCTCGAAAAAGCGGGTTACGTGGTGATGCCACGCCCCGACCTGGGCCGCGACGCATTGCGTGGCGCGCTCAAGGAGTTCCGCAACCGGCTGCAGCCGGGCGGGGCCGGGCTGATCTACGTGGCCGGGGCCGCGGCGCAGGTGGAGGGCCAGTCCCTGCTGCTCACACGCGACCTGGCGGATGCGGCCAACCCGGCCGATACCACCGCGCTGCGCAGCGCCGGCGTGCCGCTGACAGAGCTGGTGGAAGCGCTGCAGATCACCCCCACCAGCCTGCGCCTGCTGGTGGTGGACGCGGCCACGCCGCTGCCCACGCTGGCCCCGGCCAGCAGCGGCCTGGCCGCACCGGTGTTGCCCGAGGGCGTGATGGCGCTGCTCTCTGCCGGCCCGGGGCGGCTGATCCCGGCGCGGGCCCCGGCGCCGCTGCCGCAGCCCACGCCGACGGACCCACGCGCGCTGGCCGGCAGCGCCTTTGGCACGGCGCTGGTGCACGCGCTCACCACGGCCGGCAGCACCGGGCCCGACGCCCTGCGCAACGCCCGCCGCCTGGCCATCGACGGCACCGGCGGCGCGGTGGCGCCCTGGCTGGGGGGCCGCACCGACGAAGAAGACGAGCTGGGCGATCCCGGGCTGATCGAGTCCGTGCTGCCGCCCACGCCGGAAGACGCCGCCGCGCGTGCCGTGGCCAAAGCCGCCGGCCTGGCGGGCAACGAGGTCAAGGCCCGGTTGCAGGGAGACGAGCCGGTGCGCAGCGCGCCGCCCCCCGCCAGCACCGCGCCACCGATCAACCCGGCGCTGCCGACAGCCGCCGTGGGGGCCGCCGCCACCGCTGCGGGTGTGGCCGGCGCGGTGCTGGCGCAGGAACAGGCGGCCAAGGCCGAGGCCATCACCACCGCGACCCAGGTGGCCACGCAGGTGCTGGGGCAGGTGGCGGCCGGTGTGGTGAAGGCGGTGACGTCGACGGAGCCGGAACGGGACAAGCAAGGCGACCAACGCGAGGCCGCCGAGACGGCGCGGCCGACCACGCCACCACCCACGGCGGCGCCCGTCGCACAGCCGGCTGCACCGTCCGCTGCACCGTCCGCTGCACCGTCCGCTGCACCCGCGGCTGCACCCGCGGCTGCACCAGCACCACCCACCGCGCCAGCCCCCACGGCCCCGTCCGCCGTCGGCCTGCCACCGCTGAACCCCTTCGGCTACGCCGCCGGCGACAGCTTCACCTACCGCCGCATCGACCAGTGGAAGGGCGAGGTCGTGGGCCGCGTGGTGCAGGTGATCCGCCAGCTGATGCCCGACGGCGAGATGCAGGCCGAGGGCAGCCAGGGCGAGCAGGCGCTGGACGCGCAGGGCCGCACCCGCAGCCGCAGCGGGCCCGAGGGGCGGTCGGAGTTCCAGCCGGTGGAGGAGTTCTGGTGGTCCAAGCCGCAGCGCGGGCAGAGCCGGGATGTCGAATTCAAGGAGTTCTTCCAACGCACCGATGGCCGGGGCGAGCGCCGCTGGTCGGGCGAAGTCGAAGTGGGCCGCCGCACGCAGATCGAGACGCCTGCGGGCAAGTTCGACGTGCTGCCGTTGGAGGGCGAGGGCTGGTACCACGAGATCCTGCAGCCCGGCAACCTGCGCCGCAGCGTGATGTGGGCGCGCACGGTCTGGTACTCGCTGGAGCTGGGGCACCCGGTGGCCATCGACATCGTCGAGCGCGACGCCAGCAGCCGGCTGCTGCGCAAGGAGCGGCTGGAGCTGCTGCAGGCGCAGACCAGCCGCACGGTGCCGGCGCAGTGAGCACACGCCTGCCGCTGGCCACGCTGGTGGTGGTGCTGCTGCTCAGCGCCTGCGCCAGCCGCAGCCCGGCGCCTTCACCGGCACCCGGCAGCGACGGCCCGGCCACGCAGACGCCGGCCGATCTGGACCGTGTGCCCGACGCCGTGCCGCGCGTGGAGACGCTGCGGGTGGGCGGCCCGAACAAGCCCTACGAGGTGCTGGGCGTGCGCTACGAGCCGATGACGGCCGACGCACCGCTGCGCGAACGGGGCGGCGCGTCGTGGTACGGCCGCAAGTTCCACGGCAAGCCCACGTCCAACGGCGAGACCTACGACATGTTCGCGATGACGGCGGCGCACAAGACCATGCCGCTGCCCAGCTACGCCCGCGTGCGCAACCCGGCCAACGGCCGCGAGATCATCGTGCGCGTCAACGACCGCGGCCCCTTCCACCCCGGCCGCGTGATCGACCTCAGCTACACCGCGGCGTTGAAGCTGGGCGTGCTGAACGGCGTGACGCCGGTGGAGGTGGAGCGCATCACACACGCCGAGATCCGCGCCGGCCTGCCGGCCCCGGCCCCGCCGCCCGCGGGCGCTGCACCGGGCTTCTGGCTGCAGCTGGGCGCCTTCCGCGAGCGCGATGGCGCCTTGCAATTGCAGCGACTTCTGCAGCGCGAAGCCCCCTGGCTGGCGCCGCTGGTGGCGCTGCTGGACGATGCGCCGCTGACCCGTGTGCAAGCCGGCCCCTGGGCCGAGCGGCGCGAGGCCGAAGCGATGGCGGCACGCCTGACGCAGGCCCTGCCGGTGGAAGCGCTGGTGATCCGACGGCCCTGAGCCTAGGATGGGCGCCGGGCTTCGCACGGCCGCTCTCAAGAAGCCCGCCCCACCACGTGGGTGGACGCGGCGTGTCTAGGGGGTTCCCATCACCGCCAGGATCTTCATCAGCTACCGCAGCGCCGACGGCGCCGACAAGGCCACGGCCCTGGCGCGGGACCTCGGCCGCCTGTTCGGCGCGGCCCAGGTCTTCATCGACAAGGACGACCTCACCGGCGGCGTGCGCTGGGCCGACGAGGTGGCGCGTGCGCTGCAGGCCCGGCCGGTGTTGCTGCTGCTGGTCACACCCGGCCTGCTGGCGCAGAACCCGGCCACCGGCCGCCGCCAGCTGGACGACCCACAGGCCCCGGTGCGGCGCGAGATCACGGCCGCGCTGGCCGCGGGCGCGGTGGTGGTGCCGGTGTTGTGCGACGGTGTGGACAGCCTGCCCGCCGGCTTGCCGCCCCCGCTGGACGTGCTGG
Organism: Rubrivivax sp.; assembly: GCA_018780805.1. GTDB lineage: Bacteria > Pseudomonadota > Gammaproteobacteria > Burkholderiales > Burkholderiaceae_C > Rubrivivax. The sequence goes on along the minus strand of JADMJD010000129.1, from coordinate 19,379 downwards.
GCGAACGCACCTGGCGCCGGCTGCGCGCCTACGACTGGGCCGGCGACCTGCGCCGCATCGAACAGGACCTGCTGGCGCTGGGCCTGCCCCCGCAGCGGCATCCTGCGGCACGGCGTGCGGTGCTGGTGGGCGTGTTGCTGCTGGGCGCAGCAGGGGCCGGCCTGTGGTGGTGGCAACAACCCCCGGCCGATCCGCTGACCGGCCGCTGGCAGGGCCGCATCGGCGCCGACGACGTGCTGCTGGTGCTGCAGCGCGACGGCGACCAGCTGCGCCTGGAAAGTGCACCGATTCACATCCGCCAGCGTGCCGACTGGGCCGATTACCGGCAGTTCTGGCGCGAGCGCGATGGTGGACAGGCTGGCGGTGAACTGGACGCCGTGCGCTGGCGCGGCGCCGGCACGGCCCGCGCCGCCGTGGGCTCGCCGCTGGCCATCGACGTGGCGCTCACCGTGCTCAGCGTGCCCGGCGACGTGCCGGTGGACGGCGGCAACCTGTCGGCCACGCTGATGCCCGACGGCCGGCTGCAGGGCACCCGCTGGTTCAACGGCGCGCAAGCCGAGGTGCCGGCGGTGCTGACACGCAGCCACTGACTCCCTAGGACCATGAGTCCGGATGGACGCGCCGGGGCTTTGCCCCGATGCTGCGCGCCATGGCGACCATCACCTTCCTCATCCCCGGCCAGGCGCGTGCCAGCCGCAGCGGCACGCCGTCGGCCGTGCCCCCGTCCGGTGGCCTGCCCGGCCACGTCAAACACCATGTGGACCTGGGCGCGCGGCGTGCCGGCGGCGAGCTGCAGCGCGTGGACGCGGTGCCGGGCGAAGACGTCGTCGTGCTGCACCTGGCCAACGGCCCGGCGCTGGTGCTGAGCCCGGAGACGGCGCGCGATCTGCTGCTGGGTCAATCCCGCACCCACCGCAGCGGCGGCACGCCAGCGCCGGACGAGGTGGCGGTGCCGGCCCAGCTGCGCTGGCAGGGCCTGGAGGCCGCCGCACCGGGCCGCACGCGCGGCTCGCTGGGCAACGTGCTGCTGCAGGCGGTGGAGGTGCTGACCGGTTTTGCGCGCGAACCCGCGGCCCGATTCCTGGCCTCGAAGGTGGTGGCCCATGTGGACGGCCAGGTGGACCCGGGCGTCTACGCGCTGCAGCCGCAGGCCTTGCCGGCACTCAAGGGCCGCGGCGGCAAGCTGGCGGCGGTGCCGGCATCCGACCAGCCGATGCTGGTGCTGCTGCACGGCACCTTCGTCGACACCGCGAGCACCTTCTCCAAGCTGTGGGACCTGCACCCGGCCCAGGTGCGCGCGCTGTTCAAACATTACGGTGACCGCGTCTACGCGCTGGACCACCCGACGCTGGGCGCCAGCCCGGTCGCGAATGCCCTGGCGCTGGCCGAGCGTCTGCCGGCCGGGGCCCGCCTGCACCTGGCCACGCACTCGCGCGGTGGCCTGGTGGCCGAGGTGCTGGCCCGGGTCTGCGGGCTGAAGGGCGAGATCGGCGCGGCCGACCTGGCCTTTTTCCCCGGCCCGGAGGGCGCCGGCCAGCGCGACGAGCTGATGCGGCTGGCCGCGCTGGTGAAAGCCGGCGGCTTCACCGTGGAGCGCGTCGTGCGGGTGGCCTGCCCGGCACGTGGCACGCTGCTGGCCTCGCGCCGGCTGGACGCCTACCTCTCGGTGCTGCGCTGGTCGCTGCAGCTCGCAGGTGTGCCGGTGGCGCCGGCGCTGCTGGACTTCTTGACCGAGGTGGCGCGCCACCGCGAAGACCCGATGCAGCTGCCCGGCCTGGCCGCGATGCTGCCCGGCAGCCCGCTGGTGCAGTGGCTCAACAGCGCCACCGAAGCCATCCCCGGCGAGCTGCGCGTGATCGCGGGCGACCTGGCCGGCGATTCGCTCGGCGGCTGGGTCAAGACGCTGCTGGCCGATGCCTTCTACTGGACCGACAACGACATCGTCGTGCAGACCCGCTCGATGTACGGCGGCGCACCGCGGCGCGGCGGTGGCGCGCGCTTTGTGCTGGACGCGGGTGGCAAGGTCACGCACTTCAACTACTTTGTCAACGCCCGCACCGTGGGCGCGCTGGTCAACGGCCTGGTGCAGGACCGGCCCAGCGAGTTCGAGCCCATCGGCCCGCTGTCCTGGGCCGGCGAAGACAGCGGCGGGCTGCGTGCCGCCCGGGGGCGTCCGGCCGACCTGCCACCGCCCGAGCAGCGGCCTGCGGTCTTCCTGCTGCCCGGCATCCTGGGCAGCCACCTGAAAGAAGGCGAGCAACGCATCTGGCTCAGCCTGCGCCTGCTGGGTGGGCTGGACCGGCTGGCCTGGCGCGACGGCGCGCCCGATGGCGTCTCACCCGACGGCCCGATCGGGCTGTTCTACGACGACCTGGCCGAACATCTGCAGGCCACGCACGAGGTGTTGCCTTTTGCCTTCGATTGGCGGCGGCCCATCGAAGAAGAGGGCCTGCGCCTGGCGCAGGCCATCGAACGGGAACTCGATGTGCGCGAAGCCAGCCGCCAGCCCGTGCGGCTGATCGCGCACTCGATGGGCGGCGTGGTCGCGCGCACGGTGCAGCTGGTGGCGCCCCAGACCTGGGACCGCCTGATGGCGCGCACCGGCGGCCGGCTGCTGATGCTGGGCACACCCAACGGCGGCTCCTGGGCGCCGATGCAGGTGCTCTCGGGCGACGACAGCTTCGGCAACACGCTGGCGGCGCTGGGCGCGCCCTTCCAGGACCAGAAGGCGCGCGCCCTGATGGCCGCGATGCCGGGTTTCCTGCAGCTGCAGGCCGATCTGCTGGACCGCGCCCAGGGCCTGGACCAGGCGCACACCTGGCGCGACCTGGCCCAACGGGACCTGGCCACCGTGCGCCAGGCCAACTGGTGGCACCGCAACTGGAGCGCGCCCGACGACCCCACGCAGCTGGCGCCTTACGAATGGGGCGTGCCGCCGCAGAAGGTGCTGGACCAGGCCGTGGCGCTGCGCCGCCGGCTGGACCACCAGCGCGACAACGACCTGCCCGCTTTTGCCGACCGGCTGCTGCTGGTGACCGGCCGCGCCAGGTTCACGCCCGACGGCTTCGAGTGGACCGATCAAGGACTGCTCTACCAGGACGCCGTGGACGGCGGCGATGGCCGCGTGCCGCTGGCGAGTGCCTTGCTGCCCGGTGTGCGCACCTGGACGCTGGACTGCGACCACGGCGCCCTGCCCGACCATGCCGAGGCTTTTGCCGCCTACGTCGAGCTGCTGGAGCGCGGCGACACCGAGCGCCTGAAGCGCCTGGGCACACCCAGCCGCAGTGGCAATGCCCTGGCGCTGCCACCGGCCCATGTGCCCAGCCGGCCGTCGCGCGGCCGGCCCGCACAGGCCGGCCCGGCGCAGAGCATGAAGGCGCTGCTGAGCACCCCCGCACCGGCCCCCGCCGCCGATGCCGGCACGCCGGCCGGTGCGGCGCTGCACGTGCGTGTGGTCAACGGCGACCTGACCTTCATCCACCAGCCGATGCTGGTGGGCCATTACCGCTCACTCAGCATCACCGGCACCGAGGCGGTGGTGGACCGCATGCTGGGCGGGGCCATGAACGCATCGCTGCAGGCCGGGCTGTACCCGCAGGCGCCGGGTGAACACCAGCTGTTCCTGAACGCGCGCGGCGAGCCGCAGAACCCCTGGCGGCCGCCGCGCCCGCAGGCGGCCATCGTCATCGGCCTGGGCGACGAAGGCGCCTTGAAAGCCGGCGAACTGGCGGCCACGGTGCGCCAGGCGGTGCTGGCCTGGTCCCAGCGGCTGGCGGAGCGCGGTGACGCCAGCGCCGCGGTGGACATCGCGGCCACGCTGGTGGGCAGCGGCGGCCTGGGCGTGAACCCGGGCGACGCGGCCTGCGCCATCGCGCGCGGCGTGCGCGAGGCAGCACAGATCGTGCGCATGGGCAACCTGCAGCGCCAGGAGGCCGCATCCGACGCGGCTGATCCCGCCGACGATGCCAATGCCCTGGCCTGGCCCGAGATCACCGGCCTAACGCTGGTGGAGCTGTACCTGGAGCGCGCCTCCGAAGCCTGGCGCGCACTGCAGGTGCAGGCCCTGGCCACACCCGGGCACTTCGACGTGGCGCCCACCATCGTGGCCGGTGTCGGCCCGCTGCGGCGCCAGATCGACACCGCCTACCGCGGCGCACGTTACGACCTGATCAGCGCCGAGGCCAACCCGCAGGACCCCAGCGCCATCCTGTTCCGCCTGGACACCCGGCGCGCGCGCACCGAGATGCGGGCCGTGGCCACACAGGCGCCGCTGGTGCGCCAGCTGGTGCGGCGCGCCGCACACGACGCCAACGACGACCCGCTGCTCGGCAGCACGCTGTTCCAGCTGCTGGTGCCGCTGGACATGGAGGCCTACCTGGGCGGCACCGACCGCATGGTGCTGGAGCTGGACACCCACACCGCCACCCTGCCCTGGGAGCTGCTCAACCCCCCGGCCGGCCAGCGCGCGGGCGGTGACCCGCGGCCCTGGTCGGTGCGCACGCGGCTGCTGCGCAAGCTGCGCAAGACGCAGTTCCGCACCCGTGTGCAGGACGCCAGCGCCGACGACCACGTGCTGGTGATCGGTGAGCCGCTGCTGCGCGATGCGCGTTACGCCGCGCTGCCCGGCGCCGCGGCCGAGGCGCAGGCGGTGGACGCCGTGATGCGCAGCCCCCGCGGCGTGGGCGCGCACCGCCTGCGCCTGGTGCAGCACGGCGAGGCCACGCACATCCTGAACGCCTTGTTCGAGCGGCCCTGGCGCATCGTGCACATCGCCGGCCATGGCGAGCCGGGCATGGCGGGTGGGCTGGTGATGTCCGACGGCAGCTTCCTGGGCCCGCGCGAGATCGGCCAGATGCGCACCGTGCCCGAGCTGGTGTTCGTCAACTGCTGCCACCTGGCGGCACGCGACGATGTGGCCGCGGCGAGCATGCCCAAGCCCGCGCCGATGGACTTCCCGGCCTTTGCCGCCAGCGTAGCCGACGCGTTGATCGAAGCGGGCGTGCGCTGCGTCATCGCCGCCGGCTGGGCGGTGGACGACGACGCTGCCGCCATCTTTGCGCGGGTGCTGTACCGCGAGCTGCTCGACGGCCGCCCGTTCATCGACGCCGTGGCGCAGGCGCGCGAAGAAGCCTGGCGCCAGAGCGATGTGGCCCAGGGCGGCAACGGCAACAACACCTGGGCCGCCTACCAGTGTTATGGCGATCCGGACTGGACCTTCCGCCGCGGCACCGGGGATGCGCAGGGCCCAGCCGGCGATTCGCTGGTGGACGAATACGAAGGCATCTCGTCGCCGCTGGGCCTGGCGCTGGCGCTGGAAAAACTCGCGGTGGAAAGCCGCTTCCAGAACCGGCCGCCGGCCCGGCAGCTGGAGCACATCCGCCACCTGGAGGCACGGTTTGCCGCGCTCTGGGGCGCGATGGGCGCCATCGCCGAGGCCTTTGGCCTGGCCTACAGCGAAGCCGGCGACTTTGAACACGCGATCCCCTGGTACGGCCGCGCGGCCGGCAGCCAGGACGGCAGCGCGTCGATGAAGGCCACCGAGCAGTGGCTGAACCTGCGCGCCCGCGCGGCGCTGGATGCGGCCAAGGCCGCCGACACCCCGGCCGCCTGGGCCACGGCCAAGACCGGCATCGAAGCGGCCTTGAAGCAGCTGCAGGCGCTGGCCGATCTGCAGCCCACGATCGAGCGGCTGAGCCTGTGCGGCTCTGCCTGGAAGCGCCTGGCCATGCTGGCCCAGCGCGCCGGGCAGGGCGCGGACGCGGCCACCGCGCGCCAGGAGGCGGAAGACGCAGCAAGGGCGCGGCATGAGGCCGCGCGGGCCTACGCCGCCGCCGAGGCATTGGCGCTGGACCTGAACCACCCCGAGCTCTACTACCCCGCGCAGAACCGCATGGCCACCGCGCTGGCGGCGCACGACGGCCCGGCGGGCTGGCCCGGCTTCGACACCGCCACCGTGGCGCGCGTGCGCCAGAGCCTGCAGCAGCGCTGCGCCAGCGACCCCGACTTCTGGAGCATGGTGGGCCTGGTGGAGGTGGATGCCTTCGAGGCCGCCGCCGCCGGCCGGCTGTCGCACGCGCTGGACGACCTGCGCCACCGCCTGCAGGACCTGCACCAACGCGTGGCGGCGCCGCGTTCCTGGGCCTCGGTGGCCGACACCGCCGACTACGCGCTGGGGCGCTGGGCCGCGCAGGCCACCGGCGCCGAGCAGCGGGCATTGCAGGCCTGGCTGGCGCAGCTGACCGTGTACGCACAGCGCTGAAGCTTGGCGGCGGAGCGTCAACGCCCGCCGGTCACATCCATCAGCGCGCCGGTGGTGTAGCTGGCCGCGTCCGACAGCAGCCAGACGATGGCCGCGGCCACCTCGTCTGCTTCGCCGGGGCGCTGCATCGGGATCTGCGGCGCCATCTGCTGCGCCCGTTCGGGCTGGCCGCCGGAGGCGTGGATGTCGGTGACGATGACCCCGGGGCGCACCGCGTTCACGCGCACACCTTCGGTGGCGAGTTCACGCGCCAGCCCCAGCGTGAAGACATCGACCGCCCCCTTGGCGGCGGCGTAGTCCACATACTGGCCGGGCGCCCCCAGCCGTGCCGCCACCGACGACACGTTGACGATGGCGCCGCCCGTGCCGCCATGACGCGTGGACAGGCGCTGCACCGCCGCCCGCGCGCACAACATCGTGCCGAAGACGTTGATGTCGAACATGCGCCGCCAGCGCGCCAGGCTCATCTCATCCACTCGCTGCGCCACGTCCACCACACCGGCGTTGTTGACCAGGCCACCCAGCCGGCCTGCAGCGTCCAGGCGCGTGAACATGGCCTGGACCTGGGCCTCGTCGGCCACGTCGGCCTGCAGCGTCAGGGCCTGCCGGCCGAGCGCGCGCACCTGTGCGGCCACGGCCTCGGCCGCGGTGGCATCGCGGGTGTAGTTGATGGCCACGTGCCAGCCGGCCGCTGCGGCCTGGCGTGCCACCGCGGCGCCGATGCCGCGGCTGCCGCCGGTGATCAGGAGGAAGGTGTCGTGTTGCATGGGGCCGATGGTAGGCGCGCTACAGTGCCAGCGTCGAACACAACAACCGGAGACACCGCATGCAAAGACGATCGTTGATCCTGGGCACGGCCGCCGTGCTGGCCGCCCCGGCCGCGCTGCGCGCCCAGGCGCTGGAAAAGGCCAAGGCCACCATCGCGGTGGGTGGCAAGAACCTGCTGTACTACCTGCCGCTGACCATCGCCGAGCAGCTGGGGTACTTCAAGGCCGAGGGCCTGGACATCAACATCGTCGACTTTGCCGGTGGCGCACGCGCGCTGCAGGCCGTGGTGGGCGGCAGCGCCGACGTGGTCTCGGGCGCCTTCGAGCACACGGTCAACATGCAGTTCAAGGGCCAGCCGATGCGCGCGTTTGCGCTGCAGGGCCGCACGCCGCAGATCGTGCTGGGCGTGAACCCCAAGACCATGGCCGGCTACAAGACCGTGGCCGACCTGAAGGGCAAGAAGATCGGCGTCACGGCACCGGGTTCGTCCACCAACGTGATGGTGAACTTCATCCTTGCGAAGGCGGGGCTGAAGCCGGCGGACGTGTCCATCATCGGCGTGGGCGCCGGCAACGGCGCGGTGGCCGCGATGCGCGCGGGCCAGATCGACGCCATCAGCAACCTGGACCCGGTGATCACGCTGCTGCAGCGCTCGGGTGACCTGAAGATCGTGTCCGACACACGTGTGGTGACCGAATCGGAGAAGGTCTTCGGCGGCCCGATGCCGGCCGGCTGTTTCTACGCGCCGCAGGCCTTCATCGACAAGCACCCGAACACCGTGCAGGCACTCACCAACGCGCTGGTGCGCGCCAACAAGTGGATCCAGGCCGCCGGCCCGGCCGACATCATCAAGGCCGTGCCCGAGAGTTACCTGCTGGGCGACCGCGCCGTGTACATCGACGCCTTCCTGGCCGCCAAGGGCGCACTCTCGCCCGACGGGATGTTCCCGGACAAGGGTGCCGACACCGCCTACCGCGCGCTGGCCAGCATCGACGCCGGGCTGGCCAAGGCCAAGCTCGATCTGGCGGCCGTCTACACGAACGACTTCGTGAAGAAGGCCAACGCCCGTTACCCCAAGGGCTGAGGAACCGCCAGCCCATGAGCTCCGCACCCGCGCTGGCCTTGCAGGACGTGTCCTGCACCTTCATCGACCGCGCCGACCGCAGCCGCCGCTACACCGCGGTGCAGGACGTGAACCTCACCGTGGCGGCGGGTGAGTTCGTCAGCGTGGTCGGGCCCACGGGCTGCGGCAAGAGCACGCTGCTGAACGTCGGCGCCGGCCTGCTGCAGCCCAGCACGGGCTCGGTGCAGGTGTTCGGCCAGCCGCTGCTGGGCATCAACACACGCGCCGGCTACATGTTCCAGGCCGAAAGCCTGATGCCCTGGCGCACCGCACTCGGCAACGTGATGGCGGGGCTGGAGTTCCGCGGCACACCGCTGGCGCAGGCCCGCGACGAAGCCGAGGCCTGGCTGCGGCGCGTGGGCCTGGGTGGTTTTGGCGACCGCTACCCGCACCAGTTGTCGGGTGGCATGCGCAAACGCACCAGCCTGGCCCAGACCCTGGCGCTGGACCCGGACATCATCCTGATGGACGAACCCTTCAGCGCACTCGACATCCAGACCCGGCAGCTGATGGAAAACGAAGTGCTGGACCTGTGGGCGCAAAAGAAGAAGGCCGTCTTGTTCATCACGCACGACCTGGACGAAGCCATCGCGATGAGCGACCGTGTGGTGGTGCTGTCCGCCGGGCCGGCCAGCCGGCCGATGGGCGAGTTCACGATCGACCTGGCGCGCCCGCGCGACGTGGCCGAGGTGCGCAGCACACCGCGTTTCATCGAACTGCACCAGGCCATCTGGGCGGTGCTGCGTGACGAGGTGCTCAAAGGCTACGCGCAGCAACTCAAGGTCGCGTGAGATGTTGAAGCCCCCAAGCTCACTTCGTTCGCTGCCCCCCGAGGGGGCGTCCCGGGCCCTTCGGGCGGCCGGGCGGGCCCGATGAAATACGTCCGCCTCTGGCAGATCCTGCTGCTCGCCACCCTGGTGCTGTTCTGGCACGTGATGACGGTGCCCGGGCTGATCCCGCCGATGATGTTCGACAACGACCGCCAGGCGGCGTTTTTCTTCGGCGAGCCGCTGAAGGTGGCCGGCCGCATCTGGGGCTGGTTCGTCGTCGACGCCGACATCTACCGCCACCTGGGCGTGACGCTGGTGGAGACCATCCTGGCCTTTGGCATCGGCGCGGCGCTGGGCCTGGCCGGCGGGCTGTGGTTGGCGCTGGCGCCGCTGGCCTCGGCCATCCTGGACCCGTACATCAAGGCCATGAACTCGATGCCACGCATCATCCTGGCGCCGATCTTCAGCGTCTGGTTCGGCCTGGGCATCGCCAGCAAGGTGGCGCTGGGCGTGACGCTGGTGTTTTTCATCGTCTTCTTCAACGTCTACCAGGGTGTGAAGGAGGTCAGCCCCGTGGTGCTGGCCAACGCCCGCATGCTGGGCGCGAACGGCAAACAACTGCTGCGCCACGTCTACCTGCCCAGCGCCACCAGCTGGGTCTTCAGCAGCCTGCACACCAGCGTCGGCCTGGCCTTCGTGGGCGCGGTGGTGGGTGAGTACCTGGGCTCCAGCCAGGGTGTGGGTTACCTGATCCTCCAGGCCGAAGGCAGCTTCGACATCAACACAGTGATGGCCGGCATTCTGGTGCTGACGGCTTTTGCGCTGGCGCTGGACGCGGCTGTCGGCCGCATCGAAAAACGGCTGATGAAGTGGCAGCCGCAGGCCGGGGAAACCGAAAAGCTCTGAACACGATGGCCCTGGAAAACAGCAACCGCAGCACCACCCCCGACCTGCAGCAGGTCTCCGACCCCGCACGCCGCACGGTGCTGCGGCTGTCGGCGGGTGCTGCCGCGGCGGCGCTGTACGGGCCCTGGCTGGCCGGCTGTGCGCACCCCGGCGCCGCGCCACGTCTGGGCTTTGCCCCCGTGCCGCCCAGCCGCGCCGACACGGTGGTGGTGCCGGCCGGTTACGTGGCCGAGGTCATCGCCCCCTGGGGCGAGCCGGTGGGGGTGCCGGGTGCGATGCCGCCCTGGCGGCCCGACGCCAGCCACAGCGCGGCCGAACAGGCCCTGCAGTTCGGCATGCACCACGACGCGCTGCAGTACCTGCCACTGGACGGCAGCCGCCGCGGCCTGCTGGTGATGAACCACGAATACGTGGACGACGGCCTGCTGCACCCCGATGGCCGCGCCAACTGGTCGGCAGAGAAAGTGCGCAAGGCGCAGGCAGCGCACGGCCTGTCGGTGTCGGAAGTGGTGCTGAACGCGGGCGCCTGGCAACTGGTGCGGCCCTCGCCTTACGCCCGCCGCTTCACCGCCGACACCCCGTTTGTGCTGGGCGGCCCGGCCGCTGGCCACCGGCTGATGCAGACCGCGGCCGACCCGGCCGGCCGCAGCGTGCGCGGCACGCTGAACAACTGCGCCAACGGCCTGACGCCCTGGGGCACGGTGCTGTCGGGCGAAGAAAACTGGGCCGGTTATTTCGACGGCGGTGAGGTGATCAACGAAGACCAGCGCCGCTGGGGCCTGCGCGCCCGCGGCTGGAGCCGCTGGGCCGAACACGACACCCGCTTCGACACCCGCCAGCACCCCAACGAGTTCCACCGCTTCGGCTGGGTGGTGGAGGTGGACCCGGCCGACCCGACCAGCACGCCCGTGAAGCGCACCGCGCTGGGCCGGGCTGCGCACGAAGGCGCCTGGGTGGCGGTGACAAAAGACGGCCGCGCGGTGGTGTACTCGGGCGAAGACGCGGCGTTTGAGTACATCTACAAGTTCGTCAGCCGGGACCGTATCGCAGCGGCCGGCGGCGGCCTGTCGGCCGCCCAGGCCAACCGCACGCTGCTGGACCACGGCACCTTGTACGTGGCACGTTTCGATGCCGACGGCAGCGGCACGTGGCTGCCGCTGGTGCACGGCCAGGGCCCGTTGACGCCGGCCAACGGCTTTGCCGACGCGGGTGAGGTGGCCATCAAGACCAGGCAGGCGGCCGACCGCCTGGGTGCCACACCGATGGACCGGCCCGAGTGGCTGGCCATCGACCCGCACAGCGGCAGCGTGTACTGCACGCTCACCAACAACAGTGCCCGGGGCAGCCCCGGCCGGCCGGCGGTGGACGCGGCCAACCCGCGCGCCAACAACAGCATGGGCCACGTGATCCGCTGGCGCGAGGCGGGCGACTTCGACGCCACCCACTTCCGCTGGGACCACCTGGTGCTGGCCGGCGACCCGGCGAACACCCGCGTGGAAGCGCGTGGCAACGTGAAGGGTGATGCCTTTGGCAGCCCCGACGGCCTGGTCTTCGACCCGCGTGGCCTGCTGTGGCTGCAGACCGATGCCTCGTCGTCGACGATGCACAGTGGCGAGTACGAACGCCTGGGCAACAACCAGATGCTGGCCTGCGACGTGGCCACCGGCGAGATCCGGCGCTTCCTGACCGGCCCGGTGGGCTGCGAGGTCACGGGCGCGGCCTTCACGCCCGATGCACGCACGGTGTTCGTGAACATCCAGCACCCGGGCGAAACCCCGGGCGACCTCAGCGACCCGGCAGCGCCCACGCGGCACTCGCGCTGGCCCGACGGTGCCGCCGCCACACGTCCGCGCTCGGCCACGGTGGTGATCCGCAGGCGCGACGGTGGTTACATCGGCAGCTGAGCGCGGGCACGCCGCGCAGGCTCAGCCGAGCTCGATCCGGTTGCGCCCGGCCGCCTTGGCGCGGTAGAGCGCGGCGTCGGCACGGGCCATCAGCACCGACTCCTCGCAGGGCGGGGCCGAGGCCAGGCCGGCACTCAGCGTGACCTGCAGGCCGGGCGCCAGGCCCGACCAGTCGTGGGCCTGCACCTGGGCGCGGATGCGCTCGCAGACCTCCAGCGCCCGCGCGGGCGACGCACCCGGCAGCACCGCCAGGAACTCCTCGCCGCCGGTGCGGGCCAGCAGGTCGGTGTTGCGCAGCTGCTGGCGCAGCAGTTGGGCCACGGCCACCAGCACGGCATCCCCCACCAGGTGGCCGTGCTGGTCGTTCACGCGCTTGAAGTGGTCCAGGTCCAGCATCACCAGGGCCAGTGGCCGCTGCGTGCGCTGGGCCTCGGCCAGCAAGGGCGGCAGCTGTTGCGACAGCTCGCGTCGGTTGCCCAGGCCGGTGAGCGGGTCACGCAAGGCATGCTGCGCCATCTCCTGCGCGCGGCGGCGCTCGCGGTCGGCGTCGCGCCGCGATTGTTCGGCCTCGACGCGGGTGATGAACTGTTCCGACTGCGCGCGCAGCTGCTGCACGGCGCGCTGGCGTTCCAGCTCGGTGCGGCGTTCCAGGTGGTGCAGGGCCAGCGCCGCATCCCCCAGCTGGCGTGCGGCGTCGTAGACGGCGTGGTGGGCGCGCAACCGCGTCAACGGCATCAGCACCTCTTCCTGCAGCAGCGCCAGCATGTCGTCGCGTGCCGGTTCGGGCTGGCGGTGCAGCAGCGCCCATTCGGCCATCGAACAACGCACACGCTGCACCTGGCTGGTCAGCGGCACCTGTTCGGCAATGGCGCGCGCTGCGGCCAGCAGGCTGCGCGCTTCTTCGGCGTGCCCGAGATGCAGCAGCACCTCACCCAGGTTGCCTTGGGCGTGCACGTTCAGGTAGGGCTCGGTCAGCAGTGGCAGCAGGGTCTGCATCTCGCGCGCCAGCGGCAGGGCACGCGCCAGCGCCGCATTGGCTTCGGCCTGTGTGCCACTGCCACGCAGCAGGTAGAACGCACCGATGAGCGCGGCGCTGAGGTTGTTCAGCGCCACAAAACGGTCGCGCGGCGGGCCGTCGGCCGGGGCCAGGGCCAGCGCGTCGCGCATCAGGCGCTCGGCCTGCCAGGGGTCGCCCATGCGCTCGAAACACGCCCCCAGCGCCATCAGCGACTGCGCACGCGGCGCCGGCCGGCCATCGGCCTCGGCCAGCGTGTGCGCCTCCATCGCATAGGGCAGGGCCTGGTCGATGCGGCCCAGCTCGCAGGCGGCCAGGGCCAGGATGCGCAGGGTCTCGAAGGCCTGGTCGCCGCCGTGGGCACGCACCAGCGGCATCCAGGCCGGTGCCTGCTGCAGCAGCGCCGGCAACTGGCCCAGGCGGAAGGTGAAAAACACCCGCTCCACCGCGGCCTGCGCGCGCTGGCCATCGTCGGCCGCGGCCACCCAGGCGGCTTCCGCGGCCAGCAGGCCGGCCGGGTAGTCGCTGCTGGCGCGGCAGGCGCGGGCCAGCGCCAGCGCACCGGGCACCGGGGGCTCAGCCAAGGCGGAAGAAGTCCAGGACCACCAGCCGGGCCTCGCGCTGGCCCACCGCCAGGGCCATCACCTTGTTCAGGTGCAGCCAGTCCGGGTGGCCGGTGGTGAAACGCACCGCGGTGCGGAAGAAGTATTCGTGCGCGGCCACCGCCTCACCACGCGCCAGGCGTGCCATCACGTCCGGCGGGCCGTGGCGCAAGCCGTTGCTCTGCACCTCCACCAGCGCGCCGTCGGGCGTGCGGATCACGTAGTGCGCGCCGATGTCCAGCGCACCATCGGCGCGTGCCACCTGCCAATCGACACCGCCTTCCACCAGCGTGCCTTGCAGTTCCGGGCCTGACACGGTGCCGCCGCCCAGCGGCACATAGCGCCGCTCACCATAGGGGCCGGGGCCGAGCGAGACCAGGGCGCCGACTTCGCAGCGCACCTGACACATCGGGATCAGGGCAGGAGGGGTCATGGGCGGCGGTCTCCGGGTGCCCGCGGGCCAGGCGCCGCGGTCAGCCGATGATTGTGCCGCCCTTGGACTTCAGCCCGGCTCCTGCCTGCAGCCGTTCTTGAACACGTTCTGCGTGCGCTGCTCGCCGGTGGCCAGGTCGATCGTGTACACCGCGTAGAGCGCGCCCCACTTGCTCGGGTGGGCGTGAGGCTCGGCATGCGGGCAGTACCGCTTCTCGACCGCTACCACGGTACTGCCCTCGAACAGCACGCCGTAGGTGACCTCGGCCTCCAGCTTGCCCAGGCTCGCGACACCGACGTTGAAGGACGACGTGCGGTAGAACGGCCAGGTGCCGATGGGCTGGTCTGCACGGTAGATCCCCTCGGTTTCCAGGCGGTAGACATCCCGCGCAGGGCCATCGACCTGTGCATCAAAGTCGTAGCGCCGGTAGGGGCCCTCCAGCACACCATCGGCATAGGTGGCGCTGAAGATCAGCTGGTTGCTCTCGAACACGAGCCTCTCGTACAGACCGTGCACGACCTCCTGGCCACGGGCATTGAGGTAGTAGCAATACTTGTCGTACCAGATACCGATGGCCCGGGCCACACAGGTGGTGGCAGGACCCGGGGGCGGCGGCACGGGCACGGGGGCCGGGGCGGGCGGCACAGGCTCCGGGGGTGGCACAGGCGCCGGTTCGGGCAGCGGCGCGACGAAGCCGTTGGGCACCGGCGCGACGGTGGGCAGCGCCGCCGCGGCCGGCAAGGGCTCGGGGGGCGCCGGGTCGGGCTCGGTGCTGTAGGCCGTCGGGCGGCTGGCGGCCTGGTAGTCGGTCTCGTCCACCGGCGTGGTGGGCACGGTGCGCAGGCTGAGCTGCTCACGCTGGTCGTAGGCCCAGCTGCCGATCACGACACCAGCCACCACGGCGGTGGTCAGCGGCAGCGCCACCGCAGCCGCGGCGGTGACCAGGGCCGCTGTTTCGGCCACGCCCAGCGTGGCGGTGGCGATGCCCACGATGGTGGTGATGCCCACCACGGAGGCGGTCTTGAACTGATCCCAGGTGACGCCGAAAAAGGCCGCGCGGCCCAGGTCGACGCCCTGCGCATGGGCGGTGGACAACCACGGGAACCCGGGCCCCGGGGCCGCACGGCCGGCCGGGCCGGCTTGGGCGATCAGGGTTTCGAGCTCGGTCACGCCCCGCTGGATGGCGGCCGTCACATTGCTCAGCGACACCAGGCTGTCATAGCCCGCAAAAGCCTCGGCCGGCATCAGCCCCTGGTACCACTGGTCGCCGGCGGCGTACAGCACGGCACCCACCACAAAGCGGCCCTGCGGATCGTAGAGCCGGTACTCGACACGTTCGGTGTTCACCGCATGCACCGTGGTGCGGTAGCCGGTCTCGACGTTCAGGATGGCCTGCAGGCCCGTGGTGTCCCCGATGCTGACACGCGCCCGGTCGGCCCCGCTGCCGTTGTAGAAGGTCCAGGCACCCTGGCCCACCGGGCCGGTGTGCCAGAAGTTCAGCCGTGCACCCTGGTAGGTGCCGGTGTAGTACAGCGCACCATCGGCCTGCTGCGTGGCGGTGAGGGCCTCGATGCGGCGGCTGGCAGCCACCGGGGGCGGCTCAGTGGTGGGCTCGCCACCGCCACCGCCACAGGCGGCGAACAGCGAGACGACCACCAAGGCCACGGCCGATTTGCTGTGATAGGGGCGGGGGTTGTGCATCTTCGACCCCATCAGAACGGGTAGCTCGGGCTGCAGTAGCTGCAGCTGAAGGTGTTGCCTGGCCCTGTCAGCGCATCGATCAGGCCGTTGACGATCTTGCAGTTCGCGCGGCCCTGCACGTCGTATTCCGGGAACCCGGCACGGTGCAGGCAGGCGTGGACCTGGCCCATGCGGCAGTTGAAGTCGAGCTGGGGATCGCCGCCTTCCGGCGAGCTGGGGTTGACGTAGGCACCGGGCGCCGTGCACGCGCTGGCGGCGGCGACCTGCTCCGCGGTGGCGGTCGGGGCCGTGCCCGGGGCCGCGGTGGTGGCATCGACCGGGAAGCCAGCCGCAGCCAGCCCGGCCCGGGCGGCCGACGCGGCGGTGGCCACGCTGCCGGCGGCCAGCCCCTGGCGCACCGCATCGCTGATGATCTGTGCAAACTGGGCAGGGGTGGGATAAGCCGTGCGGCCCCGGGCGTAGACCGCCTTCTGGATCGCGACGATCTCGCTCAGCAGCGCACCCACGGCTTGTGTCACGTCGTCGTACAGCTCCGGGTCTTCAAAGACGTCCTGCGGCGTGATGGACGCGCGCACATCGAAGTCCACCGGGCAGGGGCCGTCCAGGCACCAGCTGAGCGCGTAGTTCCAGCCCTGGTAGACCCCGGCATCGGGACCTTCGAGGATGGTCATGCGCCCGCCCATCGTGGTCTTGACGACGATCAGCGGCAACGCCACCGGGCTGTCCGGCTTGTCCGCGGCCGCCACCAGGGCCTCGGTCTCGGTCTTGTCCAGCGCGGCCACGGCGGTGGTCTGCGCGCTCGCCAGATCGGCCGCCGGCACGCCGGTGTTGGCCGCCACACGCGCCACGTCCAGCGTGCGCGCCGCACCACTCAAGGCGGTGGCGTAACCCAGGTTGACCTCGGGCACGGCCGTGGCAGTGGCGGCAGCGGCCAGCGGTTGCAGAACGGCCGCCACGGTCTTCAGCGTGCAGGCGATCTTGTCGGCGTTGCCCACCTTCACGCTGCAGCTGTACGGGTCGTTGCGGACCGTGGGGGTCGTGGCATTGGCGATGTTGGACGCCGAGGCCAGCAGCGCCACCATGTCGGCGCGTGTGGGCAGCGTGCTCAGCGGGTCGGCACCGCCGGTGAGCTTGGCCGCCACGTGGCTGCGGGCGGCGACCACGGCGGCGTCGATGTCCGTCTGGCCCAGCTTGCGGGCCACGTAGAGCGCCATCGCGTGGGTGTAGGCCGTCACATGCGCGGTGACGCGGCCACCGGCAGGCCCGACCTGGCTGGCCGGCACCACCGACTCCAGCACAAAGATGTCGGTGACCGTCGTGGCACCAAACACCTCGTCCTTCACCGACGACGTGCCATCGGCCCGGCCCAACGCGCGGATCAGCAGCGTGCCGGCAAACCCGTCGGGCAGCGTGGCCTCGTAGCCGCCGCTGGCATTCGTCGAGGCGCTGGCAATGGCCGTGCTGGTGGTCGGGCCGGTGTAGGTGGCGGCGTTGTACACGCGCACATCGGCGCCACTGAACACACCGGCCGACGCCGTGCCCGACACCACCGTGCGGGCCACCGTGGGTGGGGCGGGTGTGGTCGGCGGGGTCGGCGCCGTGAGCGCCGTGGTCTCGCCACCACCGCCACCACCACAGCCCACCAGGGCGGCGATCAACAGCAGGGTGCACACAGAGGCCGGGGTGCGGGGGAACTTCATGGGGTCATCCATCCTGAGGAAACAGGCCCCGAAGGACCGATGGGATGACCTTATGCAGACGGCGCGGCATCGCCCATCGGCCAGATGGCCGATGGTGGCGTCCAGGATCGAAGGGATGACGGTGCGGGCGCGGCGGCCCGCCGGGTCAGGGCGCGCGCGGTTTGTAGGCGGCCAGGGCCTGCCGCAGATCGGCCAGCTCTTCGCAGCCGCCGGGGCACAAAGTCTCCAGGCGCTGCAGGTGCTTGCGCGCCTGCTCGGGCTGGTGGTCCTGCAGGTAGGCCTCGCCGATGTACTCGTGCGCGCCACGGTGCGATGGGTCCAGCGCCAGCGCGCGCTCGTAGCGCGCGAAGGCCAGTTTCAGCTGGCCGTTCTTGCGGTAGGCGTACCCCAGCCAGTTCCAGCCGTTGGCGTCTTTCGGGAACTGCAGCGTGTAGTTTTCCAGCCGCGGGATCGCCGCGGCGTACTGGCCGGCGCGCAGCGCCTCGACCATCGGCTTCAGGGCCGAGGCATCGCTCGGGTCGTCACCGGCCGCCCGCGCCGCGGGGGGCGCCAGGCTCAAGGCCAGCAGGGTGCACAGCAGCAGCGGACGCAACATGGTGAGGGCTCCTTCTACAACGTGGGCGGGCCGAAGGGCAGCGGCGCTTGCGCCGCCAGCCAGGCGGTGGCGGCCCAGCAGGCGACGTTCTGCGCCAGTGCGTCGGGCTCGATCTGGTCGATGCGGTCGTGTTCGGTGTGGTGCACGTCGAAGTAACGAGTGCCGTCCTGGCCCAGCTGCAGCGCGGGCCAGCGGTGGCGGCGCATCAGCAGCGCGGCGTCCGGTCCCGGGCTGCCGTCGTTGGTGCCGGCAGCCACACCCATCGGGGCCAGCACCGTGGCCAGCTGCGCCACCAGCGGCAGCGCCGCCGGCTGCACACGACTGGCCAGTTGCCAGACCCGGCCGGCACCAAAATCACTCTCGCCCACCAGCTGGTGCGGCACGCTGCTGTAGCGGTCGCCATAGGCGCGGGCGCCGTCGAAGCCGTTTTCTTCGTTGCCGAACAGCACCACCCGCACGGTGCGGCGCGGCACGCGGCGGCTGCGGGCGATCAGCGCCGCGGCGGCGGTGACGATGGCCACGCCGGCGCCATCGTCGACCGCGCCCTGGCCCAGGTCCCAGGAATCGAGGTGGGCGCCGATCAACACGATCTCGGCCGCCAGATCGCTGCCCGGCACCTCGGCGATGACGTTGTGGGTGAGTGCCTCGACATCGCTGCGCGCCTGCAAGGCCACCCGCAAACGCAGCGTGGCGCCTTCGGCGTGCAGCTGCGCGATGCGTTCGGCATCGGGCACCGACACGGCAAAGGCCGGGATGCGTGGCACACGCAGGTCGTAACGCGTGGCGCCGGTGTGCGCGATGCGCTCGCGGTCGGTGCCGATGCTGCGCAGCGCCAGCGCCACGGCACCGCGCCGGGCGGCCTCCACCGGGCCGTTGATGCGCGCGCCCACGGCGCGGCCGTAGCCGCTGCCGTCGCGCGTGCGCTCGGTTTTCTGGTCCAGGAAGACGATGCGGCCTTTGGCACGGTCGCTGGTGTCGGCCATCAGCGCGGCCAGGTCGGGGTACCAGGCCACTTCGGCTTCCAGCCCGGCCTCGGGTGTGGGCACGCTGTTGCCGAGTGCCGCCATCACCAGCGGCTGCTGCACCGGCGCCACCAGCTGGGCTGAGCCCGGGCCGCGCTGCCAGATGCGCAAGGGCACCGGCTCAGCCCGCACGGCCTGCAGGCCCAGGCGGCGCGCGGCGTCCTGCGCCCAGCGCACGGCCCGCGCATCGGCTTCCGAGCCCGCCGGCCGCGCGCCGATGCCGGTGGCGAGCTGGGTCACCAGCGCCAGGGCCTCGGTGTCGCGCAGCGCCGCATCGCGCAGGGCTTCGGCGTGGCGCAGGTCGGCGGGGTCGTAGGCCATGGTCTGCGCTGACGCCACCCCATGAGGCCACAGCGGCAGCAGGCTCACGCCCTGCAGCAGCGCCCGTCGCTTCATTTTGAGACCGGGAACCCGAACTCGGCGCCCTTGCCGATGCTGTCGGGCCAGCGCTGCATCACGCTCTTTTGCTTGGTGTAGAAGCGCACACCTTCTTCGCCGTAGGCGTGCATGTCGCCGAACAGGCTCTTCTTCCAGCCGCCGAAGCCGTGCCAGGCCATCGGCACCGGGATCGGCACGTTGAT
>JADMJD010000106.1:2581-34834 GCA_018780805.1 Rubrivivax sp. | reverse complement strand
AACAAGGCGCTGCACGCGGCGCTGATCTCGCGCCTGAAGATCATGGCCGAGCTGGACATCGCCGAAAAACGCCTGCCGCAGGATGGCCGCATCAGCTTGCGCATCGGCGGCCGGGCGATCGACGTGCGCGTGTCCACGCTGCCCTCGTCACACGGCGAACGCGCCGTGCTGCGTCTGCTGGACAAAACCGAAAGCAAGTTCACGCTGGAAGGGCTTGGCATGAGCGGCGAGGTGCTGCAGCACTTTGCGCGCCAGATCCAGCAGCCACACGGCATCGTGCTGGTCACCGGGCCCACGGGCTCGGGCAAGACGACCACGCTGTACGCCAGCCTGGGCCGCGTGGACACCAGCACCACCAACGTGCTGACGGTGGAAGACCCGGTGGAGTACGAACTCGCCGGCATCGGCCAGACGCAGGTGAACCCGAAGATCGACCTGACGTTTGCAAAAGCCCTGCGCGCCATCCTGCGCCAGGACCCGGATGTCATCATGATCGGTGAGATCCGCGACTACGAAACGGCGCAGATCGCGATCCAGGCCTCGCTCACCGGCCACCTGGTGCTGGCCACGCTGCACACCAACGACGCGCCCAGCGCCGTCACGCGGCTGGTGGACATGGGTGTGGAGCCCTTCCTGCTCAGCTCCAGCCTGCTGGGGGTGCTGGCACAGCGCCTGGTGCGCAAACTCTGCCCGCACTGCAAGCGGCAAGGCGACGACGGCCTGTGGCACCCGGTGGGCTGCGCACAGTGCAGCATGACGGGCTACAAAGGCCGCACCGGTGTCTACGAACTGATGGTGGTGGATGGAGGCTTGCAGACCCTGATCCACAACCAGGCGTCGGAGTCTGAGCTGATCAACGGTGCACGTTCGGCCGGCCTGCTGTCGATGCGCGAGGACGGCCAGCGGCTGATTGACGAAGGCATCACGTCGCCCGAAGAAGTGCTGCGCGTCACCCGAGAGTAAGCAGTGCCCGCCTACCGCTACGAAGCCCTCGACGCCGCCGGCAAGAACCGCAGCGGCCTGGTCGAAGCCGACAACGCCAAGGCGGCGCGTGCGCTGGTGCGTGGCCAGGGCCTGGTGCCGATGGACCTGGTGCCGGTGGCGGCGGCGCAGACCGAAGCCCAGGGCGGCGGCAGCCGCTTTTCGCGGCGTGTGTTCAGCGCCACCACGCAAGCCGTGTGGACGCGCCAGATGGCCGGCCTGGTGGGCTCGGGCCTGCCGCTGGAACGTGCGCTGACGGCGCTGGCCGACGAATCGGAATCGCCCGCACAGCGCGAGCTGATCGCGCACCTGAAAAGCGAGGTCAACGCCGGCAGTTCGTTTGCGCGCGCGCTGGGCTCGGCGCCACGCGAGTTCGACGAGGTCTACCGCGCCGTGGTGGCCGCGGGCGAGGCCAGCGGCGCGCTGGGCCCGGTGCTGGAGAGCCTGGCCGACGACCTGGAAGAGCAGCAGGCGCTGCGCGCCAAGGTGCTGGGCGCGATGTTGTACCCGGCCATCATCTCGGTGGTGGCGGTGCTGATCGTGGTCTTCCTGGTCACCTACGTGGTGCCGCAGGTGGCCAACGTCTTCACCAGTTCGCGCCGCGCCCTGCCCTTCCTGACGGTGGCGCTGCTGGCGTTCAGCGCCTTCGTGCGGCAATGGGGCTGGCTGCTGTTGCTGGCAGTGGTTGGCGGTGCGGTGTCCTGGCAGGTGCTGCGCCGGGGCGAGGCCTTCCGCACCCGCAGCGATGCGATGCTGCTGCGCCTGCCGCTGTTCGGCCGCCTGGCGCGGGGTTACAACGCGGCGCGTTTTGGCAGCACGCTGGCGATGCTGGCCGGGTCCGGCGTGCCGATCCTGAAAGCATTGCAAGCCGCGGCCGAAACCCTGGGCAACCGCGCGATGCGCGCCGACGCGCTGGACGCGCTGGTGCAGGTGCGAGAAGGCGCGCCGCTGGCCTCGGCCCTGGCGTCCAAAAAACGCTTCCCCGGCCTGCTGCCGATGTTCGCGCGCCTGGGTGAACAGACCGGCACCTTGCCGCTGATGCTGCGGCGCGCGGCCACGCAGCTGTCGGCCGAGGTGCAGCGGCGCGCGATGGCGCTGGCCACGCTGCTGGAGCCGCTGCTGGTGGTGACCATGGGCGTGGTGGTGCTCATCATCGTGCTGGCGGTGCTGCTGCCCATCATCCAGCTCAACACCTGGGTGAAGTAGGCCCGTCTACAGGGCCCTGCACTCGCGCAGCACACGCGCGGCCATGCCGGCTGGCAAGCCTGCCGCCTCAACGAGGTCGACCCTGAACGGCAGCACGCTGGCTTCAAAACGGTCACGCAACTCGACACGCTGGGTCAGCGTCAGACGCGGCGGTCGCAGCACCAGCAGATCGAGATCGGAAAATGGTCGCGCCCGCCCGGTGCTGCGGGACCCGAAGACATAGACCTCGGGGTCTGGCAAGGTCTCGCGCAGGATGCGGGAAACCAGAGCACGATGGACCTCGGACAACACCGGCACGGTGGCGTCAGCTGCCGCCAAGTTCTTTCTCCAGGGCTGCAAGCAACACTTGCGCGTCCTGCACAAAGTCGGCGGCACCCGCCGCCACCTCTTGGGCCCCGGCTTCGTCGTAGGCGTGTGAGGTGGCGTTGCACAGTTCACGCCAAACCCGCCGACGCAGCGCGTCCGGCAGCAGGCCACCATCGGCTGCGGCACGCAGAAGGTCGTTGAACGACAGATCGAAGACCGGACCGGCCGCCACCGCACGCTCAGCCAACCCGCGCCGCAAGGACCGGACCGACAACTCGTAGCTGAACTCGAAGGACTGGATCACGGCCGAACGCAGGTGCGGCTTGAGCGCCGAGCCCTCCGGCTGTGCGCGCCAGAAGTCCAAGGCCTCTTGCAGCATGCCCAGCGCTCGTCGCAGCGGATGAAGGTCGATGGATGACGCGATGGCCGGATTCTCCGCGCTGCACGTGCGCTCGCCAAGCGGGTCGGCCGTCCGTCACACCCCGGCCGGTTTGCGCAGCGTGCTGGCGCGGTCCACCGAACGCAGCACCAGGCGCCGGGCTTGGCCGTCGCGCTGCACGTCCAGCGTCACCTCGCGCTCGGGCGTGGCACCGGACCAGAGCTGTTGCCACAACGCACCCAGCTCTTGCACCGCGTTGCCGTCGATGCGCAGGATCTGGTCGCCAGCGCGCACACCCCCCAGCGCCGCCGGGCTGTCGGCCGTCACGCGGGCCACACGCAGGCCCTCCGGCTGCTCCACGCAGTTCAGCCCCAGCCAGGCGCGGCGGCTGGCACGGGATCGGCCCTGGGCCTTCAACTCGGCCAGGATGGGGCGCAGCAGGTCCACCGGCACGAACATGTTGCCCGGTGCACCGCCGGCATCGGCCAGGATCAGCGAGCCCACCCCCAGCAACTCACCGCCCAGGTTGAACAGGCCGGCGCCGCTGTGGTCGCGCCGCGGCGGTGTGGTGAACAAGGCACCTTCGATGTGGTACTCCCAGTAGCCGGCAAAGGCACGCCGCGCCAGCAGGCGCGCGGGCGACCAGCCGCCGTCCGGCCCGCCGCTGGCCACCAGCAGCGGGTCGTCGGCACCCAGCGTTTGCGGGTCGCCCAACCGCACCGGCGCCAGCCCCATCGGCACCAGCGGCTGCAGCAGCCCGAAGCCGGTGGCCACGTCGTAGGCCAGCACACGCGCCGGAAAGCGCCGGCCGTCGTGGGTCTGCAGGTCCACCGCATCGGCTTCGAGCACCAGGTAACCGATGGTCAGCACATGGCCCTGCTCGTCGATGACGATGCCTGAGCCTGCGCGGTCGCGCCCCAGCGTGGCGGCCGAGCCGGCACCGTCCACCGCCCGCACCTGCACCGACACCGTGGACCGCATGGCGCGTTGCAACGCCTGGGCCGGGTCCACCGGCTCCGCGGCGCGCAGCGCGGGTGTCAGCAGCGCTGTGGCAAAGCCACTGAACAACACACGGCGTCGGTGCAACATGGCGGCTCCCCAGGCCAGCAACCTGGCGATGAGGCCACAGCATGCGCCGCCCGTGCCGCCCTGCGCGCCACGGGGTCTTCGGCCTGCTGGCAGCCGGACCGCACGATTGCCAGCAAAAAAGCTGGCCTGTTGTTTGCTGATGCCGCTGCAGGCAGTGCCCCGCAGATGGGGTGCATTCCGGATGTTGTTCCGGACTCGGCCTGTGGCAGTCTTGAGGTTGAATGGCCTCGTGGTCCTGAGTTCTTCCGGGAGTCTGAATGAAGTCGTCGCACGATCTCGTTCCTGTCCAGGGTGCCCGCATCCCGATCGCGCAGATGCGCTCGGTGTACCGCCCCGGCGATGTGGAACGCCGCTTGGACAAACTCCCGCCCAAGGAACACGAGGGCCTGCGCAGCACCTACGAGCGCATGCTGGAAAAAGGCCCGGACCGTTTCCAGGTCAAACCCAGCGGGCTGCCGGCCATGCAGCACCTGTACGACGAGCTGCCCAACTTCCACGGCGTGCTGGACGACCTGCGGCGCCAGCTGGCGCTGTGCCAGGACAGCCGCGACGCGCTCGAGATCACGCCCATGCTGCTGTTGGGCCCGCCCGGCGTGGGCAAGACGCACTTTGCACGCGAGGTGGCGCAGCTGCTGGGCACCGGCCTGGGTTTCATCAGCATGAGCAGCCTGACGGCCGGCTGGGTGCTCAGCGGTGCGTCGTCACAGTGGAAAGGCGCACGCCCGGGCAAGGTCTTCGAGACCCTGGTCGATGGCCAGTACGCCAACCCCGTGATGGTGGTGGATGAGATCGACAAGGCCCGCGGTGAACACGCCTACGACCCGCTGGGCGCGCTCTACAGCCTGCTGGAACACGACACCGCCCAGGCCTTCACCGACGAGTTTGCCGAAGTGGCCATCGACGCCAGCCAGGTGATCTGGGTCGCCACTGCGAACGACGAGCGCGCGATCCCCGACCCGATCCTGAACCGCATGAACGTGTTCGAGGTCGCGATGCCCGGGCCCGACGCCGCACGCACCATCGCGCGGCGTTTGTACGCCTCGATCCGGGGCGCACACGACTGGGGCCGCCGCTTCGAACCCGAGCCACCGGCCGACGTGCTGGACGCCATCGGCGGCCTGGCACCACGCGAGATGCGCCGCGCCTGGATGACGGCCTTCGGCAACGCAAGGCTGGCGGGCCGCGCCCAGCTGGCGGTGGCCGACCTGCCCGAGGCGCATGGCCGGCGCTCGCCCATCGGCTTCATGCACTGAACGGCGAAGCGGCGCTCAGCCCGGCAGCACCAGCGTTACCCGCGTTCCACCACCCTCGCGCTGCGCCAGCGCGATGCGCCCCCCATGCGCCTCGGCGATCTCGCGCACCAGGGCCAGGCCCAGGCCGGAGCCACCGCGTTTGGTGGAATAAAACGGCACCAGGGCCTGCGCCATCACGGCCTCGTTCATGCCGCTGCCACGGTCTTGCACCTCGATGCGCCACTCGCCCGGCAGGGCCTGCGCCCGCAGGCTGACCGCGTCTGCTGGTGAACCCGACTCGTGCGCGTTCTTCAGCAGGTTGATCAAGGCCTGCGCCAGCTGCGCCGGGTCGGCCTTCACCGGGCGGGCAGGGGGCTCACCATCGACGACAAAACCCAGCTGCGCCTGCAACCGTTGCACGAAGGCCGGCCAATCGATGGGCTCGGGCACCGGCACCGGCAGCTTGGCCACGTCGGCATAACCACGCACAAAGGCCTCCAGCTCGCGCGCCCGGGCTTCGATGGCGTCCAGGATCTCGGGCAGGCGCTCGGGCTGGCCGCGGCGCAGCAGCTCGCGGCCGGAAAACGCCATCGACGCGATCGGCGCCAACGAGTTGTTCAGCTCGTGGCTGATGACGCGGATCACCTTCTTCCAGGTCTGCACCTCCTGCCGCCGCAGCTCGCCGGTGAAACGCCGCACCAGCAGCAGCCGGTGGCTGCGGCCGTTGAGCGCAAAGTCCTTCGCCGCCACGTGGAAGACCTCGTCTTCGTCGCCCGGTTTTGCACCAACCTGCGCCGCCGGCACGGTGCACAGGCCGTCGCGGCCGTGGCGCAACGCCTCGGCCAGGGCCGGCGCCTGGGCGTCGAACACCGCCGCCGTGGCCTGGCCTTCCAGGGGCCGGCCACCGTGCAGCAGGCGCCGTGCGGCCAGGTTGGCAAAGG
Organism: Rubrivivax sp.; assembly: GCA_018780805.1. Classification (GTDB taxonomy): domain Bacteria; phylum Pseudomonadota; class Gammaproteobacteria; order Burkholderiales; family Burkholderiaceae_C; genus Rubrivivax. The sequence goes on along the minus strand of JADMJD010000106.1, from coordinate 28,700 downwards.
CCACGCGCTGGTTGTCGCCCACCAGCAGCATGGCCACCGGCGTGTTCTGCACCATGGTGTCCAGCAGCAGCTCACGCTGGATCAAGCCCAAACGCTGCTCGCGCAGCGTGCGGCCGAGTGCGTTGTGGCCGTCCACCAGCTCGCGCAGCTCGTCGTCGTGCGGCCAGGCGATGTCGAAGCTGAAGTCCCCGTCGCGGTAGGCCGTCACGGTGCCCGCCAGCGCGCGGAACAGCGACAGCGCCGGCGCGGCCAGCCGGTCCAGGAACCAGGCGCCGACCAGCGCACCGCCCACCAACCCGGCGCCGCGGGCCAGCCAGGTGATGCCGGACAGCGACTGCACCAGCAGCGCCAGCGACGCCGCCAAGGCCGCCACCACGCTGGCCAGCAACCACAGCCGCAAACGCAGGCCGGGCGACCAGCGGCGACGCTGCGGCGCGTTCACGCCGGCCTCCCGATGCCAAAACGCTCCAGCCGCCGGTACAGCGCCTGGCGCGAGAGGCCGAGCTCGGCGGCAGCCTGCGCCACCACCCCGTCGGCCCGCGCAAGGGCGGCAATGATGCTCGCACGGTCGGGTTCGTCGCCGGCACGCAGCGGGGCGAAGGCCGGCGCCATGCGCCGCGCGGGCAACGCCAGCTGAAGCGCACTGATGTGGCCGGCCGGCTGCAACAGCGCCACGCGCTGCATGGTGTTCTTCAATTCGCGCACGTTGCCCGGCCAGTCGTGGCGCTGCAGCGCATCGGCCGCGTCGTCGGTCAGGTGGTGGTCCGGGCCGAGGAAGGCACGGGCCAGCGGGCCGATGTCGTCGGGCCGTTCGCGCAACGGTGGCAGCCGCAGCTCGATCAGGTTGAGCCGGTAGTACAGGTCTTCGCGGAAGCGGCCTTCGGCGATCATCGCCGGCAGGTCGGCGTTGGTGGCGCTGATCACGCGCACCTGCACCTGCTGCTCCTGCGTGGCGCCCAGGCGCACGAAGCGCCCCGTCTCCAGCACACGCAGCAACTTCATCTGGCCGCTCAGCGGCAGGTTGCCGATCTCGTCGAGGAACAGCGTGCCGCCGTCGGCGGCCTCGAAGCGGCCGGCACGCGCCTTGGCCGCGCCGGTGTAGGCGCCGGCCTCGGCGCCGAAGAGTTCGGCCTCGACCAGCTCGGCCGGCAGCGCACCGCAGTTCAGCGTCACGAACGGGCCATCCCGCACCGCCGAGTTGGCCTGCACGATGGCGGCGATGCGCTCCTTGCCGGCGCCGCTGGGGCCGGTGATCAGCACCGGCACATCGGCGCGTGCCACCTGGCAGGCCAGGGCCACGACCCGTTCGGTGGCGGCGTCGGCGAACACCAGGCCTTCGAGCCGGTAGCGCGATTGCAGCTCGTCCAGCCGGCGGCGGCGGGCGCGGGCTTGCTGCTGCAGCTGCCGCGTCGCGGCGCCCAGTTCCAGCAGGTTCTTCACGGTGGCCAGCAGCTTGGCATCGTCCCAGGGCTTGCCCAGGTAGTCGGCAGCGCCGGCCTTGACCAGCGCCACGGCCGCGGCCAGATCGGTCCAGGCCGTCAGCAGCACCACCGGCAGGTCGGGGTGGCGCGCGCGGATGGCGGCAAACAGCGCCCGGCCTTCGTCGCCCGAGGTGGTGTCGCGCTGGAAGTTCATGTCCTGGATGACCAGGTCGACCGTGTGCCCGTCCAGCAGCGCCAGGCCGTCGGCGGGCGACGCCGCGCTCAGCGTGTGGATGTCGTGCAGCGAAAACAGCAAGGCCAGCGCGGCCGTGACCCCGGCGTTGTCGTCGATCACCAGAACGGTGTTCATGTGGGCACCCTCCGGGCTGCGCCCGGTCCCGCCAAGCGGGAGCATGAACACTTGGGACGGCCCGGCGTGTTCATGCCCCGCGTGTCGCTTCGGCCGGCGTGATGTGCGCCGCGCGCAGCGCCGGGCCCAGCACCGCGAGCACGCCCAGCAGCGGCATCAGCAGCGCACCACCCAGCAGCACCGGCCATTGCAGCGGCGGCAACGTGGTCCAGCGGGTCAGGCCGCTGTTGAGCGCCACCGCCAGCGTGAGCCCGGCGACAACGCCGACCCAAGTGATCATTCCGTTCTCCAGCACGAAGTGCCACACGATGTCGATGCGGCGCGCGCCCAGGGCCCGCCGCACGCCGATCTGCCGCCGCCGCTGCGTGACCCACAACGACGCCAGGCCGACGATACCCGCGGCCGTCATCACCAGCAGCAGGCCGGTCACCAGCAGCAGCAGGCCGGCCAGCCAGCGCTCACCGCGGTAGCGCATTTCGCGGGTCTGTTCCAGGCTGCGGCTGTTCAGCAGGATGCGGCCCGGCACCGCCGCCTGCAGTCGCGCGGCGGCCTCGCGCAGCACGCGGTCGCGCTGGCCGGGTTCGGTGCGCACGACGTAGTTCTCTCGTTCGTTGGTGCGCACGGCGGTGATGAAGGCACGTTCGCCGTACCGGTCGCCGGCCAGCCACTCGGCCCGGCCCCAGGGGCCGACGAGCCGGTCGACCACGCCGATGATGGTGACCACCAGGTCGTCGGCGCCGATGCCCCAGCGCATGCGGCGGCCGACCACCGAGGCCGCGCCCGGGTAGAGCTCCTCGGCCAGCGCACGCGTCACCATCGCCTGGGTGGGCGGCTGGCGCGAGCGGCGCAGGTCCAGCTCGGCGTATTCGTCGGGCGTGAAATCTCGCCCCTGCACCAGCTGCAAGCCGAAGGCCTGCACCAGCGAGCCGCCGGTGCTGTAGTGCGCCGAATTCAGGAACTGGGTCTTGCCGTCTTCGCTGCTCATGCCGCTGGACGAGCCGGAGTTGGACAAGGGCACCTGGTTGACCCAGCTCGCGGCCCGCACGCCGGGCACTGCGCGCAACAAGGCCTCGGCAGCACGCTGGGTGCCAAACGGGTCGTCGTCGTAACCCGGTGTGATGACCTGCAGGAAAAACAGGTTGGCTTCGTCGGTGCCGGTGGGGCGCGTGGACTGGTCGCGCCGGTCCAGCACCACGCCCAGCGCGTTGCACAGGATGGCCAGCGTCAGCGCCACCTGGGTGGCGATCAGCAGCGCGCCGGTCTTGCGGTGCCACAGGGCATGGGCGATGGGGGCGATGTTCCACATGGGGGTGCTCCTGTGCGTCACTGCGATTTGAGTTGCATGGCCGGCCGCACACCGCTGGCGCGCCAGGTGGGCCACAACGCGGCCAGCAGGGCGCCGGCCAGCGACAGCCCGATCGCCAGCGCCAGCATGGTGCCGTCCAGCCGCGCCACGGCAGCCAGGTCGGCGTTGCGCTGGGCCATCAGCGCCAGGCCGCCCACCGTCAGCAGCAGGCCCAGCGCCGCCCCGGCCAGACCCACCAGACCGGCCTCGACCAGGAACTGCCCGACCACCTGGCGGCGCGACGCACCGAGCGCGCGGCGCACGCCGATCTCACCGGCCCGCGCGGTGAAACGCGCCGCCATCAAGCCCACCACGTTGACCAGGCAGGCCGCCAGGAACGCCAGCGCCAGACCGGCCTGCAGCTTGGTGTCGTTGCCGACGACGCCGAAGCGCTCGGCGCGCTGGGCCAGCGTGCTCAGCGTGGCGCGCTCGCTGCGCGGCATGCGGCCTTGGCGGCGCTGTGCGGCCACATGGGCGTCCAGCTGAGCCTGGTAGGCGCCGACCAGCTCTGGCGCCAGCTCGACCCAGTACTCCAGGAAGTTGCATTCGGCGCGCAGGAAGTTGGCAAAACCCGGCTCCCGGCGGCCGCTGCAGCTGGTCCAGCCGGCGTTGGGGCGCTCGGTCTGGATGGCGTTGCGGAACGGGATGAAAAACGCCTCGGTCGGGCTGGTGGGCGACGAGCCGGCGAGCCGGTACACCCGCGGCACCGGGCGCCACGGGGCCAGCACGCCCACCACACGGTAGGGCCGGTCCTGCAGCACCAGGCTGGCGCCCAGCGGCTCGGCCGCGCCGAACACCCGGGCCGCGAACTCGGCCGACAGCACCACCACGTCGCGGCCCTGGGCGTCGTCCTCCGCCGTCCAGGCGCTGCCACGCGCAAAGGGCGCGTCGAACATCGCGAAGAAGTCCAGGCCGGCGGCCATGCCCAGCTCCAGGAAAGGTGGCAGTTCACGCCGGGCCGGCTGCACCGTCATCTCCACGCCGTACAGCGCCGCGCGGCGCTGGCCCTGGCCGGCCTGCAGCAGCGCATCGGCGTCGGTGTAGGTCATCGTCAGTGCCGGGGTGGACACCGCGCCGCTGTCCTGCGCCGTGCCGTTGTCGAACTGCGGCACGAACAGGCGCTGGCTGCGGCCGGGCAGCGGATCGGCCGACAAGGCGTGCAGCAGGGTCAGGCTGGTCATGCTGGCGGCGATGCCCAGGGCCAGGATCAGCACCGCCAGCGCGGCCAGCACCGGGTTGCGGCGCAGGCTCTTCAGCGCCAGCCAGGCGTAGTAGTTCAGCAGCGTCATGGCAGCGTCTCCTGCGTCAGGCGGCCAGGGCGTCGGCTTCGGCCACCTGGCCGTCGACGATGTGCAGGTGGCGTTGCGCACGGCGCGCCAGATCGGGGTCGTGCGTGACCATCACAATGGTGGTGCCGGCGGCGTTGATCTGCTCCAGCAGCTCCATCACGCTGCGCGCCATCTGCGTGTCCAGGTTGCCGGTGGGCTCGTCGGCCAGCAGCAGCCGCGGCCGGCCGGCCAGCGCACGTGCGATGGCCACGCGCTGCTGCTGCCCGCCCGAGAGTTCCGCCGGGTAGTGGCGGGCGCGCGAGGCCAGGCCGACCTGGGCCAGCGCGGCCTCGATGCGTTCACGTCGCTCGGCCGCCGGCAGGCCGCGGTATCGCAGCGGCACGTCGACGTTGTCGAACAGGTTCAGCTCGGGGATCAGGTTGAAACCCTGGAAGATGAAGCCGATGGCGCGGTTGCGCAGGCGCGAGCGCGCGTCGTCGTTCAAGCCGCGTGTGTCCACACCGTCCAGCAGGTACTGGCCGCTGCTGGGTTCTTCCAGCAGCCCCGCGACGTTCAGGAAGGTGGTCTTGCCCGAGCCCGAGGGCCCGGTGACGGCGACGAACTCACCTTCGCGCACCAACACATCGATGCCACGCAGCGCGTGCGTTTCGATGCGTTCGGTGCGGTACATCAGGCCGAGGCCGGTCATCTGCAACATGGGGCTTTGCTCCTCTTCGGGTTCAGGGACGGACGCGTGCCAGCGGCGCGCCTTCGAACAACTCGCTGCCGCCGATGACGACGCGGTCGCCCGCGGCCAGGCCTTCGGCCACCTCCACCGCGGCCACGCCCAGGGCGCCGAGGCGGATCGGGCGGCGCACCGCCGTGTCGCCGTCCACCACATAGGCGGCGTGGCCGCCCAGGGCCTCGACAAACGGGCCGCGGGCGACGGTCAGCACATTCGGCTTCTGCTCGATCAGGATGCGGGCCGACACCCGCTGGTTCTGGCGCAGGCCGTCCGGCGGCGCCCCCACGAAGCGCACCCGCGCCAGCACCTGGCCGGCCTGCACGTCGGGAGCGATCGCGGCCAGCTCGCCGCGGGCGTCCTGGCCGCCGATGCGCAAGCTCACCGGCATGCCCAGGCCGAGGTCGGCGGCGGCGGCTTCGGCCACCTGCAATTCCACCTCCAGGCGTGACAGGTCCACCACGCTGATCAGCGGCGTGTTGGCGGCCACCGCCGCACGGTCGGCCACCGCGACGGCGCCCACACGCGCCGCCACCGGTGCGCGCACCACGAGGGCTTGCAGCCGCCGGTCCAGCTCGGTCAGCACCCCCTGCTGGCGCAGCACCCGCTGCGCCAGGCTCTGGGCCTCGAAATCGCTGTCGGCGGCCACCAGGGCGAGCTGGCGCGCGGCATGGTCGCCGCGGATGCGGCCGGCCTGCACGGCGTCTTGCCGCCGCAGGCAATCGACCTGCGGCACCACACCCTGGCTGCAGGCCTCGGCGCTGCGCTGCTGGTCACGCTCCGCCGCCTGCAAGGTGAGCGCGGCCTCGGCCGCATCACGCTCGGCCGCCAGGCGCTGCTGGCGCGCGGTGATGCCCTGGCGCGCCTGATCGGCCCGCAATTGCTGCAGCGTGGCGGCTTCACGCGCCCGCTCGGCGGCCAGCTCGGGCGAATCGATGCGCGCCAGCACCTGGCCCGCGGCCACGGTGTCGCCGGCCTGCGTGGCCAGGGTCACGGTGCCGGCGGCGGGGGCAAAGAGCGTCGGGCTGACGGCGGCCACCACACGGCCCTGCACCTGGGCATCGCGCACCAGGTCCCCCCGGACCACTTGCGCCACTTGCAGCCGGTCCAGCGTGACGCTGCGGGCGCTGTTTGCCCAGGCCCACCAGGCGCCGCCGGCCAGCAAGCAGGCCACGGCCAGCGCCAGCAGCGCGCGCCAGCGGCGGGTCTGCGGGGCGCGGGCTTGGTCGGTGGCCAGGGGTTCGGCGATCACGTGGGGCACTCTCGGCTGGGGGGGCGGCATGTTCATTGCAAGCCCCAGGCCAGGCCGTTGTCGACGCCAAGTGATTGATTTCATTGGAGGCCGCCGCAGGATCCTGGTGTCCGCCCCTGTCCGCGGCCGGACACCGGACAGCGCCAGCCCGGCCCCACAATGCGCTTGAAGCCACCCATGCCCATGACCTGCCAACCGCTGCCTCTGCTGTTGTCCCGCCACCTGCCGTGCCTGGCGCTGGGCCTGCTGATGGCCACCAGCGCCACGGCCGCTCCGCCCAAGATCGGCCTGGTGCTCGGCGGCGGCGGCGCCCGTGGTGCGGCCCACATCGGCGTGCTGGAGGTGCTGGAGCGCCTGCAGGTGCCGGTGGCCTGTGTGGCCGGCACCAGCTTCGGCGCGCTGGTGGCCGGGGCCTGGGCCGCCGGGGTGTCGCCGGGCGAGATGCGGCGGGCGATGGCCAGCGCCAACTGGAACGACATGTTCCAGGACAACCCCGACTACACCGAGCTCGACTTCCGCAACAAACGCCTGCTGCAGCGCACGCTGCCGGGCAGCGAAGCGGGCCTGGGGCCGAACGGCGTGACCTATCCACCCGGCGCGGTGGGTGGCCAGAAGATCAAGCTCTTCATCAACCAGTTGGTGCGCGCCGACCGCGGCGAGCGCCCGATCGAACAACTGCCGATCCCGCTGGCCATCGTGGCCACCGACATCGGCAGCGGCGAGCGCGTGGTGTTCCGCGAAGGCAACCTGGCGCTGGCCATGCGCGCCAGCATGGCGGTACCGGGGCTGGTGGCGCCGGTGGAAATCGGCGAGCGCAAGCTGGTCGATGGCGGCCTGGTGGACAACCTGCCCATCCGCGAGGTCAAGGAACTCTGCCAGCCCGACGTGGTGATCGCCGTCAACGTGGGCTCACCGCTGCTGGCGTCGTCCGAGGTCGGCTCGCTGCTGTCGGTCTCGGCCCAGATGGTGGCGCTGCTGACCGAGCAGAACGTGACGCTGTCGCTGCAGCGCCTGGGGCCACGCGACATCTACATCCGCCCGGTGCTGGACGGCATCGGCTCGGCCGATTTTGCGGCCTTCGAGAAGACGGCCAAGCGCGGCCAGGAGGCGGCCGACTGGGTGGGCTACGCGATGGGCCCGTACGCGCTGGACGCTGAGGCCTGGCGACGCCACCAGTTTGCGCTGCGGGGCGAGCGCGAGGGTGTGCCACGGGTCGACCAGATCCAGATCGTCGGCCTGAAGCGGGTGGACCCGGCAGTTGTGGCGCGCCACATCGCGCAGCCGGTGGGCGAGCCGCTGGACACCGCGGCGCTGAACCGCGACCTGCTGCGCACCTATGGCGACGGCTGGTACCAGAGCGTGGACTACAGCCTGCTGAGCGAACGCGACAAACGCATCCTGCGCATCGCCCCGGTGGAAAAGAGCTGGGGGCCGGATTACCTGCGTTTTGCGCTCAACCTCGACTCCACCGTCAGCCAGGGATCCACCTTCAGCCTGCGTGCGGTCTATCAGAAGAGCTGGATCAACACGCTGGGCGGTGAACTGCTGGCCAGCGTGGACATCGGCAGCCGCACCGCGGTGGACCTGCAGTGGTACCAGCCGCTGGAGCCGAATCAACGCTGGTTTGCGCAGCTGGACGCCGGGGTGTCGTCCAGCCCGCGCGACCTGTACGTCGACAACCAGCGTGTGGCCCGCTACGACGTCTACCGCACCGTGCTGGACATGTCACTGGGCCTGGCCCTGCGCTCGCTGGGCGAGTTGCGTGCCGGCTGGCAGGTGACGGCCGGCCGGGCCAGCCTGGACACCGGCCCGCAGGTGCTGCCCGAGCGCAGCGGCCAGGGCCGCGGCCTGCTGCTGGCGCTGGACCTGGACCAGCTGAACCGCCTGTACTTCCCCACCGACGGCTGGGCCGCGCGCCTGAGCTTCTACCGCGACCACGAAGGCAGCTACAGCAAGGCCACGGCCGATCTGCGCGGGGCCTACTCCATCGGCGCCTGGGTGCTGGGCGCACGCGCGGCCTTCACCGGCTCACCCGGCGGCGAGCTGCCACTGTTCGAAGCCGGCACGCTGGGCGGTTTTTTGAACCTGTCGGCCTACGGCACCGGGCAGTTCGTGGCCGACACGGTGCACTACGGCCACCTGCGCGCCGAACGCATCATCGGAAGCCTGCCGCTGGGCCTGCGCGGCGACATGCGGGCCGGCCTGGCGCTGGAGGTGGGCCGCACCTCGAATGCCTACACCGTGGCCGAGCGCACCGGCCGGCTGAACTCCATCGCGGTCTACCTGGGCGGCGAAACGCCGTTCGGCCCGGTCTACGTGGGCCTGGGGCACTCGGCCGCGGGCAGCAACAACGCCTACCTGTTTTTGGGCACACCGTGACGGGCGCTCACCTGGTCGCGCGCTGGCGTACGGCTTCCAGATAGGCCTGCCCATCCGGCGGCAGGCCGCTGCGCTGGCTGGCCCAGACCATCTCGCCCAGGCACTCCATCACCTCGTGGTGGGCGTCGTGCAGCGAGTTGCGCTTGGCCGCCAGCAGCGCCACCGCCTGGCGGATGCCGGTGGGCTGGTCGATGCTGCACTGCTCTTCGATGGACAGGTGCATGCTCAGGTGCAGGAAGGGGTTGCTGCGGCCTTCTTCCACCGTGTAGACCCGCGCCAGCGCCTCGGCTTCATCGGCCAGGTCGGCGTCGTATTCCGGGTGCTGCACGATCCATCGCCCGGCAATGTCTTCCATCGGTGTCAGCACGGCACCGCTGCGCTGCTTGGCAGCGGCGCCGCAGAAGAAGCGGCGCACATCCTGTTGGCTGGGCTGGAACATCCGACAATTGTCGCTGCGATGACCGAACACCCCTGCGCTTGATCACCGACCCGGCCTTCTACGCCGTGGCCGTGCCGGCCGTGCTGCTGATGGGGCTGTCCAAGAGCGGCTTTGGCGGCGGCTTCGGCGCACTGGCGGTGCCGCTGATGGCGTTGGCGGTGCCGGTGCCGCAGGCCGCCGCCATCATGCTGCCGCTGCTGGCGGTGATGGACGGCTTCGGCCTGGCCGCGCTGTGGCAACAGCGCGACCGCGCGCTGATCCGGCTGCTCATCCCCGCCGGGCTGCTGGGCACGGTGCTGGGCACGCTGCTGTTCGGCTGGCTGTCGGGGCCGGTGGTGGCCGGCATCGTCGGTGCGGTGACGCTCGCCTTCCTGGCCATCCGCCGCTTTTTTCCGCCGCGGGCCGACGCGCCGCCGCCGTCGCGCGCGTTGGGCTGGGTGCTGGGTGCCACCTCGGGCTTCACCAGCTTCGTGGCCCATGCCGGCAGCCCGCCGGTGGGTTTTTACGTGATGCCGCTGAAGCTGAGCCCGGTGGTCTTCACGGCCACGATGTCGGTGTTTTTTGCCGCCATCAACCTGTCGAAGTGGGTGCCTTACGCCTGGCTGGGGCTGATCGATGGGCAGAACATGAGCACCTCGCTGGTGCTGGTGCCGCTGGCGCCGCTGGGCGTCTGGCTGGGTGTGCGCTTTGTGCGCCACGTGCCGCAGAAACTGTTCTACGGCTTGTTCGAGCTGGGCATGCTGTTAACGGGCCTGAAGCTGCTGTGGGACGCTCTTCTGGCGTGAGGCCAGGGCACTGCCCAGCGCCAGCAGCGCTGCCGACAGCACAAACCCCTGCGCCAGGCCACCCGGCCCGTCGGCCAGCCGGCCCACCAACCACGGCCCGACGATCTGCCCCGCGGCGAACACCACGGTGAACGCGCTGATGCCCGCCGGCCAGGCCGCGGGTGGCAGGTTGTGCCGCACCAGCGCGGTGGTGGAGCCCACCACCGACAGGAACACCGCGCCGAACAAGGCCCCCGACACCAGCGCCAGCAGCGGGCCCGGCACCAGCACAGGCGCCAGCACCGGCAGCACCGTGGCCACCGCCAGCAGGCCGTTCAGCACCGCCATCGGCCGACCGCCACGGTGGCGCTGCAGCAGCCCGGCCCAGAGCCAGGGCGAGGCCACCACCGCGGCGCCCAGCAGCGCGTAGAACACCGTCACCACAGTGGTGCTCAACTGCTGCTCGCGCAGCAGCGTGACCACGAAGGTCATGTAGCCGATGTAACCCAGGCCGAACATGAAATACCCCGCCAGGCCGAAGGCCAGCGGCCGCAGCGACGCGCGGGCCGCCGCGCCGGTGGCCGCCGGCGGGGCGCTGACGCGGGCGCGCGCCGCCAACAGCACCGTGGCCAGTGCGGCGAGCGCGGCGATGCCCCACCAACCCGGCGCCCAATGCCGCGCCACCAGCGCCGGCAACAGCAGCGCACAGGCCACGATGCCCAGGCCGGTGCCGCCGTAGTACAGCCCCACCACGAGTGAGGGCGACGGCCGGCCGCCGGGCGGAACGGTGGCCGCCAGCTGCGCCGCCATCAGCCCGCCGGCCACGAAGACTGCCGCGCTGCCAACGCCGCTGGCAAAACGCAGCGCAAACAGTGCCGCATCTGCCCTGGCCCAGCCGTGCAGCGCCAGCAGCAAGGTGACCGCGGCACTGCCGCCCACCAGCGCACACCGCGGCCCCAGCCGGCGCAACAGGGCCGGCATCGTCAGCGCACCGGCCAGGTAACCAGCGGCGTTGGCGGTGTTCATGGCGCCGGCCGTGGCGTAGCTCCAGCCCAGATCGGCCCGCATCGGCGGCAGCAGCAGCGCATACGAAAACCGCGCCAGGCCCAGCGACACCGCAGCGCCCAGCGCCAGCACCAGCGCCGTGCCCAACGTCGAGCCCAAGGTCGAGCCCTGCGTGCGCGTTGCCGGCGTCATGCCGGCGGCGGGGGCTCTTCCACCGGGGCGGCCAGCGCCTCGTCACCGCCCAGCCAGGCCGACAGCAGCGTCCAGCCCACGGCCAGCACCACAGGGCCGACGAAGATGCCCACCAGGCCAAAGGCAAACAGGCCACCGATGACACCCGCCAGGATCAGCAGCAGCGGCAGGTCGGCGCCGTAGCGGATCAACACCGGGCGGATGAAGTTGTCGATCGTGCCCACCACCACCGAGGCCACGCCCAGGCCGATGGCCCAGCCGGTCTCGCCCTGCCACAACAACCAGCCCACGGCGGCCACCAGCACCGGCAGCGGGCCCACCTGGGCCAGGCACAACATCAGCATCACGGCCGTCAGCAGGCCGGCAAAGGGCACGCCAGCGATGGCCAGCGCCAGCCCGCCCAGCAGGGACTGCACCAGCGCCGTGACCCCGACCCCCAGCGCGACGCCGCGGATGGCGCCACCCGCCAGCGCCACCACGTGGCGGCCGCGGTCGCCGCCCAGGCGCTCACCCACGCGCAGCGCGTTGTGGGCCCAGGTCTCGCCGTCCAGGTACATCACGGCCGCCAGGCCCACGGTGAGCAGGAACTGCACGAGCAGAAAACCCACGCTGCCCACCTCGCTGACGAACCAGCGTGTCAGGTTGCCGGCATAGGGCGCCAGGCGCTCGAACAGGCCGTCCACCCCGGCGGCCACAAGCTGGCGCCACAGGTCGACCAGCCACGGCCCGACCATCGGCAGCGTGCCCATCCAGACCGGCGGTTCGGCCATGCGGTAGGCCGCCACCAGCTGGGCCCATTCGACGATGCGTTCGGCGTTGCCGACGATGGTGACGATGGCGACCACCAGCGGCACCACAAAGAGCAGCAGCAGCACCAGCGTCATCACCGCCGTGGCGCCGCCGCGGCTGCCGCGCAGCCAGCCCTGCAGGCGCAGCATCGGCGTCCAGGTGGCCACCACCACCATCGCGGCCCAGATGGCCGGGCCGATGAAGGGCCGCAGCACCCAGAGCGCGGCCACGATCAGGCTGGCCAGGGCCATCACGCCCAGCGTGGTCTGCGCCAGGGCGGCGCGGTTGGCCCCGCGTTCGGGTGGGTCCACGGGCTCGCCGTTCACCGGGTCTTCTCGACGTAGGGCTCCACGCCGAGGGCGTCCAGGCGGTAGCTGCTGGCGCCCATGGCCGAGGCCTGGCGCTCGGTGCGCAGCGTGCCGCGCACCCAGACCGGGTCCATGCTGCGCAGCGGGGCCGCTTTCTGCGCCACGACGTAAACGATCTGGTTGGACGGCGGTGGCGGGGTGTGGATGCAGGCACCGAAGTACGGCACCAGCAAAAAGGTCTTCAGGCCATCGGCCGCCTGGTCCAGCGGCACCACAAAGCCGGGCAGGCGCACCACCTGGCCGTCCAGGCCAGGCACGGTGGGCGCGGCATCCCAGATCTCGCGCAGCCGCTTGAGCATGGCCTGGGCCTTGGGGTCGCTGTCGGACAGGCCACCGCCCATGTCCTGGCCCTTGAATTCTTTCATCGGGTCCCAGTCCTTGGGCACCAGCTCTTCCCACTTCAGCTCGCGCGGGGTGCCGGGTTTGGGGGTCTGGGCCTGTGCAGCCAGGGGCCACAGGGCAACGGTGCTCAGCAGGTGACGGCGCTTCATCGAACCATTGTGCCTTGGGGGCCTGGCACGCTGCCGGGGCTGCGACGGGTGGCCGAGCGGCGCATGCGGATGATGGTTATTCTCGGCGGCCTGGCACTCGGCACAGGAGGCCACACATGTCGAACGATCTCAACTTCCACGGTGAAAGCAGCCGGCTGAGCCCGGCCCAACTGGCGCGCTGGCAAGGGCTGTCGCTGGCGTGGCTGGACGTGAGTGGCACGGCGCACAACCGCGTCGTGCACGACCTGCCGATGCTGGCCCTGATCGACGTCGGCAGCGCCGAGGCGGAAATCGCCTACGGCCTGCACAAGACCCGCCTGCAGGTCCAGCCCGGCTCGATGGGCCTGTTCGACGCCGAGGAAGAACACACCAGCACCTGGCGCTGCGCCACAGGCCGCCGCATCATGCTCAAGTTGGACCTGCCCTGGCTGGCCGACCAAGGCCTGGCGATGGACGAGTGGCAGACCCGGCCGCTGCGCCGCGCGCTGGAGTTCCAGGACCCGGCGCTTGCCGGGCTGCTGCGGCTGATGGTGCGCGAGGTGGCCGAAGACTGCCCGAACGGGCCCCTGGTGGCGCAGTCCCTCTCAATGGGTGTGGCCATGCGTGTCTTCGCCACCCATGGCCACAGCCGACCGCCACGGTGCGAGCGTGGCACGCTGACACCCGCCCAGCGCCGCAACGTGGACGAGTTGATCGCCAGCGGCCTGGGCGGCGCGCTGCCGCTGGACCGGCTGGCCAACGCCGCCGGCTGCAGCGCGCCGCACTTCACGCGCCTGTTCCGCCGCACCCTGGGTTGTTCACCGCACCAGTACGTGCTGAAGCAGCGCGTGTTGCGCGCCCGCACCCTGTTGCAAGACACCGACCTGGACCTGGCCAGCGTGGCACTGAGCGCCGGTTTTGCCAGCCAAAGCCACATGACCGCGGTCGTCGGCAAACAACTCGGCGTCACGCCCGGCATGTTGCGGGCGCGACGCCAGCGCTGATGCCGGGGTCAGCGCGTGTTCAGCGACGGCAGCTCAGGCGGGACGTGCCGCCGGCGCGGTAGTCCAGCGGGCCGTCCACCTCGTCCTTGTACTTGACGAGCACGCTGTCGCAGACCTCTTCGGTGGTCTCCAGGTTGCCGCCGCAGCTGAAGCTGGCGGCGCTGTTGGGATCACCGACGCCGTCGTAGAGGGCGGTCTTCGGGTACAGGCACAGGGGCCGGTTGCGCGTGACGCCATTGGCCGTGATGGCGGCCGGGATGGTCTCCGGCACGACGCCGTTCTCCACCCAGTTGACCAGCGCGCCGAAGAGGTTCTGCGGTTGCGGCCCCGGTCCGCCTGAACAATGCCCCACGCCCGGCCCGCGGAACAGGCGGAAGAAGTCCTGCACGGCGCCGAAGCTGCCAGTCTGGCCACCGGCGTAGCGGCGCGCCATCTGGCGGTAGTAGTGCAACACCCCCTGCGGCATGATCAGGTTGTCGTTGGCCCCGACGAAGGTGAGCAGCTTGCCCCCGCTGCGGCGGAAGGCGTCGAGGTTGCCGAAGGTGTCCGTGACGTCGGCGATGTTCTGCGAACCCTGCTGCGCGATGTCGGCATAGCCGGCGATGTTCACCGTGCGCCAGTCGAAGTTCGGGTCGGCGGTGTTCCAGCGGAACTGCGTCGTGCCGAGCGCAAACGGCGTCGTGCCGTTCAGGCTGCCGATGTTGGTGCCACGGTCCAGGCCGAACCAGATGCGATCGCCACCCGGGTTGCGCGGGCCGTCCCAGATCATGTCGATGGCCTGCGCCTCGGTGGACGTGAGGCAGTTCTCCGCCGGTGCCGTGGCCGAACCGCAGATGTTGGCCGCCGCACTGAAGGTGCAGGCGCGGGGCTCGTCGATCACACCGTCGGCCACGCCGTCGTTGGCGTCGCAGGCGGCCACGGCCGAAGCCGTGGCCTGCGCGAGCTTGGCGGCGGCAATCGGGGCGCCCACCAGGTCCTTCATGACGATCTGGCCCCACATCTGCGCGGTCTGGAACCGCGTCCAGTACATGGCCGGGGCGTTGGCGAGCACACCGTCAAGTTCCTGGGCCAGCTCCTGCGCCAGCACATAACCCTGGCGGCCCCCGGTGGAGCAACCGTTCCAGTAGTTGTAGGACGGGCGCCGCGCGTAGTAGGTCTTTGCCACGGCCTTGGACAGCAGGATCTGCTGCTTCATGCCGTTGCGGATGAAGTCGTTGATGAACAGCAGGTTGTAGGTGCCGTCAGGGTTGACGCCGGCTTCGCAGCTGCCGCCCACGTGGCCGGTGTCGTTGCCCGAGCCCACGTAGCCGGCGTTCACCGGCGGCTGCACGCTCAGGCTGCCCGAACAGCCGCCGCCGCCGATGCCCTGCGTGCGGCCGTTCCACGCACCCTGCACACCGCCGACACCACCGTCCAGCGAGTTCAGCGGCAGGCCGACGCGCACATTGATGTTCTGCTCCGGTGAGGTGCCGTAGAGGATGTCCACCTGGCAATAGGCGACGTTGGTGCCGTTGGTGGGCACGATGGCGGCGGTGACCGTCTTGATGCCTTCACCACCGACCACGCCACCGGCCGGTGTGGCCAGCAGGGAACAGGACAGGGGGTCGGGCGGCGGGGGCAATGAAACGCGGGCGCGCTCGGCAGCGCCTGCAGCGCCGCTGGCCAGCAGGCCGGCACCCAGCAGGCCGGCCAGGGTGAACGGGGGTTTGAACATGGTGTCTCCTCGGGTCATGGTCCAGCGGCCGCACGGGGTGCAGCCGCCGCGGCATTACAGGCGGCTCGTGGCCAGCCGTCTTTCAGGAACGGCTCGGCCTGGCAGGATCGGATCGCGGGACTTCCCGAGGGTGGCGCTCCTATCATCACGCCATGCCCAGCACCCTGGATGGCCGCCTCGTCGTCGCGATCTCTTCACGTGCGCTGTTCGACTTCGAAGAAGAGAACCATGTCTTCGAGGCCAGCGACGACCACGCCTACATGCAGCTGCAACTGGCGCGGCTGGAACAGCCGGCCCGGCCCGGCGTGGCGTTTTCGCTGGTGCGCAAGCTGCTGGCCTTCAACGAAGCCGGCACGCCGCCGCGCGTGGAGGTGGTGATCCTGTCGCGCAACGACCCGGTGTCGGGCATGCGCGTGTTCCGCTCGGCGCAACACTTCGGCCTGCCCATCGAACGTGGTGTGTTCACACGCGGGCAAAGCCCCTGGCGTTACCTCAAACCGCTGGCGGCCAACCTGTTTCTCTCGGCCAACGAAGCCGATGTGCGCTCGGCCCTGGCCGCCGGTGTGCCCGCAGCGCGTGTGGCCACCCATGCGGCGCACGCGTCCGAGGCGCACCCGCACGAGGTGCGCATCGCGTTCGACGGCGACGCCGTGCTGTTCTCCGACGAAGCCGAGCGCGTCTTCCAGCAGCAGGGCCTGGGCGCGTTCCAGCACCACGAACGGGAACACGCCGCGCTGCCGCTGGCGGCCGGCCCCTTCAAGCCGCTGCTGCAGGCGCTGCAACAGCTTCAGCACAGCCCCGGCCAGACCATGCGGCTGCGCACGGCGCTGGTGACGGCGCGCAGCGCACCGGCACACGAACGCGCGATCCGCACGCTGATGGATTGGCACATCGAGGTCGATGAAGCGATGTTCCTCGGCGGCCTGCCCAAGGGCGCCTTTCTGCGCGAGTTCGAACCCGACTTCTTCTTCGATGACCAGACCGGGCATGTGGAGAGCGCCGCCGGCCATGTGCCGGCCGGCCATGTGGCGGCGGGTGTGAGCAACGGGGGCTGACACCACCCGCCACCCCCGCGTTCGCGGGGGGTGTCACGGGGCCTTCATGCGCGGTGACCAGCATGCGGGCAGCGCCGGACACCCGGCCGCCCCACGGAGGAACCCCCATGTACAAACTTGCCCTGGCCGCTGCGGCCGCCGCCACCTTTGCCCTGCCCGCGCAGGCCCTGACCACCGGTGACCTGGCCTTCACCGGCTTCAACGCCGACAAGGACTACTGGTCCGTCGCGGCCCTGGCCGACATCGCTGCCAACACCCAGGTGTTCTTCAGCGACAACGAGTGGAACGGCAGCGCCTTCAACGACACCAACGAACACACCCTGGTCTGGAACACCGGCAGCGGCGTCATCGCCGCCGGCACGGTGGTGCTGTTCACCGAGATCGACGCGGCGCCCGACGTCATTACCGCGTCCATCGGCTCGCTGGTCCTGGCCGCTGGTGGCGGCACCGGCCTGGGCCTGTCGGCCACGGACGACACGCTGTACGCCTTCCTCGGCAGCGCCGCCACGGCGCCGACGACGTTCCTGGCCGCGGTCAGCAACGACGCCAGCGCCACCAACATCACCAACGCCGGCCTGGTGGTGGGTGTCAACGCCGTCCAGCTGACCAGCAGTGCCGACTTCGGCGACTACACCGGCGCGCGCGCTGGCGCGACCACGTTTGCCGCCTACGGCGCGCTGGTCAACAACAGCGCCAACTGGAACATCCTGGTCGGCGGCGACCAGTCCGCGTTGGTGCCCAGCACGGTGGCCTTCACCGTGACGCCGGTGCCGGAAGCCTCGACCACCGCCATGCTGCTCGCCGGCCTGGCCGCGATGGGTTTTGTGGCCCGCCGCCGCGCCTGAGCACCCGAGACCGCGCATGAACATGCCCATCGTCCGCCCCGTTTTTGCAGCCTGCCTGTTGGCGCTGGCCGGCCTGGCCCAGGCCGCCGTCACGCCGATCTACACGATCCAGGGCAGTGGCGCCACCAGCCCGCTGGTCGGCCAGACCGTCACCACCAGCGGGGTCGTGACCCGGCTGCTGAACAACGGGTTTTTCCTGCAGGACCCGGCGGGCGATGGCAACCCGGCCACATCCGACGGTGTCTTCGTGTTCACCAGCAGCGCGCCCACGGTGGCCGTGGGCCAGCTGCTGCAGCTGACCGCCGTCGTCACCGAGTTCGACGTCTCACTGAGCACATCCAACCCCGCCGCTGAAGCACGCCCACTGACCGAGCTGACCAGCCCCACGGGCATCACGCTGCTGGGCAACGGCAGCATCGCCCCCACGCCCGTGAGCCTGCCGGTGCCTCAGGCCGACGGCCTGGAGCGCTACGAGGGCATGCTGGTCACGTTGACCGGCCCGCAAGGCGCGCCGCTGACGGTGCAGCAGAACTTCTTCCAGGGGCGCTACGGCCAGCTCACGGTGGCCGCCGGTGGCCGCCGCGAGATCCCGACCAACCGCCACCGCCCGGGCTCGCCCGAGGCGCTGGCGCTGGCGAGTGAAAACGCCCGCAGCACGCTGCTGCTGGACGATGGCAGCAGCTTTCAGAACCCGAACCCGACGCCGTACATGGACCTGAGCTCCGGCGTGGCGCGCGCGGGCGACACGGTCGCGTCGCTCACCGGCACGATCGATTTCGGCCTGGCCACCAACAGCGCCGCCGGCATCGTCCTGTACCGCCTCCAGCCCACCTCGGCGCCCGCCTTCACCGTGAGCAACCCGCGCACCGCTGCACCCGAGGCGGTGGCGGGCAACCGCACGGTCGGCTCCTTCAACGTGCTGAACTTCTTCACCACGTTCACCAACGGCGGTGACGCCTTCGGCAACACCGGCCAGAAGTGCACGCTGGGCAACGAGCCACCGTCGGCCAGCCTGTGCCGCGGCGCCAGCAACATCACGGAATTTGGCCGCCAACGCACCAAGATCGTCGAGGCCATGAGCACGATCGGCACCGATGTCTTCGGCCTGATGGAGATCCAGAACAACGGCACGGTGGCGCTGCAGAACCTGGTCGACGGGCTGAACGCCAAGCTGGGCGCCGGCACCTACGCGGCCGTGGGCGGCACGGTGACCGGTGGTGGCACCGGCACCGATGCCATCCGTGTGGCGATGGTCTACAAGCCGGCCCGCCTGACGCCGGTGGGTGACCCGGTCAGTGACACCAACCCGGTGCACAACCGGCCGCCGCTGGCGCAGACCTTCGCGGCGGCCAACGGCGAGAAGTTCACCGTCATCGTGAACCACTTCAAGTCCAAGAGCTGCAGCGATGCCAGCGGCGCCAACCTCGACCAGGGCGACGGCCAGGGCTGCTACAACCCGACCCGGCTGGCCCAGGCCCAGGCGCTGCGCAGTTTCGTCGCGCAGCTGCAGGGCAACACCGGCAGCAACGACGTGCTGATCATCGGCGACCTGAACGCCTACGCCCAGGAAGACCCGATCCACGACCTGACGAGCAGCGGCTACGTCGATGAATCGGGCCGCTTCGAGACGCTGGGCTACAGCTACGTCTTTGATGGCGCCTCGGGCCGGCTGGACCACGCGATCAGCACGGCCGCGCTGTCGCCCAAGGTGGCAGGCCTGGCCCATTGGCACATCAATGCCGACGAGGCGGCGCTGCGCGACTACAACCAGGAATTCAAGGCACCGAACACCAACTGCGGCGGCCTGTGCCCGCCCGACCCGTACCAGGCCAACGTCTACCGCTCGTCGGACCATGACCCGGTGGTCGTGGGCCTGTCGATCTACAAGACCATCGCCGGCACCAGCGCCCGCAACGTGCTGAGCGGCACCGCAGGCGACGACATGCTGGTCGGTGGCGGCGGGGCCGACCTGATCACCGGCGGCAGCGGCGCCGACCTGTTCGCCTACTCGTCGATGCGCGACGCCGGTGACGTGGTGACCGACTTCAGCCCGGGCACCGACAAGATCGACCTGCGCAGCCTGCTGGCCGCCAGCGGCTACGCTGGCACCGACGCCGTGGCAGAAGGTTATGTGCGCTTTGTGCCCGTGCTCGGTGGCACCGGCGTGCAGGTGGACACCGACGGCCCGGCCGGCGGCGCCGCCTTCCGCGCGCTGCTGACGCTGCGTGGCCTGAGCCCCGCCCAACTGAACGGCCCGCGCGACCTGCTGGTTCGCTGAAGTCCACCGCTGAAAGACACCATGAACAAGCGCATTCAACACGGCCTGGCCGCACTGGGCCTGTTTTCGTCCCTCGGCGCCCAGGCGGCCTGGCAGACCCACGGCGATGCTGTCGACCTCGGCGGCAGCCTGACGCTCACCACCGCCTACAGCGCGCCCGGCGATCCGGACACGGCCTTCAACCTGTCCGGCATCGCCGCGGTGGACATCGGCGTCGTGGAAGCGCTGGCCGGCCTGCCGGCCTACGCACTGGACCTGGGCGATGAAGCCGGCACCGAAGGCAGCCTGGCGGGCCAGAGCTTCAATGTCGCCGCCGGTGACACGCTGAGCTTCAACTGGGCCTTCAGCAGCCAGGACGCCGACTTCCTGGACCACGCCTTCGTGGTGCTGGGCGGCCAGCTGAGCACACTGGCCACCACGGCTCAGCCGGGCAGCGCACAGAACAGCTTCAGCCACACCTTCACCGGCGCCGGCCTCGTGACGCTGGCCCTGGGCGTGGTGGACACCACGGACTACCTGGGTGTCTCGACGCTGAACATCTCGGCGCTGCAGATCAGCCCGGTGCCCGAGCCGGCCTCGGCATTGCTGTGGCTGGCCGGTCTGGCTGCATTCATGACCCGCCGTCGAGTTGCCACAGCTGCAAGGAACAGCTGAGCCCACTTGCAGCCACCACGGACACAAGCTGACGGCTGCCGTCGACAGCTGAGCGTGTGGGGTTGCCGATGCAACTGTCGGCGGGATTTGTGTCGGCCCGGTATGCGCCAAGGTAGGCGCCGGTGATGGCATCGAACCGCACCAGGTGGTCAGAAACGTCCACACCGCCAGTCGAGAGGTTGCACAAGGCTTGCGTGCCCCCCAGCGGTTCGCACCGCCGCAGCGCAAACGGCGCCAGGGCGAGCTGACGCACCAGTTGGAAGGTCTGGGCGTCGTAGACGGCGCCGTCGGCAGCGATCAGCCGGCCGCCCGACCCCTTCCAGGCCCCGTAGGTCACCAGTGGCAAAGCGGCCAATTCTGTCGTCTGGTCGCCCTGCACGCGGAAGCGATACGAGCTCTCGGGCACGAGGCGTGCCGTGGCGAGGTACTCATCGGCAGTTTCACTCCAGGCCAGGGCTCCGATCGCGTACCGCCCCCATCCGAAATCGTCGACGTTCTGGCCAGGCGCATTGCGTGCCGTCAACACGCCGTCCACAAACACGAGGACCGCGCCGTATTCGCCAAACCGCTGGCTGCTGCCGGCCACCAGGACGATGCGCGCTGGATTGAACCTGTCCACCACCAGGTCGTAGACACGGTCGTAGGCCCGGCCAGCCGGGTCGTTGGGCAGTGAAAACTCTCGTCGTGGCGTGAGTGACACGGCGTCGAATTCGATCACACGCCCGCCATCGACCCCGAGGTAGACACGGCTGCCGTCCGCCGACACGGCCACCCGGCGAACCGTGCTGCCGACCACGGCGCTGGTTTGCAAGGCCAGATCGTCGAGGCCACGGCGCTGCACCGAACCACCACCCTCTTCAGCGGCCACGAAGACGCTGTTCGGGCCCACCACCGCATGCCGGTGCTGCACGAGCACGGTCTGCCGCTGCACAGGCGCAGGAAGTGGGAGCACGGCAGCCCCGAAGGTGTCGGGCTGACCGGCAATGGCCACTTGGTCGCTGACTGCCGGCGTGACCGTGCCGCCGGCCCGCACCAGACCTTGACCATCGGTGCGCACCCAGCCACGTCCCGGGGCGATCCAGCGCCGTTCCCGGGCGAGCAGATCGACCTGCTGACCCGTGCTGCGGTCCAGAATGGCAATCTCGAAGTCGAACACCACCGGGATGGCCTGCACGGTCGTCCCCAGGGCCTGCACAGCCTGCGGCGCATAGATCCGGCGCGTGATGCGAACGTTGGCGCCCACGGTCGGGGCAGAGGCGAGGTCCAGGCGTGGACGATCTACCACCACCTGCTCGCCCGGCCGGGCGGGAAACTCGAGCAACGGCAGCGGGCCGATCGCGTCGAACAACTCGGTGACAACATCTCGCTCGAAGAAGATGGACCGCACCGTGACGGCGCTGGTGGACGCCGCCCATTGCTCGGAAATGGAGTCCTGCTCGGGGGTGGCGAACGTGCACTGTCGCTCGATGGCGCCCTGCAGATCAAAGCAGGACTGGTTCACCGTGACGGCACGTGCTGCGGCGCCATCCTCCACCAGGGAGGACTGCAACTGAACGGCCGCCCGCGGCAGCAGGCCCGCCACGTCGCCCACACCGGAAGAGGGTGTGGCTGCGGCCAGGCGCTGCAGCATCTGGTTCCAGCTGGCCTGGGTGGCCAAGGCCATGGCCACCGCCGCTGCCGCCTCGGCCGGCGGGCTGGCCACCGCCGTCCCATGCCACAACAAGCTGGCGGCGTCCTGCGCATCGGCCAGCTCCTGCCGCGTGTGGACCCGCGTGCCCAGTGCGCCCCGGGTCAGGCTGCGCGTCAGTGCCTGGTGCGCAGCCTCGGTGCCGGGGGTCAGCGCCGTCCAGCCAGCGGCATAGGCACGCAACACGGTGCCGTCGGCCAGGCGCGCCCGGAGCCATGTCCGGGCAGCTGGCCACGCAGAAGTCTCCGCTGGCCGATCGAGCGCAAAGCGCCCGTCGGCACCGGTGGACGCACTGGCCAGCACGCGCGGTGCCGCAGGGTCCTCGGCATCCAGCAGCTCCACCGTGGCAGCCGTCACCGGCTGTGAACCCGCACCGAGGACTTGTCCTCGCTCGACACCTGCCAGCACACTGCGATCGGGCAACGCATCGGGCGCCGGCAGACTGAAGCTGCCACCCACCACCAGCGTGGGGTAGTTGCTGGTGCCACCGCCTTCGGCATCACCACCGCCCCCGCCCCCGCAAGCAACCAACAGGCCCGCGACCACGCCGCAAGCCAGCCTTACCTTCCATGAACCCATGTTTTTCGCTCCCTGAACCGCGTGGCAGTCTAGGGTGCACGCCTGATCAGCGTGCGCAGGGAATGTCCGGATCACTGCACGCTGTAGGCTCGAAGCGCATTCAGTTCCAGCACACGCACGCCGCCGTATTCGATGCGGATCACCCCCGCCGACTGCAGCGCGCGCAGGGCCTCGTTCACGCGCTGGCGCGACAGGCCCACCAGGTAACCGAGCTCCTGCTGCGTGATGCGCAGCAGCGTGCCCACGCCCGGGTACAGCACCGGGTGGAACAGGGCCGCGAGGTTGCGCGCCACCCGTTCATCGGGGTGGGTCAGGCGGTCGATCTCGCGCGCCGCGATGAACTGGCCCAGGCGCTCGTTGATCTGCAGCATCACGAAGCGGTTGAAGACGATGCTGTGGTCCAGCAGCCACTCGAAGGTCTGGATGCCGATGCCGGCCACCAGGCTGCTGCGCAGCGCCTCGATGTTGTAGCGGTAACTCTCGCGCTTGAGCAGCGTGCCTTCGCCGAACCAGGCGCCGGGCGGCACGCCGGTGAAGGTGAGCGCCTGGCCCTGCGCACTGTCGTTGCTCATTTTCAGCAGGCCCTCCACCAGGCCCAGCCAGTACACGGCGGGGCGGCCAAAACGGCAGATCAGCTCGCCCGGCTCGGCCCGCACCACGCGCAGGTCGGCCTCGGCACGGCGGCGCTCTTCGGGCCGCAGCGCGGCCAGCCAGGGGATGCTGGCACGCTCGGCTTCGGTCGCGCTGCGCGAGCGGGTGATCAGCGCCGTGGGCGGCGGACCCACCGCTTGACGCTCGTCATTCACTGGGGAAAGGCCTCATAGGACGTTCCCGCGAATTGTCGTCAGAACGACAACCTGGCGTCAAAGGGCTTTCCACAATACGGCCAGAGCCCAGGAAGAGCTCAGGAGACAAGCCGGTGCCGACCACCTTCCCGCAGCAAATGCTTCGCCACGCCGCCGAACGGCCGCAGGCCGCCGCCTTGCGCATCAAGGAATTTGGCATCTGGCAAACCACGAACTGGGCTGCGCTGGCGCAGCTGGTGAAGGCCCTGGCCGGTGGCCTGGCCGAGGCCGGCCTGCAGCGTGGGGAACATGTGGTGGTGGTCGGTGAAAACCGGCCACGGCTGTACGCGTCCATGCTGGCGGTGCAGGCGCTGGGCGGCATCCCGGTGCCGCTGTACCAGGACGCGGCGTCCACCGAGTTTGTGTTCCCGATCCAGAACGCCGAGGTTCGCTTCGCCATCGTCGAAGACCAGGAGCAGGTGGACAAGCTGCTGGAGATCCAGGGTGAATGCCCGGGGATCAGCCGCATCTGGTACGACGAAGCCCGCGGGCTGCGCAACTACGACGCGCCGGGCCTGGCGTCCATGGACAGCCTGATCGCGGCCGGCACGGCCTGGATCAGCGCCCATGCCGGCCAGGTTGACGCCCAGATCGCACAGGGTCGCGCCGACGACGTGGCCGCGATGTTCTTCACCTCCGGCACCACCGGCAAACCCAAGGGCGTGGTGCACACGCACTTCACGCTGATGGACCGCGCCGCGGCCGGCGCCCGCTTCGACAAGCTCACGGCGAACGAGGAGGTGCTGGCCTACCTGCCGCCGGCCTGGGTGGGCCAGAACATCTTCAGCTACGCGCAGTGGCTGGCCTGCGGCTTCGTGGTCAACTGCCCCGAGTCCTCGGCCACGGTGACGATCGACCTGAAGGAAATCGGCCCCACCTACTACTTTGCGCCGCCGCGGGTCTTCGAGAGCCTGCTGACCAGCGTGATGATCCGCATGGAAGACGCCGGCGCGCTCAAGCGCTGGATGTTCGCGCGGGCCATGGACGTGGCCCGGCGTGTCGGCCCGGACCTGATGGACGGCAAGCCGGTGGGTGGGCTGGACCGGCTGAAGTACGCCATCGGCAAACTGTTTGTCTACGGCCCGCTGCGCAACACGCTGGGCCTGAGCCGCGTGCGCGTGGCCTACACGGCCGGCGAGGCCATCGGGCCCGATCTGTTCACGTTCTACCGCAGCATCGGCATCAACCTGAAGCAGCTCTACGGCAGCACCGAAACCGCGGTGTTCGTGTGCCTGCAGCCCGACAACGAAGCGCGTGCCGACAC
The DNA here is from genome assembly GCA_018780805.1 of Rubrivivax sp. Classification (GTDB taxonomy): domain Bacteria; phylum Pseudomonadota; class Gammaproteobacteria; order Burkholderiales; family Burkholderiaceae_C; genus Rubrivivax. Next base: position 3,971 of record JADMJD010000106.1, on the reverse strand, counting down.
GGTGGGGGTGCCCATCGAAGGCGTGGAGATCAAGCTCGCACACAACGGCGAGATCCTGGTCAAGAGCCCGGGCCTGCTGCGCGAGTACTACAAGAACCCCGAGGCCACGGCCGAGGTGCTGACACCCGATGGCTGGTACCACACGGGGGACGCGGGTTTCCTGGACGCTGGCGGCCACCTGAAGATCATCGACCGCGCAAAAGACGTTGGCCGGCTGATGGGCGGCCCGCACGACGGCGCGATGTTCGCGCCCAAGTACGTCGAGAACAAGCTCAAGTTCTTCCCCTTCATCAAGGAAGCGGTGGCCTTTGGTGACCGGCGCGAAAAGGCCTGCGCCTTCATCAACATCGACATGGAAGCCGTGGGCAACTGGGCCGAGAAGCGCAACCTGCCCTACGGCGGTTATGCCGACCTGGCGCAGAAACCCGAGGTCTATGCGCTGATCCAGGACTGCGTGGAGAAGGTCAACGCCGACCTGGCGCAGGACGACAAGCTCGCCGGCAGCCAGGTCAGCCGTTTCCTGGTGCTGCACAAGGAACTCGACGCCGACGACGGTGAACTCACCCGCACCCGCAAGGTGCGCCGCGGCTACATCGGCGAGCGTTACCAGGTGCTGGTGGACGCGCTGTACGGCGGCAAGACCGAGCAGTACGTGGAGACCGCGGTGAAGTTCGAGGACGGGCGCAGCGGCATGGTGTCGGCCACGCTGAAGATCGCCGACGTGAAGGTGTTCCCTGCGATGAAGAGGGCCGCATGATGTTCAACCCCCAAGCTCACTTCGTTCGCTGCCCCCCGAGGGGGCGCTCAGTGCCCTTCGGGCGGCCGGGCGGGCACTGAGATGGCCAGCAAGAAGATCGGGGACGTCATCCTCGAAGTGCAGAACATCTCGCTCGCTTTCGGCGGCGTGAAGGCACTCACCGACATCAGCTTCGACGTGCGCGAACACGAGCTGCGCGCCATCATCGGCCCCAACGGCGCTGGCAAGAGCAGCATGCTGAACTGCATCAACGGCGTGTACCAGCCGCAGCAGGGCCGCATCAGTTTCCGCGGCCAGACCTTCAGCCACATGAACAGCCGCCAGGTGGCCGAGATGGGTGTGGCACGCACCTTCCAGAACCTGGCCCTGTTCAAGGGCATGAGCGTGCTGGACAACATCATGACCGGCCGCAACCTGCGCATGAAGAGCAACCTCTTCCAGCAGGCCATCCGCTGGGGTGCGGCCGAGCGCGAAGAAAATCAACACCGCGCGTTTGTCGAAGGCATCATCGATTTCCTGGAGATCCAGGCCTACCGCAAGACCCCGGTGGGGCGCCTGCCCTACGGCCTGCAAAAACGTGTGGACCTGGGCCGCGCGCTGGCGATGGAGCCGCAGGTGCTGCTGCTGGACGAG
>JADMJD010000106.1:0-2571 GCA_018780805.1 Rubrivivax sp. | reverse complement strand
CCGCTTCATCCTGGACGTGAACGACGAGTTCGGCACCACCATCGTGCTGATCGAACACGACATGGGGGTGGTGATGGACATCTCCGACCGCGTGGTCGTGCTCGACTACGGCAAGAAGATCGGCGACGGCACACCCGACGAGGTGCGTGCCAACCCGGATGTCATCAGTGCCTACCTCGGCACCTCTCACTAGGCACACACGATGGCCTTCTTCCTCGAAACCCTGATCGGCGGCCTGATGGCAGGCATGCTGTATTCGCTGATCGCGCTCGGCTTCGTGCTGATCTTCAAGGCCAGCGGTGTCTTCAACTTTGCGCAGGGCGCGATGGTGTTGTTCGCGGCGCTGGCGATGGCACGTTTTTCGACCTGGCTGCCGCAATGGCTGGGTTTCGAGAACCAGATCGTCGGCAACGTGCTGGGTTTCATCGCCGCGATGTTGGTGATGATCGCCACCGCCTGGTTGATCGAAAAACTGGTGCTGGGCAAGCTGGTGAACCAGGAGGGCATCACGCTGCTGATGGCCACGCTGGGCATCACCTACTTCCTCGATGGCTTCGGCCAGACGGTGTTCGGCAGCGACATCTACAAGATCGACATCGGCCTGCCCAAGGACCCGATGTTCCTGCTGGAGGGCACCTTCCCCGGCGGCATCCTGGTCAACAAGGAAGACCTGTACGCGGCGCTGATCGCGGCGGCGCTGGTGGCGCTGCTGAGCCTGTTTTTCCAGAAGACGGCCACCGGCCGCGCACTGCGCGCGGTGGCCGACGACCACCAGGCGGCGCAGTCCATCGGCATCCCGCTGTCGCGCATCTGGATCATCGTCTGGAGCGTCGCCGGCTTCGTGGCGCTGGTGGCCGGCATCATCTGGGGCAGCAAGCTGGGCGTGCAGTTTTCGCTGTCGCTGGTGGCCCTCAAGGCCTTGCCGGTGGTCATCCTCGGTGGCCTGACCAGCGTGCCCGGCGCCATCATCGGCGGCCTGATCATCGGCGTGGGCGAAAAACTCTCTGAGCTCTACATCGGGCCCAGTCTCGGCGGTGGCATCGAGATCTGGTTTGCCTATGTGCTGGCTCTCTTGTTCCTCCTCGTCAGGCCACAAGGTCTGTTCGGCGAAAAAATCATTGATCGGGTCTGAGCGATGCTGTACCGCGAAAACGGCCAATTCAAGACCAGCTACGCCGCCGACCTGCAGGTCTTCCCGATCCTGCAGGACCGCATCGCCATCGGCCTGCTGATCGCCTTTGCAGCCATCGCCGTGCCGCTGCTGGCGCCGGAATACCTGTTCCGCGCGGTGCTGATCCCCTTCCTGATCCTGTCGCTGGCGGCCCTGGGCCTGAACATCCTGGTGGGGTATTGCGGCCAGATCTCGTTGGGCACCGGCGCCTTCATGGCGGTGGGCGCGTACGCGGCCTACAACTTCGCGGTGCGCGTGGAAGGCCTGCCGTTGATCGTCTGTCTGCTGCTGGGCGGCGTGTGTGCCACCGCGGTGGGGGTGTTGTTCGGCATCCCCAGCCTGCGCATCAAGGGCCTGTACCTGGCCGTGGCCACGCTGGCGGCGCAGTTTTTCACCGACTGGGCCTTCCTGCGCATCAAGTGGTTCACCAACGACTCGGCCTCGGGCTCGGTGTCGGTGGCGCAGCTGGACGTGTTCGGCTGGATCGTCAACACCGCAGCCGAGAAGTACCTGTTCTGCCTGGCCTTCCTGATCGTGTTTGCGGTGCTGGCCAAGAACCTGGTGCGCAGCCACATCGGCCGCGAGTGGATGGCCATCCGCGACATGGACGTGGCGGCCGCCGTGATCGGCATCCGCCCGGTGTACGCCAAGCTCACGGCCTTTGCCGTCAGCAGCTTCATCGTCGGCGTGGCCGGCGCACTGTGGGGCTTTGTGCACCTGGGCGCGTGGGAGCCGGCGGCGTTTTCCATCGACCGCAGTTTCCAGCTGCTGTTCATGGTGATCATTGGCGGCCTGGGCTCCATCATGGGCAGCTTCTTCGGCGCTGCCTTCATCGTCACCCTGCCCATCGTGCTGGACAACCTGCCCTACTGGTTCGGGATCCCCATCGACACCGCGCTCGCCTCGCACATGACCTTCATGGTGTTCGGCGCGCTGATCGTCTTCTTCCTGATCGTGGAACCCCATGGCCTGGCGCGCCTGTGGTCCATCGCGAAGGAAAAGCTGCGGCTCTGGCCGTTCCCCCACTGACCACACCCTCAACGGAGACAAATCATGAAGTACAAGTCGATGGCCCTTTCGGCACTCGTCGCCGCAGCCGGTCTGGCCGGCGTGGCGCAGACGGCCCTGGCGCAGGCCAAGGAACAGTTTTTCCCGGTGCTGGTGTACCGCACCGGCGCCTACGCCCCCAACGGCGTGCCGTTTGCCAACGGCTACGTGGACTACCTGAAGTTCGTCAATGCCAAGGGCGGCATCAACGGCGTGAAGGTGTCGTGGGAAGAATGTGAAACCGGCTACGCCACCGACAAGGGCGTGGAGTGTTACGAGCGCCTGAAGGCCAAGAACGGCGGCGCCACGGTGTTCCAGCCGCTGTCCACCGGCATCACCTTCGCGCTGACCGA
>JADMJD010000028.1 GCA_018780805.1 Rubrivivax sp. | reverse complement strand
CGAGCGGTGCATGCCGCGCTTGGAAGGCGACTTCTTGTTCTGTTGAACGGCCATGTGTTTCTCCTGGGGCCCGCCAGGGATCTGGCTTGAGCTCGGGCTGCAATCGGGGTCCGCCGGCCGTGATCTCGTTCAAGCCATGCGGAAAAGCCTTCAAGTATAGCACGTGCGGTCAGTTTGGCTTGCGCTTGAGCACGGCCAGGGCCTGGAAGGGATTGGGCGGCGCCACTTCCTCTTCGTCGGGTTCGTTTGCCGGCAGCGGCAAAGGCTGAGGGCAGGTCTCGTGCCGCGGCACGATGGGCAAGGCCAGGATCAGCTCGTCCTCGACCAGCTCGTGCAGGTCCAGCAGGCCACGCTTGGGCAGCGCCAGCACATCGTCTTCGCTCTCTTCGTCCAGCCGAGTGGCCTCTTCTTCGTCGCGCACGAAGCGGAAAGACCGTTGTGCGTCCAATCTCAGCGTCATCGGCCCCAGGCAGCGCTGACAGACCTGCTCCACCTCGGTGTGGGCCTGCACGTGCAGCCAGGTCTGCGGGCTGTCGCCAGCCACGGCGCGGCGCTCACCTTGGGCCGACCAATGCACCTCAGCGGCACCGGCCGGCGGTGCGTCAGCGCCCAGACGGACCAGATCGGCGGCGGGCCACACACCGCTGAGCGTGCCGGTGGTTTCGGCAAAGCGCAGCAGCGACAGCTGGCGTGGGTCGACGGGCCTGGAGGCGGGCGGGGAGGCAGGAGCGGGTACAGGTGCAGACATGGCGCGCGCAGTGTAGTCCCGCACAATCCCGACATGACCCCGCTCGTGCTTGGATCCACGTCGCGCTATCGGCGCGAACTGCTCACCCGCCTGCGCCTGCCCTTCACGGTGGACGCGCCGCAGGTGGACGAAACGCCCCGGCCCAGCGAAGCGCCGGCCGATCTGGCCTTGCGCCTGGCGCTGGAAAAAGGCCGCGAGGTGGCCAGCCGCCACCCCGGCGCCGTGGTGATCGGCGCCGACCAGGTCTGCGACCTGGACGGCGAGCCTCTGGGCAAACCCGGCACCCACGCCCGCGCCGTGGACCAGCTGCGACGGCTCTCCGGCCGCACCGCCATCTTCCAGACCGGGCTGGCCGTGCTGCGGCCGGACATCGGCTTCGAACGTGCGCTGCTGGCGCCGGTGCGGGTGCAGTTTCGGGTGCTGGGCGACGACGAGATCGAACGTTACCTGCGGCTGGAGGAGCCCTACGACTGCGCCGGCAGCGCCAAGAGCGAAACCCTGGGCATCGCCTTGCTGGACGCCATCCACTCCGACGACCCAACGGCCTTGATCGGGCTGCCGCTGATCCGTGTGGCGGCACTGCTGCGCGAGGCCGGCCTCGACGCACTGAGGCATGCCACGTGAGTGAACGCCCGCACCCGGGAAAGCTCGGCACGCTGCTGCTGGTGCCCAACACACTCGACCTGGGCCTGGCGCCCGGCCCGTTGGACGAGGTGCTGCCACAGGACGTGATCCGCCGTGCCGCCGGCCTGGCCCACTGGGCGGCGGAAGACGCCAAGACCGCACGCGCCTTCCTCAAGCGTGTGGACGCTGTGGTGCCGCTGGCGCAGCCGCTGCAGGCCATCCAGATCACCGAGCTGCCCCGCCCGCGCAAAGGCAGCCGCGAGCCGGTGCCGGCCGCCGAGTGGCAGGCGCTGCTGGCGCCCGCGCTGGCCGGGCACGACCTGGGGCTGATCTCCGAAGCCGGCCTGCCGGCGGTGGCCGACCCGGGCGCGGCGCTGGTGGCGGCGGCCCATGCCGCCGGTGTGCCGGTGTTGCCGCTGTCCGGCCCGAGTTCGCTGCTGATGGCGCTCAGTGCCAGCGGGCTGAACGGGCAGAGTTTTGCCTTTGTCGGTTACCTGCCGCAGGACGCGGCGCCGCGCACGGCCCGCATCCGCGAACTGGAAGTGCTGTCGCGCCGGCTCGGCCAGACCCAGTTGCTGATCGAAACCCCGTACCGCAATGCCTCCCTGCTGGCCGCGCTGCTGGAGAGCCTGGCGCCGGCCACGCGGCTGAGCGTCAGCGTCGGGCTGACGACACCGTCGGCCTTCACCCGCAGCGCCACGGTGAGCAGCTGGCGCCAGCAGCCGATCACCCTGCCAGATCGCGTGCCGGCAGTTTTTGCGCTGCTGGCCGGCTGATCAGGTCAGTTCTGCACGGCGCGGCAGGTCCGCACCCCGACGTGAACAGGTGATCGCGGCAGCGCCTGCGGCAAACGCCAGTGCGGCACGCCACGCATCGGCGTCCAGACTGGTCAACGCGCCGGGCCGCAGCCGCCCATGTTCGGCCAACCAGGTCAGCAGCGCAGCCTGGAAGGTGTCACCCGCCCCCACGGTGTCGACCACCTGCACCGCGCGGCCCGGCACGTCCACACGGTGTGTCGCGGTCCAGGCGGTGGCACCCTCACCGCCCCGCGTCAGGACCACGGCCTCAACACCGGCTTGCAGCCAGGCTGCGGCCAAGGCCTCCGGCGCCTGGCCCGGAAACAGCAGGCCCAGGTCTTCGTCGCTGATCTTCAGTAGGTGGGTGCGCGGCAGCATCCAGGCCAGCGTGTCGCGCCAGCGCTGCAGGTCGGGTTCGACGTTGAGCCGGATGTTCGGGTCGTAGGCCACCAGCACCTGGCCGGCCAGACGTTCGACCAGTGCCCGCTGCGTGCTGGCCACCGGCTCCACCACCATCGCGTAGGAGCCGAAGTGCAGCGCCTGCGCGTCGGCCGGCACCTGGTCCAGCACCGACAGCGGCAACAGGCGGTCGGCGCAGCGGTGGCCGTAGAAGGCGTACGAGGGCACGCCCCGGGCGTCCAGTCCCACCAGGCCCAGGGTGGTGGGCGCGTCGATGCGGGCCAGGCATTGGTCGGACACACCCTCCTCGGCCAGCGCCCGCGCCAAGCGGTCGCCCAGGAAACCCGTGGACAGGGCACCGAGGAAGGCCACCGGCTGCGCCAGCCGGGCCAGGCCGATGGCCACGTTCAGCGGCGAGCCGCCGATGCGGGCGTCCATCAGCGTGCCGGTGGGCGTGTCGGCGGTGGCAAAAACATCCATCAACGCTTCGCCGCAGACGATGAACATGGGAGCTCCTGGTTGTCTTGTCGCGCCGAATGATCAGGCCGCTCACCGATCCTCGAATCCGGGTTTTCCATTAATCACTCACCTTGATTTATTTAATTTCGTCGCCCAGAATGAAGACGTTCACTCAACACGACGGAGACAAACCATGCGCCTGCTGAAGCCCACCACCCTCGCCGCCCTGGCCCTCATCGCCGGCCTCTCCGGCCACGCGGCCGCGCAGCAGCCGGTCATCGGCCTGATCACCAAGACCGAGACCAACCCCTTTTTCGTGAAGATGAAAGAAGGTGCCGACGCCGCGGCCAAGGCCAAGGGCGCGAAGCTGCTGTCGGGTGCCGGCAAGACCGACGGCGACAACGCCGGCCAGGTGACGGCGATGGAAAACATGATCGCCGCCGGCGCCAAGACCATCCTGATCACACCCAGCGACGCCAAGGCCATCATCCCGGCCATCAAGAAGGCACGTGACAAGGGCGTGATGGTCATCGCGCTCGACAGCCCGACCGACCCGGTGGAGGCCATCGACGCCCTCTTCGCCACCGACAACTACAAGGCCGGCGAGCTGATCGGCCAGTACGCGAAGGCGGCCCTGGGTGGCAAACCCGCGAAGATCGTCACGCTGGACCTGTTCCCTGGCCACCCGGTGGGGGCGCAGCGCCACAACGGCTTCCTGAAGGGTTTCGGCCTGGCCGCGCCCGACGCCAAGAGCAACGAACTGGGCAAGGCAGCCGAGGTGATCTGCATGGCCGACAGCTTCGGTGACCGCGCCAAGGGCCAGACCGCGATGGAAAACTGCCTGCAGAAGGCGCCCGACGTGACCGTGGTCTACACGATCAACGAACCCGCCGCCGCCGGTGCCTACAACGCACTGAAGAAAGCCGGCAAGGAAAAGAACGTGATCATCGTCAGCGTGGACGGTGGCTGCGAAGGCATCAACAACGTCGGCAAGGGTGTGATCGCCGCCACCAGCCAGCAGTACCCGCTGAAGATGGCAGCCATGGGCGTGGACGCCGGCATCGAATACGCCAAGAGCGGCAAGAAGGTCAGCGGCTACACCGACACCGGCGTGACCCTGATCGCCGCCAAGCCGGTGGCCGGCGTGGACAGCAAGGACGTCAAGACCGGCACGGACCTGTGCTGGGGCAAGAAGTAAGAGGTGCGGCCGTGGCAACGCTGAAGAACAAGCTTCCCCCGATCGGACAACTCGGGCCCTTCATCGCACTGGCCATCGCCTGTGCCTTCTTCTCGTTCACCACGGAGCGATTTTTCAGCGGCGAGAACCTGTCGCTGATCCTGCAGCAGGTGATGGTGGTCGGTGTCATCGCCATCGGCCAGACGCTGATCATCCTGACCGCCGGCATCGACCTGTCGTGTGGCATGGTGATGGCACTGGGCAGCATCGTGATGACCAAGCTCGCCGCCGACCTCGGCCTGCCCGCGCCGCTGGCCATCCTGTGCGGCGTGGGCGCCACCGCGGCCTTCGGGTTGCTGAACGGGCTGCTGGTCACGAAGATCAAGCTGCCGCCGTTCATCGTGACGCTGGGCACCTTCAACATCGCGTTTGCGGTGACCCAGCTCTACTCGGGCGCGCAGACCGTCACCGAAGTGCCGGAGATGATGACCTGGCTGGGCACCACCTTTGCCATAGCCGGCACCAATGTCGCCTACGGCACGGTGCTGATGATCTTGCTCTACATCGGCGTGTGGTTCTGGCTGCGCGAGACGGCCGCCGGACGCCACGTGTACGCCGTCGGCAACAACCCCGAGGCGACGCGGCTGGTGGGCATCCCCACCGAACGTGTGATCCTCGGTGTGTACGTGCTGGCCGGGGTGTTCTATGGCATCGCTTCGCTGCTGGCCGTGGCCCGCACCGGCGTGGGCGACCCCAACGCCGGCCAGACCGAAAACCTGGACGCCATCACCGCCGTGGTGCTGGGCGGCACCAGCCTGTTCGGCGGGCGCGGGGTGATCATCGGCACGCTGATCGGCGCGGTGGTCGTCGGCGTGCTGCGCAACGGGCTGACGCTGATGGGCGTGTCGTCGGTCTACCAGGTACTGATCACCGGCATCCTGGTGATCCTGGCGGTCACGGTGGACCAACTGTCTCGCAAGGGGGGTCGCTGACATGGCCACGCACAAACTCGTGATGCAGGCCACCGGCCTGGTCAAACGCTACGGCCAGGTGACGGCACTCGACGGCGCCGACTTCGAGCTGCGCGCCGGCGAGATCCTGGCCGTCATCGGCGACAACGGCGCCGGCAAGTCCAGCCTGATCAAGGCGCTGTCGGGTGCCACGGTGCCCGACGAAGGCGAGATCCGGCTCGACGGCCAGCCCATCCACTTCAAGAGCCCGATGGACGCCCGCAAGGTCGGCATCGAAACCGTCTACCAGGACCTGGCGGTGGCACCGGCCATGAGCATCGCCGAGAACCTGTTCCTGGGCCGCGAACTGCGCCGCGAAGGTTTCCTGGGCAACGTGCTGCGCATGCTGGACAAGAAGAAGATGCTGGAAATCAGCATCGCCCGCATGAACGACCTGAAGGTCGGCATCCGTTCGATGACGCAGGCGGTCGAGACCCTCTCCGGCGGCCAGCGCCAATGTGTGGCCGTGGCACGTGCGGCGGCCTTTGCCGAACATGTGGTGATCCTGGACGAACCGACGGCCGCCCTGGGCGTGAAAGAAGGCAACATGGTGCTGGAGCTGATCCGCCGCGTGCGCGACAAGGGCCTGCCGGTGATCCTGATCAGCCACAACATGCCGCATGTGTTCGAGATCGCTGACCGCATCCACGTCGCACGCTTGGGCAAACGCGCAGCCATCCTGGACCCGAAGAAGATCAGCATGAGCGACACGGTGGCGGTGATGACGGGCGCGATGCCGCCTGAGAAGATCCCCGCCGAATGTCTGGCCCACTGACATGCTCAAAGGCATCCCTCCCCTGCTGACCCCCGACCTGCTGAAGGTGCTGGCCGACATGGGCCATGGTGATGAGATCGTCATCGCCGATGCCAACTTCACGGCCGCCACGCTGGGCCGCGGCAAGCCCGTGCTGCAGCTGCCCGGCGTGGGCGTGGCGCAGGTCGCCGAGGCGGTGTTGTCGCTGCTGCCGCTGGACGCGGCGGTGGACCAGCCGGTGGTCTACATGCAGGTGAGCCACCAGCCCGACGGCTGGCAGAGTGCGCTGCAGCGCGACGTCATCGGCCGCCTGGCCGCCCAAGGCTGGGCCACGCCCGCACAATGCCAAGCCATCGAGCGCTTTGCCTTCTACGACCGGGTGCGCGGCGCCTTTGCCATCGTGCAGACCGGCGAGCTGCAGCCCTACGCGAACTTCATCTTCAAGAAGGGTGTGCTGGCGGATGCCTTGCTGCCCTGAGCCTGATCTGAACCCGACGACCTTGAACCCCGCCCACGCCAAAGCCGACACCCCCGACCACCTGCGGCCGCGTGGCTCCAGCCAGGGCGGGCTGCGGCAGTACAACGAACGTGTGGTGCTGCAGGCGCTGCGCCTGCACGGCGCCCTGCCGGCGGCCGAACTGGCAAGGCTGACACACCTGACCGCGCAGACCATCTCGATGATCACCAAACGCCTGCTGGACGACGGCCTGCTGCGCAAGGGCCAGCCGGTGCGGGGCAAGGTGGGCCAGCCCTCGGTGCCGCTGTCGCTGAACCCGGACGGCGCGTTTTCCATCGGCATCAAGCTCGGCCGCCGCAGCCTGGACGTGCTGCTGCTGGACTTTGCCGGCGCCGTGCGCGAGCGCTGGGCCATCGCCTACGACTTCCCCGACCCGGACGCGGTGCTGCCCGAGATCGCGCAGCGCCTGCAGGACATCCGCAGCCTCCTCGGCCCGGCGCGCAGCGAGCGCCTGCAAGGCATCGGCATCGCCGCGCCGCTGCAGCTGTCGGCCTGGCGCGAGTTGCTGGGCGCCGACGCCGCCGTGGCCGCCAAGTGGGACCGCGTGGACTTGCGGGCCGCCGTGGAAGCGCTGAGCGGGCTGCCCGTGCACCTGCTGAAAGACACCGCCGCCGCCTGCGTGGCCGAGCTGGTGGCCGGCCGCGGACGTGCGCTGACGGGTTTTCTCTACGTGTTCGTCGACACCTTCATCGGCGGCGGCCTGGTGCTGGACAGCCACTTGCGTGCGGGCCTGAACGGCAACGCCGGCGCCATCGGCAGCCTGCCGATGGGCTTGTCGCAGACGGGTGAACCACCGGCCCAGCTGCTGGGTGTGGCCTCGCTGCTGAACCTGGAGCGGGCCTGGGCCGCCGGTGGCCTGGCCACCGATGTGGCGGGCGACGAACGGGCGTTGCAGGACCCCTGGGCCTCACTGACCCGCGCGTGGCTGGCGCAGGCGGGCGCCGCGGTGGCGCTGGCGGTGAACAGCGCCGCCTGCCTGCTGGACCTGGAGGCCGTGGTGCTGGACGGCTCGTTCAGCCCGGCCCTGCGCGGCGCGCTGCAGGCCGCGGTGCAAAGTGCGCTGAACGGCTACGACTGGCGCGGCGTCGTGCGGCCGGCCGTGCTGCCGGGCACGATAGGCTCCGACGCGCGGGCGCTGGGCGGCGCCCTGTTGCCGCTGTACGCAAACTTCGCGCCGGACCGGGACCTGTTCCTGAAAGTGGCGGCCTGAGGCAGGCCGCCGCGGTGGCTGATCAGCCGCCGCCGCCCAGCAGCGAACCGACTTTGCGCTTGGCTTTCACGACCGGCCCGGCGGCCTTGGCGGCAGCAGCAGCACCGGCGGATTTCTCCCAGGCCGCAGAGCCGTCGCCGCTGGCTTCATAGGGTTTGTCGAAAAACGGGTCGCGCGATACGGGCCGTGGTGCCGGAGGCCTGCTCGGGCGCTCGGCGGCACGTTCGATCACACGGTCGGCGGCCTCGCGGTAATCCTCTTCTTCACGGCGGCGCGGCGGTGGCGCCGCACGGCGCGGGCGGTCGTCTTCCAGCTCGAAGGGCTCGATCTCGATCTTCTTCTTGATGAGCTTTTCGATGTCGGACACGAGGCGGGTGTCATCGCGCGCCACCAGTGTGACCGCCAGGCCCGACGCGCCGGCGCGGCCGGTGCGGCCGATGCGGTGCACGTAGTCCTCGGCGTTGAAGGGCACGTCGAAGTTGAAGACCGCCGGCAGGTCGGCAATGTCCAGGCCACGTGCAGCCACATCGGTGGCGACCAGCAGATCGACCTCGCCGGCCTTGAAGGCGGCCAGGGCCTTCAGGCGTTCGTCCTGGCTCTTGTCGCCGTGCAGGGCCTGGGTCTTCAGGCCATCGCGCTCGAAGCTGCGTGCCAGCCGGGCGCAGCCCAGCTTGGAGTTCACGAAGATGATGGCCTGGCTCAGCGCGCGTGTGCGCAGCAACTGGCGGATGACGTTGCGCTTGTCGTCGTCGCTGACGCCGTAGAAACGCTGCTCCACGTTGGTGGCGGTGGCGTTGGCACGTGCCACTTCCACCAGCAGCGGGTCTTGCAGGTAGCTGGCGGCGAGTTTCTTGATCTCGGGGCTGAAGGTGGCCGAGAACAGCAGGGTCTGGCGCGCCTTGGGCAGGTAGGCCAGGATGCGCTGCAGGTCGGGCAGGAAGCCGATGTCCAGCATGCGGTCGGCTTCGTCGAGCACCACGTACTCGACCTGGTTCAGGATCGCGTTTTTGGCCTCGATGTGGTCCAGCAGCCGGCCGGGTGTGGCGATCAGCACCTCGACCCCACCCTTGAGCACCAGGGTCTGGGGCTTCATGTCGATGCCGCCGAAGACCACGGTGGAGCGCAGCTGCGTGTGTTTGGCGTAGGTCTTGACGCTGTTGGCCACCTGGTCGGCCAGCTCGCGGGTGGGTGCCAGCACCAGGGCCCGAACCGGGTGGCGGGCCGGCGACATGCTGGCGTTTTCATGCCGCAGCATCTTCTGCAGCAGCGGGATCGTGAACGCGGCGGTCTTGCCGGTGCCCGTCTGCGCCGCGCCCATGATGTCCCGGCCGGCCAGCACCAGCGGGATGGCCTTGGCCTGGATGGGCGTCATCGCGGTGTAGCCGGAATCGGCCACGGCACGCAGCAGTTTGGGGTCGAGCGGGAGGGTGTCGAAACGCGGGGCTGGCGCAACCGGTGCGCCAGATTCTTCAGAGGGATTTTCGGTCATGTCCTCGGATTATCGCCCGCATCCAGCGGCACGGGGCGGGAACCGAGGATGCGCAGCAGGCGTGGCGACCGGAAACGCACGATGCGCCAGTACAGCAGCACGTAGCTGATGCCAAACAGCAGCAGGAAGACCATCAGCACCGGCGTGTTGTCCCAGAACAACAGCGCCGGCAGGATCGAGGCCATGCACAGGGCCCAGAGCACGGGCGAGGTCATCGAGTTGCGGCGGGTCAGCGCCTTGGCGCTGCGGTCACCCACGGCCCAGCGCATCACACGCCGGTAGACCAGCGAATGCAGGTGCACGCCATCGGGCATGTGCGCTGGCTGCTGCCGCAGCACCCAGCGGCGGTAGACCGAAAACAGGGTCTCGAAGGCCGGGTAGATGCACACCAGCAGCGGGAAGATCGGCGACACCTCGGGGTTGCGCACCAGCAGCAGGATGGACAACTCGGCCACCATGAACCCGAGGAAATAGGCACCCCCATCGCCCAGGAAAATCAGCCCGGACGGAAAATTCCAGAGGAAGAAGCCGAGCACGGCACCCACGCCAGCCAGGCACAGCAGGCCGATCAGCGGGTCGCCAACCTGGAAGGCCACGTAGGCCACCGCGGCCAGCATCAGCATCACGCACATCGACGCCAGGCCGTTGAAGCCGTCAATGATGTTGACCGCGTGGGCCACGCCGGCCACCGTGAACACCGTCAGCACCAGGGCACCGGCCCCGAAGCCCACGACCCAGTCCAGTGGCGGGATGGAGGTGTGCCGGATGGCGCCGCCCAGCAGCCCGTAGGCCAGCACCGCAGCGACCACCGTCGCCAGCAAGCGCCCGCGCGGTGTGACGGCGTCGGTGAAGTCCTGGACAAACCCGGCCAGGAAAGCCGGCGCCGCACAGCCCAGCAATACAAACGCAAACTCACCGTCCTGCGGGCCACGCTGCCAGGCCAGGACACCGGATGCAGCCACGAGGCCCAGCACGATGCCCAGGCCCCCGATGCGGGGCACGGCGACGGCGTGGAATTTTTGCGGCTTGGAAAAATCGCGGTCGCCCGACCGGTGCGCATGCACCCCGGCCGAACGCACGAGCAACAGCGTGACGGCCGCCGAAAAGGCGAAAGCGATGAACAGGGTCAGCACAAACGGATTCTAGGCAGCGCACCCGCGCGTTCCTGCAAGCATCCGTAGCACAGCCGATGGATGACGGGCGCGGTCGGTTAAATTACGGGATTCAGCTGCGCCTCCTGGGTGCAGCGCTGCATCTTTGACAACCCTTGATCCGATTGCCTGCCAGCGTGCCCTCCCTCCGCCTTGCCCTTGCTGCCACCACTTTGCTGATGCTGGCGGCGTGCAGCCACCAGCTGCCGGGCGTCGGGCCCAGCCGCGACGAGATCCAGCAAGCCAGCGCCCGGCCTGGCACGGCGGCCGTGCAGGTGATCGACATCGACGCCCGCGTCGCGCGGCAGCTGCTGGAGCAGCGGCGCTTCAAGCTGTTTTCCGAGACTCTGGGCCAGGCCCGCGCAGCGGCCGACATCGGCCGCGGTGACACCCTGGAAGTCAGCATCTGGGAGGCCCCGCCGGCCACGCTGTTCGGCGGCGGTGTCAGCGACCCGCGTGCACCTTCCACCGTGCGTGCGACCACCCTGCCCGAGCAGATGGTGGACCGAGAAGGTGCCATCAACGTGCCCTTCGCTGGCCGCATCACCGCCGCCGGCAAGACACCGCAGGAGATCGAGACCGAGATCCAGCGCCGCCTGAAGGGCAAGGCCAACCAGCCCGAAGTGCTGGTGCGCGTGATGCGCAATGCTTCGGCCACTGTGACGGTGGTGGGCGAGGTCATCAACAGCACCCGCATGCCGCTGACGGCAGGCGGTGAACGCCTGCTCGATGCCCTGGCGGCTGCCGGCGGTGTGCGCCAGCCCGTGAGCAAGATGACGCTGCAGGTCACGCGCGGCAAGCAGTACCAGAGCCTGCCGCTGGACCTGATCATCCGCGACCCCGCGCAGAACGTGCCGCTGCAGCCGGGCGACGTGGTCACCGCGATGTTCCAGCCGCTGAGCTTCACGGCGCTGGGCGCCACCGGCAAAAACGAAGAGGTGCAGTTCGAGGCCCAGGGCATCACGCTGGCGCAGGCGCTGGCGCGCTCCGGTGGCCTGATCGACGCACGCTCGAACGCCGAAGGGGTGTTCATCTTCCGGCTCGAGCAACCCCAGGCCCTGGCCTGGCCGCAACAGCCCGTGGCCACCACCCCCGAGGGCCTGGTGCCGGTGGTCTACCGCATCAACCTGCGCGACCCGGCCAGTTTCTTCGTGATGCAGAGCTTCCCGATCAGCCACCAGGATGTGCTGTACGTCAGCAATGCACCGGCGGCGGAACTGCAGAAGTTCCTGAACCTGGTGTTCTCGGTGGCGTATCCGGTGCTGACGACGATCAGCGTGACGCGCTGAAGCCACGCCAGATCCACCGATCTGCTTGACAAGCGACACCACCCGCCATGTTTCTCCTCCCGGATGAGCTGTTCGTGAGCGAGGCATTTCTGGTTGCATTAGGGCGCCCGGCTGATCCAGCGGGCTATCTGGCATACCTTCGCGCCCTCCGGACAGGGTTGACAAGGGTGCGTCTGGTCAGCGATCTGCTCCGGAGTTCGGAAGGGCAGGCTTTACGTTCCGTTTATGGTGGTCCTGGAGTTGCCACCGACCTATGGCCGGAGCAGAAGCCCAGGCGGCGTCATGGACTGCGCGCACCATCGGACAAGGAGTTGTTCGAGCTGAGACCTGATGTGCTGGCGATGGCCTGCCGCGACTTCTTCGGTAGCGATGTCACCAATGCCGTCGGCACCCTGGAAGAACGCGTTCGGCATGTCCGCAAGGCAACGCCCTGGCGGCAGCGCTGCTGGCCCGCGCTGCGCTCTTGGAAACCGACCCCCAACGAGCGCAGGAAGCCAGTTGTCGACGCCCGACAGCCTACCTGGACTGCCGTCCTGCCGCCCCTGGACGATGTTGTGTTCGTCACCATCGCAACCGCGAGCTACATGCCTTTTGTTCGCGTCCTGATGGCGTCGCTTCGACACCACCATCCCAACGCAGGACGTGTACTGCTGCTGGTAGACGAACGCCTACCGACCGACAGCGCCGTGGATGCATGCGTTGTACCCGCTTCGTCAATGGAACTCCCCAACTTTGATGACATGACGATGCGATATGACGTCGTCGAGTTGTCAACTGCCTTGAAGCCCTACGTCGTTCGCTGGCTGTTCCAGCAGACCGGCGCACGGCGCATCATTTACCTGGACCCAGACACCCGTTGTGAAGCACCACTGGACGAGGCATTGGCACTGCTCAACGGAAGCGCGTCAGTTGTCTTGACGCCGCATCTGACAGAGCCGCTCCCGGCTGATGACGGCATGCCCGACGATCACACGGTGCTGCGCAGCGGGGTCTTCAACCTTGGGTTCGCTGGCTTCGCACGTTGTAGCGAGACGCTCGGCTTCCTCGACTGGTGGGCCGCGAGGCTGGCAACTGGTGCCCTGGTCGACTTCGCGAATAACCTTTTCACCGATCAACGTTGGTGCGATTTGGCGCCTGCCTTCCTGTCCAGGCTCCATGTCCTGCGCTCCGTCGGGTACAACGTCGCGTACTGGAACCTTCCACATCGACGCATCGAACGCGACGGCAAGCGTTGGACCGTGAACGGACAAGCGCTGGTGTTCTTCCACTTCAGTGGTGTCGACCCGGACAGCCCGGGATCTGTTTCGAAGTACCAAAGCAGGCCGCTTGTCGCCGAACAGCCTGCGCTGGAGGCCTTGTTCGCTGACTACGCGGGTGCGGTGCATGCCTCGGGATGGGACACGGACAAGAAGATCATGTGGCGCTATGGCACGGAGGACGGCGTTGATCTGTCGCCAACATTGCGCAGGCTGTATCGCCTGAAGCACCCCAAGCCAACTTTAGCGAGCAGGTTGGAGTCGACACGAGAGATGCTCGACGACTGCATGATCGATTCTTCGACAGGTCTCTCGCCGCTGATGCGATCACTTCACGGCCTGCGCTCCGATCTCCGGGTGCACTTCAACTTGGCCCACGCGCAGGGCAGGCGGGCTTACAGCGGCTGGTTTTGGGCCGTGGGCACCGTAGAACACGGCTTAGGATCAATCATGCGAAGACACCACGCCGATGCTGAGGCATTCTCAGCGGGTCGGCCGTGACGGACAGGGACTGAGGGTGAGCCAAAAACCTACAGATGGCGAGCGGTTCATGCCGGATTCGATGCACGGCGTGATCGCGCTGGAGCATTTCCATCGCTACCTGTTCGCTCGACAGTTTGTACGCGGACGGGACGTCCTTGACATTGCTTCAGGTCAAGGGTATGGCTCAGCTTTGCTGGCCCAAGTGGCACGCTCGGTGGTGGGCGTCGACATCGACGAAGCGTCTGTCAAGGACGCCCAATCGCACTACGGTTCGGACCGCTTGCAGTTTGTGGCTGGTGACTGTGCTTGCATTCCGCTTGGCGATGCAACTGTCGATGTCGTGGTGAGCTTCGAAACTCTGGAGCATCACGCACGTCACGAGGAGATGTTGCGAGAGATCCGGCGCGTGCTGCGGCCCGAAGGCCTGCTGGTGCTTTCAACACCTGATCGTTTGCTGTACAGCGAAGCGGAGGGGTTTCACAACCCGTTCCACGTCAAGGAATTGGACGAAGCCGAGTTTCGATCGCTCATGCAACGTCATTTCCCGAATTTGCAACTGCTTCGGCAGCGAGTTCTGGCGGGTTCCTGGCTGCTTGCCGATGTCCCCGGCTCTACACAGAGTCTTGATCTCTTTGGCCCCGACGTGTCGTCGGAGCGGCGCAACGGCTTGGCGGACGCGCCGTACATGATCGCAGTGGCAAGTGGCGCAGACCTACCGGACATTCGCGGCGGCGCACTTGAGCAGAACCTCGGCGTTCTCGCCGCCGGCATGGTCCGCGACCAAATCCTCCAAACGATCGCGCTGGTCAAGACGCTGGCGGTGCCTGGCTCGTCCGCGCTACGTGCTCGGCTGAACGATCCTTGGTACCTGGCACAGAACCCGGACCTTGTGAGCCCGGACCTGGACCGATATGCACACTGGATCGAAAACGGCGCGGCTGAGGGCCGCATGCCAGCTCCTGACCTTGATCAGCTGGTGCAAGATCTCGCCGAAGAGCGCATCGAGGCTGCCGACACTCGTCAGTTGCAAGCACTGGAGTCTCGCCTGCTTGAACAGCATCGGCAGCTGACTGAGGGCATTTTCAGTCAGACCCAGCCACTGGTTCGATTGCCTCAGCAACTGGATGCGCTCGGCCATGCTTGGCGCGATGACGTGGCACGGCTCGGCCGCGAACTGACCGAAGCCGACCGGGCGAGGCATGCGGATATCCAGGCGCAAGAAGCGATGGTCCTGAGCGCCAACGCACGTTTTGACGAACTTCTGCACTTGACACGAGATGATCTGTTGGCAGCGCTGCGGTCGGCTTCGACAGAAGCGGACACCCGCAGCGCAGCCCAAGCGGACAGCTTGCAATTGATCGGTGCGCAGATCGAACTAGAGTCACGACAGCGACAAGCCCAGGCTACTGAAGCCCTCGAGGCTTGGCGAACCGCGCACGAGTTTCAGGTGCAGCATGCAGGTGCGATAGAAGCCGCCCTGGAGTCGGCTTCTCGTGAGCGCGCCGCTCGAGCGGGAGACATCAGAAGCGGAATTGCCGCCCTAAAGAACCAGCTCGGCCTCATGGAGGCCGCGTTTTCAGCAGGTCGCGAAGTCGAGCAGCAGTGGATCGCCCAGATTGCGCGACTCAATGCGTTGAATGCCGATCTCATCGTGCGTGACCGTGCCAATGTTGAACAGCTGGACAGGCGCACCGCAGAGCTAAAGGAAGTACACGATGCCGCCGCTCTGGAACGCCGGGCGTCAAGAGCGGAGTTGGCCAGTACACAAGAGCGCCACGAAGCGCATGTGCGCGAATGCGCCGCTGAAAACGCGCGAGCCTTGGAGACAAGTCAAATCACCTTCAGCGAGTCGCTGCGGGAGTTGACGGATGCTTGGGAACACCAGCGCGCCGAAGCTGCTGAGCTCGTCCAGGCTTTGAGGGGGGATCTACTGGCCGCCCAGACGATTTCGACGGACACGCTTCGCCAACTGGCCGATGCCCAGAACCGTGCCAACGCGCAACGCGAGGCCTGGGAGCAAGAGCGCCTGGGTTTGGTAGCGACACTTCACGGGATCCGTTCGACTCGAAGCTGGCGCTGGACTGCACCGCTGCGCAGGCTTGTACGCCTCTGGTCACCCCAGAGCAATGCAGCGGGCGAATTGGATCAGCGCGAACCACCATGAAACTGCGGCCTTTGGATCCAGATCAAAGGGCTGAATGCCAACGGCACCGGTCACGGACAAACAACCGCAATATTGCACCTCGATGCCGATGACTGACTTCAAACAACAGCCCACACAGGACAGTGTTCAAGAGATCTTGCGCCTGGGAGGTGCAGACTTCGTTCGAGCGGCTTACAGGCTTGCCCTGGGCCGGGAGCCTGACGCTGAAGGTTTCGCGAACTATGGCGGACAACTGCGTCAAGGCATCAGCCGCCTGGATGTGCTGGCGCAGATTTGCGACGGCCCGGAGTACAAGGCCAGCGGTCGCCAGCCGGATGGCCTGCGAAGCCTTCTGCGGCGGCACAAGTTTCGACGTCGAATGCTCAGAATGGTGTTCGGATTAGACGGTTCGCTCCCTGCGCACACGGCCCCCACACGGTTGGCTGCCGAAGCCAGCGATGGCGACACCCACCACGCTCTTACCGCCCAGCGTCTGTCGTCCATCGAATCGGTTCTACGAGAGATATCTGGTGAATCGATTGAACGTCACGTCGATGAGTTGTTCAAGAGCTTTCATGGCGAACGGTACTTGGAGCACAACTCGGACGTTGCTGCGGCAGGCATGAATCCCTACGAACATTGGGTCGTAGCCGGGTACGCGGAACGGCGCCGCTGGGGCCAGTCCGCCGAAGCGAATGAATCGGCCGACCTAGACGGTCACGCCTATGTAGAGCACAGGCTCCCGGTGCCGGATGGACATTGGGAGTGGATGGACCACGCCCCGGTTCAAGCTGAGATATTGGCAGCGCGAGACGCCAGGCGACAGCAGTTTGTACCCGCGCCGGCTTCGCTTCTGAGCATCGAGGAGTCGGCTGTCGAACGAGTTGCCTTGAGTGTCGGGTTGCCGTCCCCTCCAGACGAGCCTGACGTCAGCATCGTTCTGCCGGTGTTCAACCACCTTGCGTTGACGCTGGAGTGCCTGGAGTCGATAGCGGCAGCGAACTGCATGACGACATATGAAGTCATCGTCACAGACGACGCATCTGATCCCGACGTTGAGCGGGTATTGCGTTCGGTACCCAACCTGCGGTACAGACGCAACCCGCAGAACCTGGGGTTCTTGCGCAATTGCAACGCGGCCCTGCCGATGGTCCGGGGCCGGTGGACGCTGCTGCTGAACAACGATGTGCAGGTACCAAAGGGGTGGCTGGACAGGCTCCGTGACGTCTTCGAGCGTGGGCCGCAGGTGGGTATCGTCGGTCCGGCATTCGTCTACCCTTCGGGCCATCTGCAAGAGGCGGGCGGCGTCTTCCGCATCGACGGAAGCGCCGTCATGGTCGGCCTCAACGACGACCCGGCAGCACCGGCGTTTTCGTATCCGCGGCGGGTTGACTATGTGTCAGGCGCTTGCCTGATGATTCAAAGCGAGTTGCTCGGACGCTTGGGGGGCTTTTCGGACGAGTTCCTGCCGTGCTACTGCGAAGACAGTGATCTGTGTCTGCGCGCCATTGAAGCTGGTTTTGAAGTTTGGGTAGATCCACGTGTGCATGTCGTGCACCACCTGTCGAGGACCACCGCGGCCATGGACGGTGACTTCAAGATGCGCGCAGCGACCCGCAACATTGCCACGTTGGCACGCCGCCATGCGAGCGCGATTGCAGGCCGGATGCCACGCGTTCTGGCGTTTTACCTGCCGCAGTTCCATCCATTTCCAGAGAACAGCCTGTGGTGGGGCGAAGGGTTCACTGAATGGACCAACGTGTCCAAGGCACGGCCCAACTTTGAAGGTCACTACCAGCCGAGACTTCCTGCCGACCTGGGGTACTACGACCTGCGTCTGCCAGAGGCCATGAAGCAACAGGCCGACCTGGCGCAGCGGTACGGCATAGACGGCTTTGTCTTCTACTACTACTGGTTCGGAGGCAAGCGCCTTCTCGATCGGCCGATCGAGGCCATGCTGGCATCAGGCAGCCCAGACTTCCCCTTCTGCCTCTGCTGGGCCAACGAAAACTGGACGCGGCGCTGGGACGGCCGGGACCGGGACCTTCTGATGGCGCAGGCACACAGCGAAGCGGACGACCTTGCGGTGATCGAGGACCTGGCCAGGTTCCTTCGCGACCCTCGCAACATCCGCGTCGATGGGCGCCCACTGTTGCTCGTGTATCGTGTAACGCTGTTCCCGGACTTCGCGGCAACAGCCGCTCGTTGGCGCAAGTGGTGCAGGGACAGTGGCATCGGAGAGATCTACCTTTCGATGGTCGAGTCCTTCGAACTCGTCCAGGCAGGCGTACACCCTGAGCAGTTCGGTTGCGACGCCGCAGTGGAGTTTCCGCCGCAGGGCTTGGCACGTATGACCCCGCCTGACGCGCCGCTGCTCAATCCCGCCTTTACCGGCCATGTTGCAAGCTATCGAGAGCTCGCAGTGGCTTACGCTAGCCGAGAGATGCCGGCCTACAAGCGCTTCAAGGGCGTGATGCCTGGCTGGGACAACACTGCTCGTCGACAAAACGATGGTCTCGCTTTCGGTGGAAGCACCCCTGGCGGGTTTCAGGCCTGGCTGGCCGACGCCCTGGAGCAGACGCTTCGCCATCAATTCGGCGATGAACGCCTGGTCTTCGTGAATGCCTGGAACGAGTGGGCCGAAGGTGCCTACCTAGAACCCGACCGGCGTTTTGGACACGGCTTCCTGCAAGCCGTGCGCAACGCCAAGGATGCCGCGATGCTGCGGTCCAACGCCCCTCCCTTTTGATTCACGCCATGTCGAACGGCAAACGCGCGCCCCTGCCAACTGTCACGTTGATAGGCCACCCATTCGCACCGATAGGCATGGGTGAGCATGTACGCTGCACGCACCGCGCGCTCGCACGAGCGGCTGTCAATGCAAATGTCATGGACATCTACGGCCTCTCTACTCCGGAGCCAGCCCAGCAACGCGAGTTCGGCCCACTGCAGACGGCACGATTCGGCGACATCAACATCTTTCACATCAACGGCGACGAGGTGCGACAAGCGATGGCGCACGTCACCTACAACACGCCCTTGACCGGATACAACATCGTTTATCCGGCATGGGAGCTAGCAATGTACCCGGCGGAGTGGGCCGAGCAGTTGGACAGGTTCGATGAGATCTGGGCCCCATCGCAGTTCATCGCCGACAGCCTGGCGGCAGCCTGCAAGAAGCCGATCCACCACATGCCGCTGGGTACTGAGGTGATGCTGCAGGATTTTCTACCCCGCAAGCGCTTTGGCATCCCGGAAGCCGACCTGGTCTTCCTGTTTTTCTTCGACTTGAAGTCTTACCTGGAGCGAAAGAATCCCAGGGCCGTGCTGCAGGCCTTCCGCAACGTCATGTTGAAAAGGCCTTACGCGCGTGCGCGCCTCGTCATCAAGGCCAACGGCTTCGACGAAACCCAGACGTCACACATTGCGTTCCGCGACGATGTCCTGGCGCTAGGGGGACAAGCGCAGTTGCTCACCGAGACCTTGACTGACGAACAAGTCAAGAACCTCGTCCGCTGCTGCGACTGTTTCGTGTCCTTGCACCGCTCTGAGGGCTTTGGCCGCGGAATCGCCGAAGCCATGTACCTGGGCAAACCCGTCGTGGCCACCGGCTACTCAGGGAACATGGACTTCATGACACCTGACACGTCCTACGTGGTCGACCATGCCCTGGTGCCGGTGAAGGAGGGCCAATACCCATTTGCTTCTGGGCAGTTCTGGGCTGAGCCGGATGTCGACCATGCAGCTCGACTGATGGGCGCGGTGCTCGACGAGCCCCTCGCCGCTGCCGCGATGGGCCAGCGTGCCCGCCTGCACATGATCAGGGAGTTCAGCTACAGGCCAACCGGTGTGCGCTACAGAGATCGACTCGATGCCATCGCGAATGGCTCCGCACCACGCGACGAACTGCAAGGCGGTTTCAACTCAATCACGGAGAAAAATACATGAATGGACCTCAATTCTGGCTGGACGATGTCGATGCACTCGACCGAATTGCAATCGCCGATGTCTCGGACGAAATCAAGGGCATTGCGCGCGACCTTGCAACTGAAGGCATTGCGGTCCTGCGCGGCGCCAACTCGCCGGACCTGTGCAAGCATGTGATCGCCGACTACGGGCGATACGTCGAGTTGCACCGCGACTATGTTCGCGGCAACCTGACCGAACACGGTCGGGAAAAACGCCTTGTCAACTTCCATCTCTGGTCGGAACCCGCGGCGCAACTCGCATCGAATCCACGGATCATGGCCGCGCTGGATTTTGTGTTCGCCTCACCAGCAGCGGTGTACACGTCTTTGACGTTCAAGTACGGGACGCAACAACCCGTGCATCGCGACACGCCTCACTTTGCGACCTGGCCTCTGCGGATGTTCGCTGGCGTCTGGACGGCGCTGGAGGACGTATCGCCGGATGCAGGCCCGCTGTTCTACCACCCTGGTTCTCATCGCCTGGCGATCGACCCGGCGCAATACATGGCCGAGGCGCGAAGCAGAATTCCTGACGGCAGTGAGCGGGACCAACTGTTGATGGCACTCGATCTCTACAACGGTGAAGTCATCCGACGCTCGACCTCGGCGTCTGCGCCGAAAATTCTTGATTTGCGCGCCGGCGACACTGTGATCTGGCATCCGGAACTGCCCCACGGCGGCTCCCCGGCCAACAACCCGGATCTGACACGGTGGTCATCTGTGTTTCACTGTGCACCCGTGGCTGTGCAGGTTCACCAGCATGATCGGTTCTTCCTGCATGCCGGCGAGACGCCCCCGCCAGACCGCTACGGGTATTTCGAGCGCTTCGGTCGCCACTTCGCCGTTTCCGGCGAAGTGGCCTACATGTAATCTGGGTAAGGCCGACACATGAAGGAATGCAGCAAGTCAATCGCGCGGCGTCTCGCAGATCCGAATTTTTTGCGCCGCTATCTCGTCGGGCAAGGCGTCGACATCGGCGGCAAACCGGATCCTCTTTGCCTGTATCAGACGTTGTTTGACCGCATCGAGAGCGTGCGCACATGGGATCTCGAGGACGGTGATGCTCAGATCATGGAGGGCGTAGCAGACGGCACGTTCGACTTTGTCCACAGCAGCCATTGCCTGGAGCATCTGGTGGACCCGAGAGCGGGGCTGCGCAACTGGCTGCGGGTGGCGCGCGAAGGCGGCCATCTGGTCGTGACGGTCCCTGACGAGGATCTTTACGAGCAGGGTGTGTTTCCCAGCACGTTCAACCGTGACCACAAGTGGACCTTCACCATCCACAAGCACACCTCGTGGTCGGATCGTTCCTTGAACGTGATCGATCTCGTTCGTGATCTGGGGGAAACCGCCGAGCTGTTGCGTGTTGAGCAGCTGTCTGCAACCTATCGTTTTGACCTGCCGCGTTACGACCAGACGCTGACCCCCGTTGGTGAATGTGGCATTGAGTTCATCGTGCGCAAGCGCAGCACTCAGGAGATTGCCGACCGCGGCCGTTGGCGGCGGCCTGAACAGCAACCTTCGGCGGAGGTGCGGATCCATCTGAACCAGTATCGCGACGACATGCAAAGCATGAAGCGGTCCAACGGTGACCGTCCGCCCTTCACCAACGACTCACCAGTCTGAGCATGGAGAGGACACTCGTCCGGGCGCGCGCGCCTCTTCGACTTGGCCTGGCTGGTGGCGGCACCGACGTATCGCCTTACTGCGACGAACACGGCGGGTTCGTTCTGAACGCGACCATCGACCGCTATGCCTATGCAACGATCCAGTTGCTTGAAGAACCAGTGCTCCGACTGGTCGCAAGCGACCGCAGTGTGGTCCAGTGTGCGCGCATCGATGATGCGTTGTCACTTGATGGTGATCTCAAGCTACATACAGCAGTGGTGCGCGCGCTTTACGCAATCGCGGGGCAACAACCACAACCGCTGGAGCTGACAACTTTCTGTGATGCCCCTGCCGGGTCCGGCCTAGGCTCCTCGTCGACGCTCGTCGTTGCCATGGTACGTGCCTTTGTCGAACTGCTGAACTTGCCGTTGGATGACTATGAGATTGCCAACCTGGCGTTCAGGATCGAACGTCAGGATTGCGGCCTAGAAGGTGGCCGACAAGACCAGTATTCCGCGACGTTTGGTGGCTTCAACTTCATGGAGTTCTACGCAGAAGACCGTGTCGTCGTGAATGCGCTGAGGATCAAGCCTTCCGTGATCTCCGAGCTGGAGGCTTCCCTCGTGTTGTTCTACACGGGCGTTTCACGGGAATCAGCGCACATCATTGCGGATCAGAAGCACAACCTGCATGCCGGGGCCACCGGCACGTTGGAGGCAATGCATGGTTTGAAGCGCGAAGCGTCCATCATGAAGGAGTGCCTTCTGAAGGGCAACCTGGCCGGCATGGTGCAGAGCATGCAACTGGGCTGGGAGAGCAAGAAGCGCTCTGCACGCTCGGTGTCGAATCCAATGATCGACCAGATCTACGAGGCTGCCATCGCGTCTGGTGCGTTGGCAGGCAAGGTCAGCGGTGCTGGCGGCGGCGGCTTCATGATGTTTCTGGTGCGTCCTGAACGTCGAATGGACGTGATACGCACGCTTCAAGGTTTCGACGGTCAGATCAGCAACTGCCACTTCACGAAACAGGGTACGCAGGCTTGGAGGCCATGACACATGTTCGATTACATTGACGCGCAGTTTGAGGAGTCCAGCCGAACGCTTGACGCGATGAAGGCAGACTCGCTCTTGCGCACGGCGCTGTCGCATGCGGCACAGTCTTGCATAGACTGCCTTCGTTCAGGCGGCAAGATCCTGCTGGCTGGTAACGGCGGCAGTGCAGCGGACAGTCAGCACATTGCAGGCGAACTCGTCAGCCGCTTCGCATACGATCGTCCGGGCCTGGCCGCTGTTGCCTTGACCACCGACAGTTCGATACTCACCGCCATCGGCAACGACTATGGCTACGAGCACCTCTTCGCACGTCAGGTCCAGGCACTTGGCAAGAAGGGGGATGTGCTGATTGTGTATTCGACGTCCGGCCGATCACCCAATATCCTGGCGGCGCTTCAGACTGCGCGCTCGGCTGGTCTGGTCACAGTCGGCATGACAGGGAACCGCGGTGGACCGATGACAGAGCTCTGCGATCACCTGCTGGCCGTGCCATCGCCCGACACGCCCAAAATTCAGGAAGGGCACCTCGTTCTGGGTCATGTGCTGTGTGGGCTGATCGAGTCGGCGATCTTCCCGAAGACCTGATGGAAGCTGTCGTACTGGCAGGTGGGCTCGGAACACGTTTGCGGACGGTGGTACCGGATCTGCCGAAGCCCATGGCAATGGTGGCGGGGCGACCTTTCCTCGAAATCCTGCTGCGGCGTCTTGCTGCGGCCGGCGTGGAGAGGGTCGTTCTGTCCGTGGGCTACCGCGCCGACGTGATCATCGGTCACTTCGGCGCCAGCTTTGCAGGCATGACCCTCGACTACGAGATCGAATCGGTTCCACTGGGTACAGGTGGAGCGTTGCGCCGCGCGTTGGCACGCTGCCACGCAGATCGCTGTCTGGTCGTCAACGGCGACACGTTCCTGGATCTGGACATCACAGCACTGGCGCAGGCGTCGAAACGCAGACCCGGCCCTTGGATCGTCGGTCTTCAGGTCCCCGACGCCGCGCGATATGGGCGCCTTGCGACCGAGGAGTCACGGCTGATTGGATTCCTGGAGAAGGGGCAGTCCGGGCCAGGACTCGTGAACAGCGGTCACTACCTGCTGCCGTCGGACATGCTGAAAAGTTGTTCGCTGTCGGACCCATTTTCATTCGAGGCGGACTTTTTGCAGACGCAGTTGCCAGTTGGTCTCGAGGTGAACGTCTTCGAAACCGATGCCTTATTCATCGACATCGGCATACCCAGCGACTACGCCCGCGCACAATCACTGTTGGCCCATGTATCCTGACCAGGCACCCCGGCGTCGATGAGGCGGACGATCCACCTGCTCCAGCGGTCGGTTCCGTTGTGGATCACGGCCGACGACCTCGCGGGCAAGTTGCTCGAAGCGCTGCCCGGGACCGTCGATACGTCTGAGCAGGGAGCGCTGGGTGAACGGCTGCGCGCGTCTCCTGCGGCGATCGTCGACGTGCTCGGAGAGTTGATGACCCGCTCCGACACGGCACAGCGTCATGCGCCAGCCCTGCTCAGGCAACTGCTTCCGTCCTCGCCGGTGCGCCACTACGTCTCTCTTGGCACACACTGCTTCACCGCCAGTCTGCTCAGAAGATGGGGATTGCGGAACTGGGCGGGGCCCTTCGACTGGCTGTTCTCGTCAGTCGAAATGGTCACACACTGCATCGAGGACGACTTTGCCACCTTCCTGGATCGCTCGCTCTACCAGCCGGTCCCGGTAGAGCAGCGACCACATGGGCCATCTGTCAATCGCGTTCACCACACGGTGTACCGGGAGCGCTTCGCAATCGACTATGTCTTCAATCACCACGACGCGCACCTGGACGCTGATCATGGGCACTTTCAGCGTGCCGTCATGCGTTTCCGTTCGCTGTTGTGTGCGGATGAACCGGTCGTCTTTGTCGTGACACGCACCCAGGGTGAGGGACCTGTGGACGACCTGCGCGCGCTACGCGACGTACTCGTGCGCCGCTGCGCGAGTGCCTTGCTTGTGGCCTATGAAGTGCCACCTATCGACCCATCGACCCAGGACGCCCCGCGTCTGGATGTTGCGCTTGAAGAGCCGTCGCTTCGGGTGTACCAGTACCTGCCTTCGTCGGCCTGGCGACCACTGAAGTTCGAGAGCTTGCTGGATGAACACATGTTGGTTGCACATCTCTTGGGGCCGGCCGTAGGGCGTGTGGAGGAGTCGCGGTGAGCGCCTGCTTGAATCGCCACGAACCTGACGCTGAATCCCTCAGAGTTCTGATACTGAGCACGCCGAAGACCGGCAACACTTGGTTAAGGTGGTTGCTCTACTACGCCTACGACCTGCCCATCATCAACCTGCCTGCAGTGTGGCAACAGCCGGCGGATGGAGAGTTGCCACGACGCTTCGTCAGCCATCAGCACTTCTCGCCGAGCGAGGATCTACTGCGCTGGTTGGTGGCAGAGCGGGTCACCGTGCTGACCACCGTGCGACACCCGGGAGACACCTTCCTTTCGCTGTTCCACTATGTCAAGTGGCGGCACGACACCCGTGACGAACTCGTACAACGTCTGAGGACAGACGGCAACGATCCCGGGCCACGGGCACTGGACTTCCTGCATCGCCCGTTTCCTCAGATCTATGCCCTGTCCCGGTTCTGGGGCGAGTTGGGTGCGCAGGTGGTTCGGTTCGAAGACTTGCTGGCCGACCCTCGCGGGACGCTGCACAGTCTGGGGGCACGCCTGGGGCAGCTCGACGACGAACGCATCCGGGCGGCCGCCTTGTTATGCAAGCCCGATTTGATGAAGGAGGTTTCAGACATCGATCCGCGACATTTACGCTCTTCCGGGGCGGGTGGCTGGGTCGACGGCCTGCCCAAAGCGCACCGTGACATCCTCTCGACCTTGCCCGTCTACCGCGAGCTGGCCGATTGGCAAGGCTATGAATGGGATCCCGCAAAAGTCCCCTCACCGTACGACTACGACAAAATCGATCCTTTTCGGGGCCGCTACCAGTTCGACAACGGTGAGCGTGTCACACCCGGGTTGGTACGCATCTACCTGCAAGGAGCGCCGGATGCAGCAGCGCGTTGGCCCGACCCGACTCGCACAGGGGGCGACAGCTTCTGGAACTGGTTGCATGAACCATGTGAAGCATCCGTCGATGTGCCGGAGTTTCCCCCAGACACCTTGAACCACCTGATGGCGTGCGTCCACCGCATCAGACCCGATCTCCAGAAGGCCTACCCCAGGCCGGACACCACCGACCGACTTCCGTATGCCCAATGGTTTCTTGGCCAAGCCCACACGGAGTTCGGTGTACCCTGGTCTCTGATGCGACGTCTGCAAAGCTCTTTCGCATCTTGCTTGTCCGAAAGGGCAGTGCTGCCAGGCTCAAAGACCGAATTGCAGGAGTCCAATTGAAAATCGACTGGCAGACGACAAGAGCGGGTGTTCGCAACTCATTCGCGCGGATGCAGGAAGAAGCCACTTCGTTGCAGGAAGCAGTCCTGAAGCAAAGGTACATGGACGGCTGGTGCCCCATCTGCGCACGGTCGAGCCGATTCAAGCTGCCGGACGGACAGCTTGGCGAATGGATCAACCTGCGCGAGAGTCTGCTTTGCGAATGCGGGATGAACGGGCGTTTGCGCCTGATCGCCGCGATGCTGGAATCCGAGCGGCCAACGAGCCGATTCTTGATGTTTGAACGGGTAACGCCATTGTTTGCCCATGTCCAGCGTCTCTGTCCGGACGTTGAGGGCTGCGAGTACTTTGGCGAAGACGCCGCACCCGGCGAGGTGCGGATGCACGCTGGACTACAGGTCAGGCACGAGACCATGCTGGATCTGTCGTTCCCCGATAACAGTCTGGCCTATGTCTTCCACGGGGATGTGCTCGAGCACGTTCCCGACCCGGAACTCGCACTGCGTGAATGCCTGCGCGTCCTGCGCCCAGGCGGCACTCTGCTGTTCACCTGCCCCATGACCAACATGGACAACCATGTTGTGCGCGCCAGAATGGTCAACGGTCAACTGCAGCATCTGCTGCCACCGGCCTTCCATGGCAACCCGATGGACAGCAGCGGTGCATTGGTCTTCACCGAGCCCGGGCTGAGCCTGCTGGACGATCTGCGGTCGAGCGGTTTTTCGACAGCAGAACTCGGTGTAGCTTTGGATGCGGGCCTTGGAATCCTGCGCGACGGCAACCCGTATCCCGACTACGACATGTGGCCCGTGATTTTCCGTGCGCGCAAGGCGGGCTGAGCCCGGCGCTCGCACGGGCACAGGTGTCTTACGCCGCTTCGCCAGCCACCCGTGTGAGAAAGCCTGCCCATTCACCTGCAATCACCTTGGCGTCGTAGCGAGAGCCCACCAGCCGGCCAAATTCCACCAAGTCCTGCCTCAGCTTTGAGGCTGCAGCGGAGGGGGTCAGCAACCGTGCCAGCACATCCACGAGTTCGGAAGGCGCGTAAGGACTGAAGTAAAGCGCAGCGTCTCCGTAGACCTCCCGGTGGACGGGAATGTCCGACGCCGCCACTGCACCGCCGCTGCGCATGGCTTCGACACCTGCGAAGTCAAAGCCCTCGGCGAAGCTCGGACACACCGTGGCACGTGCGTGCCGGTAGAGCAACCGCAAGTCCTCGGCAGGGACGTTTTGCAGCAGATGCAAACCACCGCGCTCCAGCCAGGGGGTCATGCGGGCAACGGTGCTCTCGTGGTCCCAACCGAGGCCACCGACAAACACCAGGTGAAGATCAGGGTAGTCAGAGGTTCTCAACCTTTCCCACGCATCGATGACCGCCTGATGGTTCTTGCGGGGCTCAATCGTGGAGACAACCAGCAGGTAGTCCAGTCCGCCGGCGCGATCAGGCGGAGTCAACCCTCCGCCATGTGGTGCGCGCCGATTTCTCCGAGCCCAGAGCACCTCAGGCACCCGAGACCCTGGCGTTGGTTCGTCGTGGTATTGATGAGAAACGATGTTCGGGATGACCACGCTCCGCTCGGCCGCCTCCGGGAAGATAGACACCAGGTCGCTGCGGGTGGCTTCAGAGACACAGGCGAACCATGCGCCGTCACGCACATTGCGGCGCAGTGCGTGAAAGTGCGATGCCTGGTGGTAGCCACGCTTCTGGATGGTGTGCGGCATCAACAGCGGAATCGCATCGTGGTACCGAACGATCATGCGCGTCGGGCGACTGACACGGCCAGGGAACGGTGTCTCGACGACAAACACATCGAAGTCACGTGTATCCAGCCGTGGGTACAACGCATGACCGAGCCGGAGTGTGAGCAATCCGGCCATATGCATCGCAGCCCAGGGGACTCGGGCGACTCGGTGCGCCTTCGACGTGACGAGTTCTCGATCAGCCAACGGCAGTGACTTCTCGAACATGGACCGCCAGACGAAGTCTTCGAAGTGCTTGGGCTGAAATCGGCTGAGGTCCGTTCGCATGCCCAATGCCGACCGAACCACCATGCCCAACGGTGCCCCAACCCGCCGTGCGACCTGCCCCAACCACTCGAGGCGGTTCACCTTGTCGTTCTGCTGCAGGGCAACGACGATGCGTGACTGGCGGTCGATCACAGCATCTTGCGAAAGCTGCTTGGAGCCGCTCGCACCAGCGGGCAACACCTTGTTGCCGCTCTGGATCAGACCTTCCAATTCGACCGCAGGCAGCGACGCCAGCGAACGAAACAACAGTCGGGTTTCCTGCGGAATCCCCGCATGTCCATCAAGAGCCGGCCGCAGTTCCAGCAAGACGCGCATGGGAGACCTCAACCCGACACCACTGCAGGCAGCGCCGGCGTCACAGACTCGTAGAAGTCGTAGGCCTCATCGACCGATTCGAAATCGAACAACATGCCGTTGTGCAGGACGCAGGCTTTCTCGCAATAGATCTTGATGGAGTCTGCATCATGGGTGACAAGAATGAACGCCCGGTCACGCCGTTTCTGGAACAGTTCGACATGGCATCGCTCGTGGAATCGTCGGTCGCCGACCACCAGCACCTCGTCAATCAGGAAACAATCAAACTCAACCGCCATCGACAGCGCGAACGCAAGGCGAGTGGTCATGCCTACCGAGTAGTGGGCTACCGGTTCATGGAAATAGTTGCCGAGGTCAGTGAACTCTTCAACGAAGGGCACCAGCGGACGCCAATCCTTGCCATAAATTCGGCACACGAACTTCAGATTGTCAAGCCCTGTCAGGTTGGTCTGGAAAGCACCGCCGAACGCGAGCGGCCACGAGACGCTCATCTCGCGGTGGATCGATCCACTGGTGGGCTTCTCGGCGCCACTGAGCAGCCGGATCAGGGTCGACTTGCCTGCTCCGTTGCGTCCCAAGATGCCCACGTTGCGACCGCGTTCGAGGGTCAGGTTGACGCCATTCAGCACAGTCTTGAAGCCGTGCCGCGTGTGGTAGACCTTGCGCAGGTTTTCCAGGCGAATCATTTGGCCTCCACCCGCCGTGCCGCATCTCGAAGGAGCAGCAACCCCAGAAAGGTCAGGCCCAGGTTGATGAGCGCCATGTAGCCGATGTCGTGGTGAGTGCGCACCGTGTTGCCAAAGTAGCCCTCTCGAAGCAGTTCGACGCCATGCACCATGGGCAACATCAAGGCGTAGTCCTGCGCCGACTGAGGCAACCAATCGACCATGTAGGCCGCGCCTGAAAGGGGGAACAGCAGATAGGCCGCCGGGTGCCAGATCCGCTCTACCAGTTCGCTGTAGGCGGTCGCAACGCCAACCAACGTGGCCAGCGCGGTCCCAAACCAAGCCAGCATCAACCACCCCTGTACGACAAGCATCATGTCGACGGGAGGTTGCATCCACTCCAACGACGTGAAGAGAATGGCCAGCACTGCGAAGGACGCGGTTGCGCCAGCCATCTCCAAGATGATGCGCGCCAGGAAGACATCGATCAGCTTGACGTTCCGGTGGAACAGCAAGTTGATGTTGGTCTTGATCGCATCGCCGCAGCGGTTGACGCTGTTGCGCCACATCAGGACCGAAGAATAACCAGTGATTGCAAAGGCGATGATCGGCAGCGATGAGCCATGGCTCAACCCCAGCGCAGACCACAGCGCAGCCACGCCCAGCGTGAAGATCATGGGCTCTCCGATCAACCAGAGAACCCCGATATTCTCGCGGCCGAAGCGCGTGATGACTTCACGCATCAGCAGCGCGCCAATGACGCGCCTCTGCACCGCCAACGATGCCATGAAGCCGTCTCTCTGCATCGTGGGGCCGCTCATTCCGAATGTTCGCGGACACTGGAGATCACGAGACTGACAACGCCCCAAACAAGCAGTCCGACAATAAAGACCATCAGGATCGACCGGATCCGGCGCGGCTCGAGCGGATAGTCCGGCAGGTGTGGCTGCACCAAGCGTTCCAAGTAGAGCTGCTTGCGTGCAGCCTCGCTGCGCGCTTGCTCGAGTGCCGTCAGCGCACCGGCGAGCTGTCGGTCGGCGAATGCCTTGTCGAGGACCAGGCGGTCGTAAGCAGGCGACTTCGCGGCCAGCGAGCCGTCTCGCCCGAGCACCTTCGAAGATTCCTCCGCCATGGTCCGGCGCAGTTGCTTGACCCGTGCGACCAATGTCTCCACCTGCGGGTTGCCGGGCGACACCTGGCGAAGCTGCGCCAGTTGAGCCTCTGCCGCGAGCAGTTCTTCCTGAACCTTGGCCACACCTTGCAGCTGAAGCGCGCTCTGCCGGTCAGGGTCATAGACGCCGCGATCACTGCGAAAGCCCGACAGCGACGAAGCTGTACGGATGGCCCGTTCCTCGGCTGCACGGACCTCACGCTCGGCGACATCGATGAGGTCCTGTCGACTGCGGGTGTTGAGGTTGTTGACCAGGCGCTCGCCCAACTGCAGCAGGCTTTCGTTGATGCGCTGGGCATCCTGTGGCGTGTACGCCCGCACGGTCAACACAGAGATCGATGACACGGTGTCGTAGTCGATTGCCACATGCCGCATGTAGTAACGATGCAGCGACTCGAAGCTGCCGTTCCAGAAGCCGACACCATCGAACCGGTTGAACGGGTCGATGTCGGACTGGCTGAACGCTGTACGCAGCCCGAGCTTCTGGTCGAGTTCGCGCAATGCATCCCGGCTTCGGATGTAGTCGTGCACCGAGTAAGTGTCGTCCTGAGAGCGTGAGAGGACAGTGCCCTGAAGGAGAGCGCCGAGACCTGTCTGGGATGGCCGCTGAGGGCTGCGGACGACGAATCGAGCCTCGGAGATGTACACATCGGAGGCGATCAGCCCATAGTAGGCCGTGGCCAACACCGTCGGCAACCCAACGGTGAGCAGGAAGACGCGGTCCACGCGGCGCCAGAGACGGTGTTTCCAGTTGCCTTCGCGGGCACCAGTGGCGATCAACTTTTCTTTTGGTTCCAAGGTCAGTTCCGAGAGGCTTGCTGGCGGATGGCCGGCACGCACGCCGCACCTCCTACACCCACCGACATTGTCGCTTATACGAGGCGCGTCCCAGGGACGCCCACTGCTGTCCACGAGCCGCTACGATGGTCCCCATGGATCGGTCTACGTTGCGCCCTGCTGCATTCCTTGACCGCGACGGTGTCATCAACCGCGAGCGTGGCTACGTGCATCGGCCGGCGGATTTCGAGTTGCTGCCCGGCGTCACTGAAGGCATGGCGCGGCTCCGTGCCGCAGGGTATCTGCTGGTGGTCGTGACGAACCAGGCCGGCATCGCACGCGGGCTGTACGACGCAGCTGCTTTCGAGCAACTCACGCAGTACATGCGCGACCTGCTGCAGGCTGCTGGGGTCACCGTTGACGCGGTCTACCACTGCCCGCATCACCCCACGGCTGGCGTTGGTGCCTACCGGGTCGAGTGTGTGTGCCGCAAGCCGGCGCCCGGCATGCTCCTGGCGGCAGCGCAGCAGCTGGGGATAGATCTGCCGGCTTCGGTACTTGTCGGCGACAAATCCAGCGACATCGAGGCCGGGCGCCGCGCAGGGGTGAGCCGCTGTGTGCTGGTCACCTCGGGCCACGCGACCGAAGAAGCAGATCGAGCTGTTGCTGATGTCTGTGTGCCTGGTTTGTCTGAAGCCGTTGACTGGATCCTTCGGCCAACCCCAGCGGAGCAGCATTCACGCTGACCTGCGGTGCACCACCTCCTTGTAGAGGTCCAAGGTGCGCTGGATCATCAGATCGGCATGGAAGGCCAAGATGTAGCGTGATCGAGCAGCCTCCCCCATCGTCAGCCGGAGCATCCCATCCTCCAGCAATTCAGCAAGCCTTCTACCGAGCAGTTCCGGCCGGCCGACAGGTACGTTGAATCCAGTCACGTCGTGCTGGTTGACCCAGGGCACGCCCGAGCCGGGGATATCACTCGCCACGACCGGTCTGCCAGTTGCCATGGCTTCGAGCATGGCAACACCGTATGCCTCGGCACGCACCGTGGACGGCATGCAGAAGACGTCGCAAGCCGCGAACCAACTGGGCAATTCGTCGTCATCGATGTGACCGGGCAGGTAGACCCTGCCTGCCAGGCCCAACCGGTTGACCAGCGCGCGGTAGTCATTCAGCAGCTCACCGTCCCCACCAATGACCACCACGGAGTCGGACGGCAGCTGCGCCGCAGCCTCGATCAACACCTCGAATCCCTTGTAGTAGGCCATCCGCCCAAGCGCAAACACGAGCTTCCGACCACCGAAACGGTGGCGGATTCCGGCCACCCGGTGGTCTGATGAAGCAGCGTGGTGGTCACTGATGCCGATCGGCACCACACGGACCTTGCGCAGCCAGGGTTGCAAAGGCCTGGATGACTCCGCGTAAGGCGGGCTCGTGGCGATGATGGCGTCGGCGCGTGAGAGCAACCAGCGCTGCAGTGGCTCGTAGAAGCGCAGCGCATGCCGCTGTCGGATCACATCGGAATGCCAGTGAACCACCAGGCCAGCACGCGAGCCGGAAAGGCAGAATGCTGCCGCGGCCATGGGGTCCGGCATGTGGATGTGCACGATGTCTGCGTCAACGGCCAACCTGCGCAGGTGCCAGGGCATCGCTGGCGCGATGGACGTGGACAGCAGCGCGCCCAACCTGCCGGTGCGGACCACCTGGTAGCCGGATTCCTTGCATTCGTGGCGGGTAGACCATGACTGATTCGAACACAGCACCGTGCTTGCAACGCCGGCGTGGCTCAGTCCCTCTGCCAGTTCCCAGGCCACAGCCTCGATACCCCCCATGACCGGTGGAAAAAACTTGCTGACCTGCAACACCTTCAGCATGGAGCGCCCGCCATGTGCAGGTGCAGACGCAGTTGCTCGGCGGCGGCTGTCCAGTTCCACTTCGCCGCCTGTGTCCGACCGGCGCGGCGCAACTCATCGCGTAAGGGCCCGTCTGTCAACAGACGCGAGATGGCGCGCTGCAGGTCCTCTTGATCGGTCGGGTTGAAGTAGAGCGCCGCATCACCGCAAGCCTCTGGTACAGCGGCAGCTCGAGCTGCCGCCACTGGGCACCCGCACGCCATCGCCTCCAAGGGCGGTAAGCCGAAGCCTTCATAGACCGAAGGGAAGATAAGACACAACGCATGGCGGTACAACGCCACCAGCTCGGCATCGGCCACGGGACCTGCGTGCACGACCCCAAGGGGTAAGGCACCTGTGGCAAATATCCGGTCATGGCGACCGCCGACCACAACCAGGACCGGTGCGCCCGGCCCGAGATCAACGCAGGCACGCGCCAGGAAGTCGAGGTTCTTGGTCGGATTCGCACTGCCGACAGCCAAGATGAAGGGGCGACGCCTCAGGGACAGTCGGTCCAGCACTGTCAGGTCTGGGGGCACTGCACCCAGATGATCTGCTCCCAATGGCAACACCGCCAGCCGGTCTTCTGCCAAACCCAATCGGAGCGCAAGCCGCCGACGGGAGAACGACGAAACCGTCAGCAAGCGCGTACCGCGGTCAGCCAGATGCCGGAACAGCCACCGGTACCACGTGACGAACGACCACGCGTATGCCTCAGGGTGGTCAAACACAGCGGCGTCATGAAGAACTGCAAAGTCCCTGCGAGCCAGGGCGGGTGCTCCGCCAGCGAGGCTGACAAGCCAACCTCCCCGCGCCGCCCATGGCAAGACTGTTTGCTCCCACAGGTAAGGCGGAAGGCCCGACGGTCCGACACAACGCTGCTCAATGTGCGTGAGCGGCAGCCTGGGGGTGCCAGCAGGACACAAGAGCACCCAGTGACCCGCCGGTTGCAGGACATCCAAAGCGTGCACGAGTTCGGTGGCGACCCGCTGAACGCCCGTGATCCGCTGCGTGCGGAACTTGCCGTTCAGGTAGATTGGTACGGATCGATGCTCAATGATCAAACACCTCGGCTTGCGCCAGCAGCGGCGCAGCCGCATCCTTGGGCGCCAGCCGCGGCGCCATGCCCGCCGGCAGCGGCCAGTGGATGGCCAGCGTGGGGTCGTCCCAGCGGATGCTGCCTTCGCAGGCCTGGGCATAGACGTCGGTGGTCTTGTAGAGGAAGTGCGTGTCGTCTTCCAGCGCCACGAAGCCGTGCGCAAAACCGGCCGGGATCCACAGCTGGCGGTGGTTGGCCGCCGTCAGCTCCAGCCCGAACCAGCGGCCGAAGCTGGGCGAACTGCGGCGGATGTCCACCGCGACGTCCCAGGCCCGCCCTTTGACCACGCGCACCAGCTTGCCCTGCGCATGCGGCGGCAGCTGGTAGTGCAGGCCGCGCAGCACACCCGCCTGGCTGCAGGAGTGGTTGTCCTGCACGAAGGCCGGCGCCGCCGGCAGGCCCAAGGCCTGCAGTTCGGCATCGAAGCGTGGGCCGTTGAAGCTTTCCATGAACCAGCCGCGGTCGTCGCCGAAGACCTTGGGCTCGACGATCACGACGCCGGGCAATTCGGTGGGGATCAGGGCCATCAGAAGGTCTTTTCGTTCAAGAGGCGCATCAGGTACTGGCCGTAGCCGTTTTTCAGCATCGGGGCGGCCAGGCGCTCCAGCTGCGCGCTGTCGATCCAGCCGTTGCGCCAGGCCACTTCTTCCGGGCAGGCCACCTTCAGGCCCTGCCGGTTTTCCAGCGTGGCGATGAACTGGCCGGCTTCCATCAGGCTGTCGTGGGTGCCGGTGTCCAGCCAGGCGTAACCCCGGCCCATGATCTCCACGCTGAGCTGGCCCTGGCGCAGGTACTGTGCGTTGACCTCGGTGATCTCCAGCTCGCCGCGCGCACTCGGTTTGATGTGGGCGGCGATGTCGCAGACCTGCTCGTCGTAGAAGTACAGGCCGGTGACGGCGTAGTGGCTCTTGGGCGTCTTGGGCTTTTCTTCGATGGACAAGGCCTTTTTGTCGGCATCGAACTCGACCACGCCGTAACGCTCGGGGTCGTGCACGTGGTACGCAAACACCGAGGCGCCCTGGGTGTTGGCGTCCGCGCGCTGCAGCAGGCCCTGGAAATCATGGCCGTAGTAGAGGTTGTCGCCCAGCACCAGGGCACTGGGGCCCTGGCCCACAAAGTCACGGCCCAGGATGAAGGCCTGCGCCAGGCCGTCGGGGCTGGGTTGCACGCAGTAGCTGAAGGCCATGCCCCAGCGGCTGCCGTCGCCCAGCAGCGCCTCGAAGCGCGGCAGGTCTTGGGGCGTGCTGATGACCAGCACCTCGCGCATGCCCGCCAGCATCAGCGTGCTGAGCGGGTAATAGATCATGGGCTTGTCGTACACCGGCAGCAGCTGTTTGCTGATGGCCAGCGTGGCCGGGTGCAGCCGGGTGCCGGAGCCGCCGGCCAGGATGATGCCTTTGCGTTGCATGGTGATCTTTGGAATTCAGCGTGCCAGCACTTCGCGCAACATGCGCTCCACGCCGATCTGCCAGTGCGGCAGGCTCAAGCCGAAGGCCTGCTGCAGCTTTTGCGTGGACAAACGCGAGTTCAGCGGCCGGGTGGCCGGAGTGGGGTATTGCGACG
>JADMJD010000188.1 GCA_018780805.1 Rubrivivax sp. | reverse complement strand
GGATGTGGTCGCGCGAGGCCAGCTCGGGCACCACGCCGCCATAGGCCTCGTGCATGTCAGCCTGGCTGTGCAGCGCCTGGGCCAGCAGCCGGGGCACGCCGGGGCCGTCGGCCCGCACCAGGGCCACGCCGGTTTCGTCGCAGGAGGATTCGATGCCGAGAATGTTCACGCCCGGATTGTCACAGGTGCCGGACAGGCAGCCCTGGCACGGGCCGTGCTTGCAGTCAGACCGATGCCGATCCGTCGGCGTCTGTCTATCTCCTCAGCAGGGCAAAGCGCCCTTGTCCAACCTCCCGGCGTCAAAACCGGGAGGCTTTTTTTTGGCCGCGCACCACACCAGTGCTGGGCCAACCAGATCAGTGCCTGTCGTCAGTGTTTTTCTTTGGCGTGGTTGATCGAGTACTTCGGGATCTCGATCGTCACGTCCTGGTCCGACAGGATGGCCTGGCACGACAAACGCGAACTGGGCGTCAGGCCCCAGGCCCGGTCCAGCAGGTCTTCTTCGGCTTCGTCCATCTCGCCCAGCG
The DNA here is from genome assembly GCA_018780805.1 of Rubrivivax sp. GTDB lineage: Bacteria > Pseudomonadota > Gammaproteobacteria > Burkholderiales > Burkholderiaceae_C > Rubrivivax. Next base: position 4,559 of record JADMJD010000188.1, on the reverse strand, counting down.
AGTCGAAGCCCTGTTTCACGATCACGTGGCAGGTGGTGCAGGCGCAGACCTGGTCACAGGCGTGTTCGATGGCGATGCCGTTTTCCAGCAAGGCCTCGCAGACCGAGGTGCCACGCGGCGCTTCGATGCGGTCGCCTTGCGGGCAATATTCGGCGTGCGGCAGGATGGTGATGGTGGGCATGGTCAGATCTCGTCCAAGCGGCGGCCAGCCAAGGCCTGGCGGATGCCGCGGTTCATGCGCAGCGCGGCAAAATGTTCGGTGGCGTCGGCCAGGGCCTTGGTGCCGGCTTCGATGGCGGCCGCATCATCACCCTGGCGCAACATGTCCAGCGCGATCAGTTGCGCGTCGATCTGCGCCCGGGGCTCGGCCTCCAGCAGGTCGCCGTCCACGGCCAGCGCGGCGCGGGTGGCCAGCGCCATGCGTTCGGCCTCGACCTGGGCCTCGCGCAACGCTCGCGCGGCGATGTCGCCTTCGGCGTGGGCAAACCCGTCCTTCAGCATCTGCGCGATCTGGTCGTCGGCCAGGCCGTAGCTGGGTTTGACGGTGACCGCGGCTTCCACGCCCGAGCCCTGCTCACGCGCCGACACCGACAACAACCCGTCGGCATCGACCTGGAAGGTGACGCGGATGCGCGCCGCGCCGGCCGCCATCGGCGGGATGCCGCGCAACTCGAAGCGCGCCAGCGAGCGGCACTCGGCTACCAGCTCACGTTCCCCCTGCACCACGTGCAGCGCCATCGCAGTCTGCCCGTCCTTGAAGGTGGTGAAGTCCTGCGCCTGCGCCACCGGGATGGTGCTGTTGCGCTCGATGATGCGCTCCACAAGCCCGCCCATGGTCTCCAGTCCCAGCGACAGCGGGATCACATCCAGCAGCAACAGCTCACCATCGGTGCTGTTGCCGGCCAGCGCGTTGGCCTGGATGGCCGCACCCAGCGCCACCACCTCGTCGGGGTTCAGGTTTGTCAACACCTGCTGCCCAAAAAATTCGCCCACCGCGGCGCGCACGGCCGGCATGCGGGTGGAGCCGCCGACCATCACCACACCCTGCACCTCGTCGCGCGTGACCTGTGCATCGCGCAAGGCCTTGCGCACGGCCACCAGCGTGCGGTCGATCAAGGGTCTGGCCAGCGCATCGAGCTGGGCGCGGCTGATCGGCACGCCCAGCAGCTCGGCCTGCTCGCTGTCAGTCAAGCGCTCCTTGGCGGCGCGGGCCGCCACCAGCGCACCGCGTTTGGCCTGCGCAGAGGTCGCCGGCCTGCCGGATTGCTGCAGCGCCCAGTCGGCCAGGGCCTGGTCGATGTCGTCGCCGCCCAGGGCCGCGTCGCCACCGGTGGACACCACCTCGAACACGCCCTGCGTCAGGCGCAGCAGCGAGATGTCGAAGGTGCCACCCCCCAGGTCGTACACCGCGTAGAGGCCTTCGCTGGCGTTGTCCAGGCCGTAGGCCACCGCGGCGGCCGTGGGCTCGTTGATCAGGCGCAGCACGTTCAGGCCGGCGAGCTGGGCCGCGTCCTTGGTGGCCTGGCGCTGTGCGTCGTCGAAGTAGGCCGGCACCGTGACCACGGCGCCGAAGATGTCGGCATCGAAGCTGTCTTCGGCGCGCTGACGCAGCGTGGCCAGGATCTCGGCCGAAACTTCCACCGGGGATTTTTCGCCCTCGCGCGTGGCGATGGCCAGCATGCCGGGCCGATCGACAAACTGGTACGGCAGCTTGTCGCGGCCCGCCACATCGGCCAGCGCGCGGCCCATGAAACGTTTGACGGAGACCAGGGTGTTCTCCGGGTCCTCGGACTGCGCCGCCAGTGCTTCGTGGCCGATCGGGTGGCGGCCGTCGCCGGCGTAGCGCACGGCGGAGGGCAGCAGCACACGGCCCTGCGCGTCGGGCAGGCATTCGGCCACGCCGCTGCGCACCGCAGCCACCAGCGAATTGGTCGTGCCCAGGTCGATGCCGACGGCGATGCGGCGCTGGTGCGGGTCCGGCGACTGGCCGGGTTCGGAGATCTGCAGGAGGGCCATGGTTCTAGTTCGGGTAGGCGTCGAGGCGCCGGGTCAGTTCCTGGCGGATGCGGGCCAGAAACATCAGTGCGCGCACTTGTTGCGCGGCGGCGGCGGGGTCGTTCTGCTCGTCGAGCGCGCTGGTGACGGCAGCAAAGCGGCGGGTTTCATCGGCCCGCACTTCAGCTTCCAGCGCTTCGACAGCGGATTGGGTTTCAGCCTCGTCCAGCGCCTCGCGCCAGGCCATCTGCTGCTGCAGAAAGTCGGCCGGCATCGCGGTGTTGTCTTCTGCCCGCACCGGCACACCACGCATGCCGCACAGCCCCGTGGCGCGGGCCAGCGGGTCCTTCAGCCGGCGGTAGGCTTCGTTCACGCGCACCGCCCATTGCATGGCCACCCGCTGCGCGGCCGCACCCTCGGCGGCAAAGCGGTCGGGGTGCACCTCGGCCTGCAGTGCGCGCCAGCGAGCATCGATGGCGGCACGGTCTTGCGCCTGGCGCGGCGGCAAGCCAAACAACGTGAAGTCGTCGTCGTCCAGCCTCATGGCAAATGCTTCTCGAAGAACACCGACAGGCCGTTGTCCGGGTAACCGCCGTAGGCGGGACGCCGGACGTAGCCGCAGCGTTGATACAGCCGCACCGCGGCCTGTTGTTCTTCGCCGGTTTCCAGCAGCGCCAGCGTGATGCCTTGTTCGCGCAGCACGGCCTCCAGCTGCTGCATCAGCGCAGCAGCCAGGCCTTGGCCGCGTGCGGCAGGCAGCGTCATCATGCGTTTGATCTCGCCATAGGGCCGGCCACCGGTGGCCGGCTCGCCCGGCATGCAGCGCACCGCACCGCAACCCAGCAACTGGCCGCCGCTTTCGGCGACGAAGAAGTGCACCTCGGACGCCAGCAGCGCCTGCACGTCCATGATGTGGTTGGCTTCGGGCGGGTACAGGCTGGCGAGGTACTGGTCGAGCTCGGCCAGCAGCGCCACCACCTGGGGATGGTCGGGCCGTTCGCGCCGGATGAGGGCAGCGTCGGCCACCATCACACGCGGAAGGATTCTCCGCAGCCGCAGCGGTCTTTTTCGCGCGGGTTGTGGAACTTGAAGCCTTCGTTCAGGCCTTCGCGCACGAAGTCGAGCTCGGTGCCATCGATGTAGGGCAGGCTCTTCGGGTCGATCAGCACCTTGACGCCGTGGTCCTCGAAGACGATGTCTTCGGGGGTCACGTCGTCGGCGTACTCCAGCTTGTAGGCCAGGCCCGAGCAGCCGGTGGTCTTGACGCCCAGGCGCACACCGACGCCCTTGCCGCGCCGGCCCAGGTAACGCGTCACGTGGCGCGCTGCCGCTTCAGTCAAAGTGACGGCCATGGGATCTCAGTGCGACGTGGCAGCCTGGCCGTGGCGCGCCTGGTAGTCCTGCACCGCCGCCTTGATGGCGTCTTCGGCCAGGATGGAGCAGTGGATCTTGACCGGCGGCAGCGCCAGCTCTTCGGCGATCTGCGCGTTCTTGATGGTGAGCGCTTCGTCCAGGCTCTTGCCCTTGACCCACTCGGTGACGAGCGAGCTCGACGCGATGGCCGAGCCGCAGCCGTAGGTCTTGAAACGTGCGTCTTCGATCAGCCCGGTCTGCGGGTTCACCTTGATCTGCAGCTTCATCACGTCGCCGCAGGCCGGTGCGCCCACCATGCCGGTGCCCACGCTGTCGTCGCCCTTTTCGAAGGAGCCGACGTTGCGGGGATTTTCGTAGTGGTCAACCACCTTGTCGCTGTAGGCCATGTTCTTGCTCCGGTGATGTCAGTGGGCCGCCCACTGGATGGTGCTCAGGTCGACGCCGTCCTTGAACATCTCCCACAGGGGCGACAGTTCGCGCAGCTTGGCCACGCGGTCTTGCAGGGTGCTGACCGCGTAGTCGATGTCTTCCACGGTGGTGAAGCGCCCGATGGTCATGCGCAGGCTGGAATGCGCCAGCTCGTCGCTGCGGCCCAGCGCGCGCAGCACATAGCTGGGCTCCAGGCTGGCCGAGGTGCAGGCCGAGCCGGACGACACCGCGATGCCCTTCACACCCATGATCAGCGACTCGCCTTCGACGTAGTTGAAGCTGATGTTCAGGTTGTGCGGCACGCGCTTTTCACGGTGGCCGTTGATGAAGACCTGCTCGATGCCGGTCAGGCCGTCGACGAGCCGGTTGTGCAGCATGCGGATGCGCTCGCCCTCGGCGCCCATCTCGGCCTGGGCCAAGGCAAAGGCCTCGCCCATGCCCACACATTGGTGCGTGGGCAGCGTGCCCGAGCGCATGCCACGCTCGTGGCCACCGCCATGCATCTGGGCCTCGATGCGCACCCGCGGCTTGCGGCGCACGTACAGCGCGCCGATGCCCTTGGGGCCGTAGGTCTTGTGCGAGGCCAGGCTCATCAGGTCGACCGGCAGGGTGGCCAGGTCGATCGCCACCTTGCCGGTGGCCTGGGCGGCGTCGACGTGGAAGATGATGCCGCGCTCACGGCAGATGTTGCCGATGGCCGGGATGTCCTGGATCACGCCGATCTCGTTGTTGACCAGCATCACCGACACCAGGATGGTGTC
>JADMJD010000227.1 GCA_018780805.1 Rubrivivax sp. | reverse complement strand
GAAGTGCATCTTCTGCTACCCGCGCATCGAGGCCGGCCAGCCCACGGTGTGCTCTGAGACCTGCGTCGGCCGCATCCGCTACCTGGGCGTGCTGCTGTACGACGCCGACCGCATTCAAGAGGCTGCCAGCGTCGTCAACGACAAGGATCTGTACCAGGCGCAGCTCGACATCTTCCTCGACCCGAACGACCCCAAGGTCATCGCGCAGGCCAAGTTGGACGGCATTCCGGACAACTGGATGGACGCCGCCCGCAACAGCCCCGTCTACAAGATGGCGGTGGAGTGGAAGGTGGCGCTGCCGCTGCACCCCGAGTACCGCACGCTGCCGATGGTCTGGTACGTGCCACCGCTCAGCCCCATCACCGCTGCGGCGAACGCCGGGCATGTGGGCACCAACGGCGAGATCCCGGATGTCAACCAGTTGCGCATCCCCGTCAAGTACCTGGCCAACCTGTTGACGGCGGGCGACACGGTGCCGGTGGTCGGCGCACTGGAACGCATGCTGGCGATGCGCGCCTACCAGCGTGCCAAGCACGTGGATGGCGCGGCCAACCACGCCGCCATCGAGCAAGTGAAGCTGAGCGTCAACCAGGTCGAAGAGATGTACCGGGTGATGGCCATCGCCAACTACGAAGACCGCTTCGTCATCCCCACCACGCACCGCGAGTACGCCGAAAACGCCTTCAACGTGCGCGGCGGTTGCGGCTTCAGCTTCGGCAACGGCTGCAGCGAGGGCGTCACCGAGACCAGCCTCTTCGGCAGCGAGAAGAAGCGCACCATTCCCATCAAGGCGGGGGTCTGAGCATGAGCTTCTTCAACACCACCCCGGTGCCGGCCACCAAGACTCTGCGTGTGCTGGCCCACCTGCTGAGCTACCCCGATGCCGAGCTGCGCGCCCATCTGCCCGAGCTGCAGGCGGCCTTGCACGATGAGGGCGCCCTCAGCGCTGATCGCCTGGCGGAACTGGATGCCCTGATCACACGACTGGCCCGCCGCCGCCCGCTGGACGTGGAGGCCGACCACGTTGAGCTCTTCGACCGGGGCCGCGGTACCGCGCTGCACCTGTTCGAGCATGTGCACGGCGACAGCCGCGACCGTGGGCCGGCCATGGTGGACCTGTGCCAGACCTACGAAGCCGCTGGCCTCTTCCTGGCGCCAGGCGAACTACCCGATCACCTGACGGTGGTGCTTCAGTACGCGTCCACCCAGCCCCCGGCGCAGGCCAAGGCCTTCCTGGGCGAGATCGCCCACATCCTGCAGGTGATCTTCAGCGCGCTGTTGCGCCGCCAGGCGGCGCACGCCTGTGTGCTGGCGGCTTTGCTGGACCTGGCCGGTGAGAAGGCGCAGGCCGTCACCGTGCCGCCCGAGCCCGAGCTCGACGAGACCTGGGCCGAGCCCATGGCGTTCGACGGCTGCTCCACCCAGGGCCAGGCGCGACCGGGGCAGCCGCAACCGATTCAGATCGTGCGTACGCCTGTGCGCACGGCCACCCAAGTCACGCCGGGAGCGTCCGCATGAACACCCTCCACAACTTCGCCTTCAACGTCTACCCGTACCTCTGCCTGGCGGTCTTCTTCATGGGCAGCCTGGCCCGCTTCGACCGCGACCAGTACACCTGGAAGAGCGACAGCTCGCAGCTGCTGCGCAAGGCGCAGCTTCGCTGGGGCAGCAACCTGTTCCACGGCGGCATCCTGTTCCTGTTCTTTGGCCACCTGTTCGGGCAGCTCACGCCGCACTGGCTGTACGAGATCTTCGTCACCGCCTCGCAGAAGCAGCTGATCGCGGTGGTGGCCGGCGGCATCGCTGGTGGGCTGTGCTTCATCGGGTTGACCATGCTGCTGCATCGCCGCCTGTTCGACCCGCGCATCCGCCTGACCAGCCACCGCACCGACATCGCCATCCTCGTCATCCTGTGGGTGCAGCTGGTCATTGGCCTGTCGACGCTGCCGGCCTCGCTGCACCACGTGAAGGACCCGCAGACCATGCTGCGCCTGGCCGAGTACCTGCAGGGCATTGTGCTGATGCAACCGGATGCCGCGCTGGTGGCCGGTGTCGAGTGGCACTTCCAGGCGCACATGCTGCTCGGCATGACGATCTTCCTGCTGTTTCCCTTCAGCCGCCTGGTGCATGTGTGGAGCGGCTTCGGCACGCTGGCCTACCTGGTGCGGCCCTACCAGATGGTGCGTGCGCGCAGGCTGAACGTGCCCGCGGGGCAAACCCAACCGCGGCGTGTCGGTTGAGCTCTTTCCCACTCTCAACAGAAAGCTCAGGCCATGAACACCACCACTTCCTTGCTCCCCCAGGTCAACGGCATCGTGCTGGCCTACCCCAACGAAGCGCTGACGACCGAAGACCTCCGGCAGCGGGCCTGTGCCGAGCTGCTGCGCCAGGCCGCCATCCAAGCGGGCCTGCTGGCGGCAGACGACCCGCTGCCCTTGGGCGGCGCCATGACCGAGGACGCCAGCACAGCCATTGAAACCCTGCTGGACCGCGAGCTTCATGTACCCGAGCCCTCAGACGAGGCCCTGCGCCGGCACCACGCGGCCCAGCGTGGCCGCTACGCCGTGGGTGAACGTGTGCAGCTGCGCCACGTGCTGTTTGCCGTGACACCGGGTGTGGACGTGAACGCGCTTCGCCAGCGGGCCGAGGCCTGCCTGCTGGATGTGCGTTGCGCTGCACCCGATGGCGAGGATCGCTTTGCGGCAGCGGCCGCGGTCACCTCGAACTGCCCCAGCGGGTCCGAGGGTGGCGCCCTGGGGTGGTTGACGACCGACGACTGTGCGCCCGAGTTCGCCCGCGAGGTTTTCGGCAAACCGGAGGTCGGCGTGCTGCCGCGTCTGGTGCACAGCCGCTTCGGGCTGCATGTGGTGGAGGTGCTGGCGCGCGAACCGGGTCTGGACCCGGTGTTCGAGGCCGTGAAGTCGACCGTCGCGCAAGGTCTTCGCCAGCAGGCCTTCGCCACCGCGCTGCGGCAGTACCTGCAACTGCTGGCGGGTGCGGCCACCTTGACGGGCGTCGACCTGGAGGCGGCCGAGTCGCCCTTGGTGCAGTAGCGTCGAACAGACCCGCCCCGCCATGCCCGACGAACTCCTGCAGCGGCTGCAGCGCTTCCAGACCGACGCCTTCCCGCTGCACCGCTCGCACTTCAGGCACCTGGTCGACGATGGCCAGCACCCGATGACGCTGTTCATCGGTTGCAGTGATTCGCGCCTGGTGCCCTACCTGCTGACCGGCGCCGGCCCGGGCGAGCTGTTCCTGGTGCGCAACGTGGGGGCCTTCGTGCCGCCACATGACCAGAGCCAAGGCTTCCACGGCACCGCGGCGGCCATCGAGTTCGCCGTGCTCAACCTGTCGGTTCAGCGCATCGTGGTGTGTGGCCACAGCCATTGCGGCGCGATCCGCGCCCTGTATGGCGATGTCTCATCCGAGGCCAAGCACCTGACGCAATGGCTGGAACTTGGCCGCGAAGCCGCCTTGCCGGTGGCGGAGCCCGGCCCCGATGTGCTGCGGCGCACCGAACAGCGCGCGGTGGTGCTGCAGTTGGAGCGGCTGATGGACTACCCGATGGTGCGCGAGCGCGTGGAGGCCGGCACGCTGGCCCTGCACGGCTGGCACTACGTGATCGAGGACGGTGAGGTGCACGTCTTCGACGTGCAGCGGGGTGGCTTCGTGCCGGCAGCCCAGGCCGACAACGCGGGGACCGGACCGTACCGGGCGCATGCGCCCGAAGCGCGGCAGGACGATGAGTCGACGCGCTTGTGATCCCGCCAGCAGCCGTTCAGTCCAGCTGCACGGCCTCGCCCTGGCGGTCAAAAGGGATCAGGCCACTGAGGTTGCCGGACTTCACCGCCTCCACCATGCGGTTGAGCGCGGCTTCCACCTGCGCTGCTTCGGGCGCCCGCTGTCCGTGGCCAGGCAGGGCCGCGGCGAAGACCAGCGCCCACTCGGGGCCCATGGCCGCGGCTTCGGCCTGCAAGGCGGCGAAATCCGGCAGATCGGCCGGATCCTTGTCGACGCACATCAGCGGCGCCAGCTCGCCCGATTCGCCCGCCTCGAAGCGAGCCCGTTGTTCGGCCGTGGCGTCTGCGGGCAGGCTGGCCCCGGCAAACACCAGCAAAAGGCGCTGCGGTTCGGGTTGTTGCCGCGCGGCGGCCAGCAGGTCGTTGAAGTGACTGATTTCCATGCCCGGGAGCTTAGTCGCTTGCAGCGGCTTGCCGAGCACCATGTCTGAGTTTGCAAGCTGGTATCTGCAGATCAAGGCAGCCCACATCGGCCTCGTGCTCGCCAGTGGAGCGTTGTTCGCGGTGCGCGGCGCCCTTGTGCTGGCGGGCAGGGGCTGGGCGATGGCCAAGCCCTGGCGGATGACCAGCTACGGCATCGACACGGCGCTGCTCATGGCAGGGGTGATGCTGTGGGCCGGGCTGTCGCTGAACCCGGCGAGCAGCCCATGGCTGGGTGCCAAGCTGGTGCTGCTGGTGCTGTACATCGTGCTCGGCTCGCTGGCGTTGAAGCGAGCGCGCTCCAGGCGCGCTCGCATCGCCAGTTTCGTGGGTGCGCTGGCGGTCTACCTGTTCATGGTCACGGTGGCACTGGCCCACCACCCGGCCGGGCTCTTGCATTCGTGGCTAACACATGGCGCTTAAATTCACGGCAAGGCAGGTGACCCATGGGTACCGCTTGGGCCTCCAGTACAGTGCGCCCATGCCTCGTACCTGGAGTCTGTCGGCCAAGCTGGGCGCCATTGGAAGCGCCTTGCTGCTGATGGCTTTTGCGTCGATCGGACTGACCCTGTGGGTGACCTGGCAGCTTGAAGGCGGCGCTGCGGCGGTCAACGAGGCCGGCCGCATGCGCATGCAGACCTGGCGCATGGCGCAGACGCTGGCGCGAGAAGACGCGCAGCAGATGGCCGAACGCATCTCGCAGTTCGACCAGAGCGTGGGCCTGTTGCGTCAGGGCGACCCCGCCCGCCCGCTGCTCGTGCCTCACGACCCAGGATCGCTGCAGGCATTCGAGGCTGTGCAGCAAGACTGGTCCAGCCTGAAGGCCGAGTGGACCGCCTTGCCCTCGCCAGATGCACAACGCGCTGCGCAGCAGGCCGATGCCTTCGTGGCCCGTGTCGATGCCTTCGTCACCGCCATCGAGCAGCACCTGTCACGCCTCACGGCCATCCTGAACGCCGTCCAGTTCGTGATGGTGGCGCTGACCATCGGCAGCGCCATTGCATTGCTCTACTCGGCTTACCTGTTCATCTTCAATCCGCTGTCGCGGCTGCAGGCCGGCCTCGCTCGCGTGGAAGGTGGTGATCTGGGCGTACGCGTTGAGCCGGGGGCGGACGACGAATTCGGCGCGCTCGCCGCTGGCTTCAACCGCATGGCGACCACCTTGCAGGGTCTGTACCAGAACCTTGAATCCAAGGTGAAGGAGAAGACCGAGCATCTGGAAGCCGAGCGGTCGCGTTTGGCTGCGCTCTACGAGTCAGCAGCCTTCGTGGCGCGCGCCGAGACACTGGAGGCACTGGCGCAGGGCATCGCCAGGCAGGTGCGCCAGGTGGCCCGCGCCGACGCTTCGGCCGTGCGCTGGTCGGACGAAGCCAACCGCAAGTACCTGCTGCTGGCGTCAGACTGCCTGCCACAGGCGGTGATCGACGAGGAACTGTGCATACCCACGGGCGACTGCCTGTGCGGCCAGCCCCAGGGCGGCGCCGCGACGCGCGTGATCCCCATCGTGCCCGACGGCCCGGCAGCGCGCTTGGGGCACTGTGCCCGCGAAGGCTTCCAGACCGTGATCAGCGTGCCGGTGCGCTTGCATGAGCGCATGGTGGGTGAGCTCAACCTGTTCTATCGCGAGCCCCGGGCCCTGTCTGATGACGACCGCGCCCTGCTGGAGACCATCGCCAGCCATCTTGCGGGTGCCATCGAGGGCCTGCGTGCCGCCGCGCTCCAGCGCGAAACCGCCGTGGCCGAGGAGCGCAGCTTCATCGCGCGGGAACTGCACGATTCGATCGCGCAGAGCCTGGCCTTTCTGAAGATCCAGCTCGGGCTCTTGCGCAACGACATCAAGAGCGCCGACGCAGCGCGCATAGACAAGACCCTGGGCGAACTGGACGCCGGCGTTCACGAGAGCATGGGCGACGTGCGTGAGCTGCTGGTGCACTTCCGAACCCGCACGAACAAAGAAGACATCGCGCCAGCCTTGAAGACCACGCTGCAAAAGTTCGAGCACCAGACCGGCTTGGCCACGCACCTGGAGATCGAAGGCGAAGGCATGCCGCTGCCGGCCGACGTTCAGGTGCAGGTGCTGCATGTGGTGCAGGAAGCCTTGTCCAACGTGCGCAAGCATGCGCGGGCACGCGAGGTGTGGGTGGAAGTGCAGCAGGCGCCACAGTGGCGCGTGGAAGTGCGCGACGACGGCTGCGGTTTCGATCCGGACGGCGCCGGCCCCGACGAAACCCATGTGGGCCTGCGCATCATGCGCGAGCGAGCGCAGAACATCGGCGCCACGGTGGAGGTGGCTTCGGTGCCGGGCTCTGGCACCTGTGTCGTGCTGAAGTTGCCGGAACGCGTGGGGCTGGCTGCATGACGGCCGCCGCTGCCATCCGCGTGCTGGTTGTCGACGACCACACGCTGTTCCGCCGCGGTTTGATTGCGCTGCTGGCGGGCGACGCGCGTTTCCAGGTGGTGGCCGAAGCCGGCGACGCCAACGAGGCGCACCAGCGGGCCTCGGAATCGCAGCCCGACATCATCCTGCTGGACAATCACATGCCGGGCGTGAACGGCGTCGACGCGCTGGCCGGGTTCAAGGCGGTGGCGCCGCAGGCCCGCGTGCTGATGCTCACCGTCAGCGAAGACGAGCGTGACCTGGCAGCCGCCCTGCGCGGCGGCGCCCGCGGCTATCTGCTCAAGACCATGGACAGCGAGATGCTGGCCGCCGCCATCCAGCGCACGATGGCCGGTGAGTCGGTCGTCAGCCCCGAGATGACGAGCAAGCTGGTGAGCGCCTTCCAGGCCGGGCAGGGCACGGCTTCGCCGCCGCCGCCCGCTGTCGACACGGACCCCATCCACAGCCTTTCGCCGCGCGAGCGAGAGATCCTGGCCTTGATCGCCAAGGGCGCCAGCAACAAGGAAGTGGCGCGCGACCTGAACATCGCAGAAGCCACGGTGAAGATCCACGTGCAGCACATCCTGCGCAAGCTGAACCTCAGCTCGCGGGTGCAGGCGGCCGTCTACATGGCAGGGCGGTCAGGGTGAGTGCCGAGGAAAAACTGCTGGCGTTGCTCGGGCAGCGCTACTCCGTTGGCCCGAAGTACCTGGCACCGCCAGGCCCAAACGTCGCGCAGTGGGCCCAGGCCGCCGCCCTGGCTTTGCGGGCTCCCGACCATGGCGGATTGCGGCCGTTCCGCTTTGTCGTGGTGGGTGATGCAGAGCGCCCGGACCTCGCCGCGCTGTTCGCTGCAGGCGCGCAACAGCGGGGGCAGGCGCCAGACGAGATCGAACGTGCCCGTGCGCGGGCTTACAACGGGCCTGGGCTGGCTGCGCTGGTGGCCCGTGTGCGTGATGACGTGCCAGACGTGCCACCTCACGAACAGTGGCTGTGCGTGGGTGCGGCGCTGATGAACTTCATGAACGCCCTGCACCTGATGGGCTTCGGCGCCAAGGCGCTGAGTGGTGCATCGGTGTCCGACCCAGCCGTGCACACCGCGTTCTGCGGGCCGGGGGAACAGTTGGCGAACTGGGTCATCGCCGGCCGGCCCACCCGGGCGGCGCATCCCAAGGCGGGTACGGCAGCGTCGCCAGCCCTCAGCAACTGGCAGGCACCTCAGGCCTGAGGAACGCTGGGTTCGGTCACGCCGCGCCGTGACCGCATGGCCAGGCCGATGCGGTCCAGTTCGGCTTCGCTGAGCAAGCGTGCAGCCATGGGCAGCAACTCGGCTTCCTCGCGAGCGATGTGCCGCTCGTACAACTGCACGAAGCCTGGCACGTCCGCGGCTGCCAGCGCTGATGCAGCGCCATGAGTGACTTGCGATAGCCGCTCCCGCAGGGCGGCCCAACGCTGTTCCAGTTGGCGGTGGTCGCTGCAGAGCGAGGCGGTCAGTTTGCGCAGGCAGACCGCGTCCGAGCCGGCCATCGACTCCAGCAGGGCGGGGAACAGGTCCTGCTCCTCGTCGTCGTGATGGTGGCGCGCGGCGGTGTCGAAGTAGCGCATGACGGCGGCCGCGGCCTCCTGCGCAGGGCGGTCTGCACCATGGCCCTGCACATGGGCAACCAGGCGCAGCAGGGTCTCGCACTGGTGCTGCACGCGCCCGTGGCAGGCGGCCAGCATCTCCAGAGGCACTTCGAAGCCGACGGCAGGGGCGCTGTGGCCGGGCAGGGTGAGGGCCATGGGGACTGTGCTCCTGTCTGGGTTCAAGTGCCGCGGCCTGGGCGCACCGGGCGCCGCGGTGTCGCTGCGGCGGCTTTCGTGGACTCCTTCGCAGCCACCACAGCGGGCAACTGGCGGCCGGACGGCGAAGGGCTGATGGCCACCTTGGGCAGAGCCAGCCCGTGCGTCATGTCCGCCAGCGTGGCGCCGTCCAGCGCCTTGAAGTAGCCCTTCAGCGCATCATCGAACAGGTGCTTGAGCCTGCAACTCGGGGTCAGCGTGCAGGCGTTGGTGGTGGCGTCGAAGCACTCCACCAGCCGGAAGTCGGTTTCGGTGGCGCGCACCACGTCGCCGATGCGGATGGACCCGGGCTCGGCCAGCAGCCGCAGGCCACCGCCGCGGCCGCGGGTGGTTTCCAGCAGGCCCTGGCGCGCGAGGTCGTTGACGACCTTCATCAGGTGGTTCTTCGACAAGCCGTGTTGCTCAGCCAACTCGCCAATCGTGACTAGGCGCTCGCGGTGCGCGGCGCAGTACATCAGCACGCGCAGCGTGTAGTCGGTGTATTCGGAAAGACGCATGGTGATCTCTAAAGATGCATCCAGTGTATTGCTTTAAGGCCGACGAGCCAATAACATGCATCCATGTTGCATCTTTCAATCAAGGGCACCGATGCCGCGCCTCGGGCACCCAGCGCGGACTTCCCACTGCCCGGCTGGCCGTTGTTTCGCCTGGGCTTCCGGCCGTTCTACCTGGGCGCGGCCGCGTTCGCGCTGTATGCGGTGCCGTACTGGATCGCGGGCCTGCTGGGCTGGGTGACGCTGCCGACGACGATGCCGCCGTTGTTCTGGCACGCCCACGAGATGCTCTTCGGGTTTGCGATGGCGGTGATCGTGGGCTTCCTGCTCACGGCCGGCAAAGCGTGGACGGGGCTGGCCACGCCACGGGGTGCCACGCTGGCCGCCATGGCGGGGTTGTGGCTGGCGGCGCGGCTGGCTGCGCTCGGGTTGCCGTATGCGGTCTATGCCCTGCTGGACATGGCCTTGCTGCCTTGGGTGGCCTGGGTCCTGGCCCGCGTGCTGCTGAAGGCCGGCAACCGCCGCAACCTGCCCTTGGTCGTCATCCTGCTGCTGATGGCTACAGCAAACCTGATGTTCCACGCTGCCGTGCTGGGCTGGTTGCGCGTTGATCCGCTGCGGGCCTTGCACGCGGGGCTGGCCCTGATCGTGATGATCGAGTGCGTCATCGCCGGGCGGGTGATACCGGCGTTCACGATGTCGGCATTGCCGGGCCGGCAGCTGAAGGTGCCTGCTGGGCTGGAACGCAGCACGCTGGCGGTCACAGTGGCGTCTTTGGCGGCCTGGGTGCTGCTGCCCGCCCATCCGGCCACGGCCGTGGGGCTCGCCCTGGCGGCCCTGTTGCATCTGGCTCGGTTGTGGCACTGGCAGCCCTGGCGCACACGGGCGCGCCCCATCCTGTGGGTGCTGCATGCGGCCTATGCGTGGTTGCCTGTCGGCTTCGGCCTGCTGGCCTGGGCGCAGGTGGGTGGCGTGGCCGCTTCGGTCGGTATCCACGCCCTGGCCGTGGGCGCCACAGCGGGGCTGATCATCGGCATGGTCACCCGCACGGCTCGGGGTCACACCGGGCGGGCGCTGAAAGTCTCGCGCCTGGAAGTGGCCGCCTATCTGCTGGTGGCCAGTGCTGCCGTCGCCCGCGTGCTGCTGCCCACGTTGGCACCGGCGCACACGACGAGCTGGCTGGTGCTGGCGGCATCCACTTGGGCCATCGCCTTTGCGCTCTACCTCTGGGTCTTCACACCCTGGCTGCTGAGCAGCCGCCTGGATGGCAAGGACGGCTGAGCGTTCCTGTTTCCTCACCGCACCCAGCGCGCCGATTCGCACGCCCCCGGTGCCCACTTCACCCCTGAAAGGCTCCCATGACAACCACCTTGATTCAACCCACCTTCACGCTCGACCTGCGGACCATCCCGCCGCGGGAGCGCCACCCGCTCATCTTCGGGCGCTTCGATGCCCTGGCCACCGGACAGGCGCTGCAGCTCGTGAACGACCACAATCCGCAGCCTTTGCACTTCCAGTTCGAAGACCGAGCGTTCGGGCAGTACGAGTGGGACGCATTGGAAGCGGGCCCGGCAGTGTGGCGAATCCAGATCACCCGCATCGCCGACGCCGCAGGGCCTTCGGCGCGCGCCCAGGGCGGTTCCTGCTGCTCAGGCGGTGCCTGTTGCGGGTGATATCGTCCCCGCGCAGCGACGACCTTGGTCGTCGCCGAAGCCTGCATCCGGTGCAGTACTCCGACGCTCTGGACGCTTGTCCGGTCTTTGCGGGAAATACCGTCATCGCACGCTTCGATACCGTCATTCGCTCTCTGGAGCGGCCGATTGATACCGTCATTGCATACCAGGGCATGCCGTTTTCGCTCTCCACCCCCTGCCGCGAACCAGCTTCGCCCGAATTCGAGGCAAAGGAGCCGCGGGCAGTGGCGTCGAACGCGACGGTAGATTTGTCGGTATCGAGCCGATCTTCGGCCAACGCGCAGCCCGTTTTGCCTATGAGCGGCACCAGCCTATTGACAATGGAGTGGGAGTGACGGGAGGTAAAAAAATCTTTATAAATCAACGAGTTATAGGATCCCATTGATGATGCGACCAAATCATCAACGAGCCTCTTCAAGTTCACAACTCAGACTGAGTTGACACCGCGACGTTTGGGACCTGGCACGCCAGTCTGATTTGCGGCGTCGCCCGGGCAATGGCCGCCAATCAACAACGCGCCCACGGCAGCTGCACGGAATGGCGCGTTGTCCGGTAGGCCACTGAATGACGTCTCCGCGGTGGATCGGACGTGCCCATTCGCTGCGCTTGCCTTCACGCAAAGTTGATGTGCTTGCCCAGCGGCAGCTCACGAATGCGCTTCCCGGTGGCCTGGAAGATCGCATTGGCCAGCGCAGGGGCCACCGGCGGCACGCCGATTTCACCCACGCCGCGTATCGGGTCGCCGCTCTCCAGCACCTTGACCACGATCCGAGGCGCCTGATGCATGCGCAGCACGGGGTAGTTGTGGAAGTTGCTCTGCTCGGCCGCGCCCTTGGAAAAGGTGATCTCGCCGTACAGCGCGCTGCTGAGCCCGAAGATCACGCCCGACTGCACTTGCGCCTCGAGGTTGCGCGGGTCCAGTGCCGTGCCCACATCGACGGCGACGAAGACCTTGTCGATCTTCACGCCTTGCTGCGTCACCGTGATCTCGACCACCTGGGCCACCGGCACCCCGCGGCACAGGTGGTAGGCCACCCCGCGCCCGCGGCCGGCGGCGAGCGGCTGGCCCCAGCCCGACATCGCGGCCACTGCCGAGAGCACCTGGCGTGATGGCTCGTGGCTGAGCAATTCCAGCCGCATCTTCAGCGGGTCGACGCTGGCCTGCGCGGCCAGTTCATCGATGAAGCTCTCGATGAAGAACCCGTTGTAGGAGTTGCCAACCGAGCGCGTGTAGGTCACGGGCCGTCCCGCCGGCGTGCGGTAGGCCGTGGCGCGGAAGTTGGCGATGTCGTAGGGCTGGTCGTAGGCCCCTTCGACGATCTTCGCGTCCGGGCCCAGGGCCGGCAGACCCATGCGGCCAAGGTTCGATTCGACCACCGACAACGAGGCTACCTGCACGTCCAGCGCATCCACCTGCTTGCGGGCCAACGAACCACGCAAATGCGCCATGGCCGCGGGGCGGTAGAAGTCCTGCGCCATGTCCTCCTCGCGGCGCCAGGTCAGCTTGACCGGCTTGCCCGCCATCGCCACGGCCAGCCGCGTGGCCTGCACCACGTAGTCCGCCTCGAGGCGCCGGCCGAAGCCACCGCCCATCAGCATGACGTGCAGGTGCACCTGGGTGGTGGCCAGGCCAGCGGCCTTGGCCGCCAGGTCGCGCGCTGAGGTGGGGTTCTGCACGCCGGCCCAGATGTCGAGTTGGCCGTCATGCAGCCAGGCCACGGCGTTCATCGGCTCCATCGTGGCGTGCGCCAGGAAGGGCACGCGGTACTCGGCCTCCAGCACCGTGGCGCCGGCCAGTGCCTTGTCGACGTTCCCGTCGTCGCGCAGCCGGCTGTCGCGGGCCTGGTCGGCCATCGATGCGACCACGGCGTCCATCATCGCCGCCGTGCTGGCGGGGTAGCCGGGCGCGGCCCAGTCGCACTGAACAGCCTCGACGGCCTTGAAGGCGCGCCAGGTGTTGTCGGCGATGACAGCAGTGCCGCCGGGCAGCTCAACCACCTTCAACACGCCGCGCATGGCCTTGGCGGCGGCCGCGTCAAACTTGATCAGAGCCGCGCCTTTTGCCGGATTCATGCGCACGGTGGCGAACACCATGTCAGGCAGCCGCACGTCGATGCCGAAGGTGGCCGTGCCGGTGCACTTGGCCACCATGTCGACCCGCGGCATCGACTTGCCGAGATAGCGCCACTGCTCGCGGGCTTTGAGCAGCGGGCTGGCTGGCAGCTCGATCTTCGCAGCGGCCGGCGCCAGTTCCAGGTAGGTCAGGCGCCGGCCGTCGGGGGCGAGCACGTGGCCGTTTTCGGTTTTCAGTTGCGCTGCCGGCAGGCCGAGCTTCTGCGCCGCAGCCGCCACCAGCGCGAAGCGCGCCGCCGCGCCGGCCCCACGCATGCGATCAAACAGGTCGGCCACGTTGGAAGAGCCGCCGGTGATCTGCAGGGGCAACAGCTTGGCCATCACGCGCATGGCGCCGCGCATGGCTTCGGCCGACGTGCTCTGGTCCAGGTCGGAAAACGGGACGCTGTGTTCCACCAGGGCACGGTTGTAATAGGCCGCGCCGGGCGGGCCGTGGTCCACACGGATGCTGTCCCAGGCCACATCCAGTTCTTCGGCCACCAGCGCCGCGAGCGTGGTGTGGATGCCTTGCCCCATCTCGGCACGTGGGGTGATGAGCGTCACGCCCTGGTCATCGATACGCACGTAGGGCGTGAGCGCGGTGGCGCCTTGCGCCAGGTCGTCCAGCAGCGGGTTGGGCGCCTCCTGCCGAAACTTGTAGACGCCGAAGGCGACGCCACCGGCGACGGCGGCCGAGCCGATCAGGAAACTGCGACGGGCCATGGTCGCGAGCTTGCTCATGTCGTGGCTCCCCGCATGCGCTTGGCTGCGTCGTGGATGGCCGCGCGAATGCGCGGATAGGCGCCGCAGCGGCAGAGGTTGCCCGACATGGCTGCGTCGATGTCGGCGTCGGTGGGCGCGGGGTTCTTCTGCAGCAGGGCGGCGGCACTCATGATCTGGCCCGACTGGCAGTAGCCGCATTGCGCAACCTGGAGCTCGATCCAGGCTGCCTGCACGGCGTGCAAGGTGGCCGGCGTGCCCAGGCCCTCGACCGTGGTGACGGCACCGCTGACGGAGCCGACTGGCGTCACGCACGAACGGACTGCGTTGCCGTCCACATGCACGGTGCACGCGCCGCACTGCGCCATGCCGCAGCCGAACTTGGTGCCAGGCAGGTTCAGCTCGTCACGAAGCACCCACAGCAGCGGCATGTCGGGCTCGACGTCGACCGAATGGGCCTTTCCGTTGACGGTCAACTTCATGTCGCTTGCTCGGTTGATGCCATGGCGACATTGTTCCGACGGCATCGCCTGCGCGCACTCGCCAATGGCGCCAGATTGGCAGCAGAACGCGCCAACGAGATGTGTCCGATTGGCGCGATGCGCCGATGCCCTGGCGCGATGCGCGGACTAGACTCGACGCATGAAACCCGCGCGTACCAACGACGAGGCGACCGCCATCGACCGCCTGGGCCAGGCCCGAACCTACTCGGTCTGGCCTGCCTGGAAGGTCCTCCTGCAGGACGCCGGGGTGAACAGCGCCAACGTTCTGCGCCGCGCGAAGCTGCCCGGCGACCTGTTCGCACGCGAAAGTGTCCGGCTCGATTCCGCGAGCTACTACCGGCTCTGGGAAGCCATCGAGGACGAGGCCGGGCCAGCGGGCGGCCCGGCGCCCTTGCGCTTTGCGCACAAGTTTTCGACCGATTGGTTCAACCCGGAACTCTTCGTCGCCTTGTGCAGCGACGACATGGACAGTGCGCTGGCCCGCCTCGCCAAGTACAAGAGCGGGCCGATGGCCATGAAGATCGAACACAAGGCGGGCCGCACGACGGCCGCCTTGGAATTCCTTGACCGTGGGTTGACGCCGCCGCGCGTGCTGATGGCATTCAAGCTGGTCTTCTTCGTGCAGCTCGCGCGCCTGGCCACGCGAAGCTCGGTCAATCCGCTTCGCGTCGGTTGGCCAGCCCCCGAACTGTCGGCCCGTGATGCGCGTGCTTACGCCAACTGGTTCGGCGTACCGGTGGAAGACCTTCCCGTGGCCACCGTCGTGTTCGCGGCGGACGACACGCAGCGGCCCTTCCTCACCGCGAACCACGGCATGTGGAAATTCTTCGAGCCGGCGCTGCGCCAGCGGCTGGCCGACCTGGAGAAGCACGCCAGCACGGTCGAACGCGTGCGCGGCGCGCTGGTCGAAGCCCTTCCGGCCGGCGAGGTGTCGATGGCGGCGGTGTGCAGGAGGCTCGGTGTCAGCACGCGCACCCTGCAGCGCAGGTTGCGTGAAGAGGGCAGCAGCTTCCAGCAGACGCTCGACGCCCTGCGCCACTCACTGGCGAACCACTACCTGCACCACTCGTCACTGTCCGGCACGGAGATCTCCTTCCTGCTCGGCTTCGAGGACCCCAACTCCTTCGTGCGGGCGTTCCAGACGTGGAGCGGCTCGACGCCGCAGGCGGTTCGACTGGCGCACTCGAATGGTGGGTGCGAAGCGAGCGGAGAGGCTTGAAGGTGGCAGGCACCCTTGGCGATCGTCATCGCCAGCAACGCTCGACCTGGGCCTTGGAGGTCGTGCTGCGGCCGTGGGAGACGTGGTGAGCGGCGGCTGCCTGCGGCAGGTGCAGGTCCAGCTGGACGGCGCATGACGGCAACGGCAGTTCCACCGGGCCAGGCCCCGGCGCCATCGCTGCTGACGGCACCGATCCTGCCGACGCTGCTGCGCTTTGCGTTGCCCAACATGGTGGCGATGCTGGCCACCGCGCTGGCCACCGTGGCCGAGACGGCCTACGTCGGCAGTTTCGGCGTGCCATCGCTGGCCGGCATGGCCCTGGTGTTCCCGATGGTCATGCTGCAGATGATGCTGTCGGGCGGTGCGATGGGCCACGGCCACGCTGGGCTTGCTGGGCGGGGTCGCGGCCATCGCACCGGACCTGTGGGTGGACCTGTTCACGCGCGACCCCGCCGTACAGGCATCGGCCGGGCTGTACTTCGGCTAGGCCGGCCCTGTCTACGGCTTGTTCGGGTTGGGTTTGAGCCTGTACTTCTCGGCACTGGGCGCGGGCAAGGTCGGCGGCCTGGTACTGGCTGGCACCTGGCGGCTGCTGGTCGTGGCGATCGGTGGCTGGGTGCTGTTGCAGACAGCGGCCGAGCCTTGGACCGTCTTCGCGCTGGTGGCACTGGGCATGGCGGTGTTCGGGCTGTCAGCAGCTTTTGCCGTTCGGGTCACGCGGTGGGGCCACGACGGGCAGCCGACGACCTGTTGATCAAGGAGGTTCGCCATGACAGGCATGCAAGACGTGCAGACCCAGCTCCGCGCCATCAACCAATCGGCCGCCTTCAACCGCTGGTGCGGCTTGGAGGTGAAGTCGGCATCGGCAGGGCAGGTCGAACTCGTCATGCCCTGGCG
This sequence comes from Rubrivivax sp., assembly GCA_018780805.1. Taxonomy (GTDB): domain Bacteria; phylum Pseudomonadota; class Gammaproteobacteria; order Burkholderiales; family Burkholderiaceae_C; genus Rubrivivax. Next base: position 20,469 of record JADMJD010000227.1, on the reverse strand, counting down.
TGCCGAGTTCGGGCAATACAGTGGCTACCTGCACGCCGGGCTGATCGGGGCCCTCATCGACACCGCCTGCGGCTTCGCGGCCGTGACGGTCGCTGGTCCCGGCGTGCTGGCTGCGCACTTCTCGGTGAACTGCCTGCGGCCGGCCCAGGGCGAGCACTTCATCGCTCGGGCGAGGGTCGTCAGGGCGGGCAAGACACAGGTCTTCACGGCCTGCGAACTCTTCGCGGTCTCGCTGCAGGCGGAGAAGTTGGTCGCTACCGGTGAGACCTTGCTCAGCGTCGCGAAAGCGCAAGCCTAGTCGGGCAGCCAGCACGTTCGCCAAGCCATCGACAGTCGAGGCTCACTTGCCGGGCTGCAGGTACTCCGTGAATCCCTGGAACCACAGCACCTGGACGAAGTCGCCGCTGATGACCAAGTCCTCGTCGCGCAGTGCGGCCAGGAAGGCCTCCTTGCCGTCCTTGGCAGACAGGATCCTGAAGCCACCTTCCGTGTTCCTGAAGGTCAACGTGAACTTCGGCGACGTGGTCAAGCCGGCAAAGGACTTCACTTGCCCGTCCTGGATGCGGAAATAGCGCCCGATCTTGTCGAGCGTCTGAATCTGAAACTCCAGATTCTTGCCGGCCACGCTGCGTGCGCAGGCGGGCTTGGTGTTGATGGCCCTCTGCAGAGCGCCCGAGACACGCTGCCAGCTTGCGCACGGCGCGGACGTAGGCTTCCAGCGTCTTGGGCTCCAGCTTGCGCATGCGCATGTCGTCGAGCATGCGTTGACGCAGCGGGGTGCCCGCTCGATTGGTCGTGTCCATGGTTGCTGCTCCGTCGATGAGCGAGGCGGATTGCCTCGCTCGCCAACTTCGCAGAACCGCGACTGCAACGGACCACCACGATGCGGCCGGAGCTGGAGCACCCCGTGCCCTGAAGCGCATCGGGGGCTACTCGGAGCGCGCATCAGCGCGGTACTCGGCGTCGAGGGCCAGCTCCATGCAGACGTCGACGCCGGCCACCGCGCTGGGGAATTCGGCTGCAACGCGAACGTCGCGAAATCCGGCGCGGCGGTAGGTGCCATGCGCAGCGTGCATGCTGTGGTGGCTGGACAGGAGGACGCGGCGAAATCCCGCCGCCCGCGCCTGCGCCAGCAGCAACTCCATCATTCGCCCGCCGATGCCGTGGCCGCGCGCCTGGGGCAGGACGAACATGCGCTTGACCTCGATCGTCGACGCGTCGTGGGCGTAGAACGCGACGCAGCCGACGGGTTCACAGTCCAGGCGCGCCAGGACGAGACAGCCCGTCGGCGGGCCATAGCGCCCTGGCAGACCCGCCAGCTCCGTCTCCAGCCCCGCGAAGATGGCCGGGTTGTCGGTCTCGGCGATCTCGGCCATCGTCCAGCGGACGAAGCCGCGGATCAACGCGCGAACGGCATCGATGTCGTCGGGGGTCTCGGCCCGCTGGATGCTGATCATGGTCGCGTCATGCGTTCGCGGCTAGCCATCGACGGCCCCGACCTCTTCGGTCGCAAAGTCCGCCGGCAGCACGATCTCCAGCATCTCGACGTCTTCGCTGTGACCCAGCTCGCGGTGGCGAATGCCCGGGGGCTGGTGAACGCAGGAGCCGGCCTCCAGTCGCACGCGGCCCTGGCCTTCGTACTCGAACTCGATCCAGCCCTTGAGCACATAGACGAGCTGGAACTCGGTGCGGTGCAGGTGAGGCCGGCTCGCGAACTCGGTGCCCGCGGCGGCGCGGATCACGTGCGCTGCGAACCGCCCCTGCGTTACCTCGCGAATGCCGAGATCGCGATACTCGAAGAAGGCGCGCAGGCCGCGCTCGAAGTGCGCGTCCTTGGCGTGGGTTGCGACGAAGCCTTGGCTGCTCATGGCGATCTCCTATGCTTCCCGGGCACGAACGAGGCTCGCCACGGCGTCGTTGGCTGGCGTGGCGATTCCCCGTGCCTGACCCATGCGGACCACGGCGCCGTTGAGGTAATCGATCTCGGTTCGGCGCCCGGCCTCGACGTCCTGCAGCATCGACGATCGATGCGCGGCCGCCTTCGGCAAGACGAAGGGTGTCAACGTCTTCTCGACGTACGTGGCGCCGTTCGGGGCCAGCGCCAGCCGTCGCTCAGCGAGGATGACCCGGATCGTCTCGTCAGCCACCTGGGTGATCAGGTGCCGGGCGTGTTCATTGCTCACCAGCTCGCCGTAGGTCATGCGCGTGATGGCGCCAATGGCATTGAGGCAGGTGTTGAACAGGAACTTGTTGAGGATGGCGGGTTCGATCTCTTCTTCGTAGGTGATCGGAAGGAACCCGGCCTGCCCGCGCGCCACGGTGTCCTTCATGCCTTGCGGCGCAGCCGCGAACAAGGTGCCCACCCGGATGGGGCTGGCCTGCACGTTGACATTCACGTGCGTCGGGCTTCGCCTCTCGATGCCGATCATCATGATGCTCGAGAACACCGACAGGTCGGCCGGCAACGCGGCGCGCGCCTCGTCGGCCGAGCCCCAACCGTTCTGCAGCAGCAGAACGGCCTTCGGTGCGACGGCCGCCCCCGCTTTCCGCACCAAGTGCTGCAGCACTTCTGCGACCTGATAGGCCTTCGTGGCCACGATGAGCACGTCGCAGGCGATATCCTGCGGATCGGGCGCGTCCGCGTCGCGGACCCTCAGCCGATCCGGCGCGATCTGGTGATCGCCACAGACGCCGGTGACGGTGATGCCCTGTTCCTGCAGCAACGGTACCGCCGAGCCCCGGGCCAGCAGCGACACGCTCTGCCCGGCCTGGGCGAAGCTCGCGGCGAGGGCGAGACCCACCGAGCCGCTGCCCAGGACCGTCATTCGCAACGGTGTCGGGTCATTCACGCCATGCCCTCCACCGACACCAGCCGCGCAGAGCTGCACTCGTCGCGAACCGACTTCAGACCCTGGTAGATGTCGCCGTTGTAGAAGGCCTCCCAGGCCGCAAGCGACGGAAACTCGAGCAGGACGATGCGCCGCGGCGCCCAGTCACCCTCGTAGACCTTGTGCGCGCCGCCGCGTGCCAGATAGCGTCCGCCCGCCGCTTCCAGGGCCGGCTTCACGCCCTTCATGAATTCCTGGTAGCGGGCCGGATCTCGAATCTCGACGTCAAAGATCACATAGGTGCTCATCGCATCTCCCGCCCGCTGGAGCGGGCACACCAGCGCCAGGTGCACGGGCGCAAAAAAGGCCGGGTTCGACCCGCGCACCGTCCGGATCGATGAGGAAGTTCCGCCAGGTGTCGCTGGCGGCCAGGCGCTCGCTGTCAGAGTGCTGCGAGGCTCGGCGCCGCAAGCGCACGACCGCGGGCCGATCATCGACTTTCCGTGCGAAAGGATCAATGGCCAGTCACCCTGAGCGCTCAGGCTCGGAAGCAGCGCCCGGTAGCGCCAATGCCGCGCCGATGCCGCGCCGATGCCGCGCCGAGCCGCTGCCCTCCTGGTGCGTCGCACGCCCTTCAGTCTGCCTGCAGACCGATGCGCTTGGCGACGACGCCCCAGGTCCTGGCGTCCGCCGCGAGGCGTGCGGCACTGGCTTCGGGCGATTCAGCGACGACAGCCTGGTCACTCTGGCGCAGACGCTCGACGACGTCGGAATGTTTGAGCGCTTCATCGAGTGCCTTGGACATGGCGTGGACGATGGCCTTCGGCATTCCTTTCGGGGCGAAGAGCACCAGAGAGAATGTCGCGTCGAATCCAGGGTATCCGGCCTCGGCCACGGTCGGCACCTCGGGCAGGAGTGGCGAGCGCTTGGCGCCGGAGACCGCCAGCGCCACCAGTTTGCCGACGCGCACCTGGGCCAGTACGGTCGGGCCGGCGAGAAAGCCGCAATCGACCTGGCCACCCATCACGTCCTGCACGGCAGGCGCCGGGCCCTTGTACGGGACATGCGTCATGTCGATAACGGCAACGCTCTTGAAGAGTTCGGTGGTGAGATGTCCCGGCGATCCGGCGCCGCCGGAGGCGTAGCTCATCGGCCTGGCCTTCGCCAGACGGACGAGATCGGCCACCGACTTCAGGCCCAGGCCCGGGTTGCACACCAGCGTCTGGCTGAAGGCGCTGGCGCGCATCACGGGCACCAGGTCGTCGGGTTTGAAGCCCAGCTTCGGATAGACGTGCGGGTTCACCGTCAGCAGCGTGTCGGTCGTCCACAGCCAGGTCTGGCCGTCGGGCGTCGCCCGTGCGGCTTCGGCCGCGCCCAAGTTGCCCGCGGCACCCGGCTTGTTGTCGATGAGCACGGGTTGCTTCAGGACGGGCTGCATCTTCTCAATGGCGGCGCGCAGCACGATGTCGGAGGGGCCGCCCGGAGGCAGCGGCACGATGATGCGCACCGGCTTGTCCGGCCAGGCGCTCTGGGCATGCAGGCCCTGGGCAGTCGTCAGCGCGAGGGCCGTGGCAATCAGCAGGCGGGTGCTTTTCATGGCGTGTGGGTCTCGTTGGAGGGTCATCTCTGCGGCATGTCCGCAACCGAGTAGCCCAGGCTGACGGTCGCATCGTCCGGGGTCGGCGGTAGGGTCTCGTTCCACGCATGCCACGCCTGACGCTGGCTCGCCAGGCGATCGGGCTCTCGGGCAGCCAGGTTGGCGCGTTCGCGCTCGTCGGCCTCGACGTCGAACAGGTACTCGTTGCCGTCGACGGTCAGGTACTTCCAGCGGCCGTCGCGCAATGCGCGCTGGCCACGGTGGTTCATGCGCCAGTGCATGCGTCGCGCGAACGCCGGCTGCACTTGCGTCAGCACGCCGAGCAGCGACACACCGTCAAGCGGGTAGTCGGCCGCGGGGCTTGCACCGGCTGCATCGATCAGGGTGGCGGTCCAGTCCATCGTGAGGCAATGCTGGTCGCTGACTTTGCCGGCGGGAACACGCGCCGGCCAATGCGCGATCCAGGGCACGCGGATGCCGCCCTCGGTCAAGTCCATCTTGCCCCCGACAAGGGGCCAGTTGTCCGAGAAGCGCTCGCCCCCGTTGTCACTGGTGAAGACGATCAACGCGTTGTCGAGCCGGCCCGCATCGCGCAGTGCCCGGACCACATGCCCGATGCCCTCGTCCATGTGGTGGATCATGCGGCGGTAGGTGTGGATGCTGCCGCCGTCGAGATGGAACAGGCGCGACCCGATCTGCGCGGGCACTTCGGCCGCGCCACGCAACCGGTACTGCCAGCGACCGGTCATCAGCGCGAATCGAGTCGGCGAGCAGACGGGCGAGTTGGCGTAGCCACGCGTGAAGCGCATGCCCTGTGCGGCCAGTGCATCGAGGTGCGGCGAGACCGCACCAAAGTCGGCCTGCCGCCCGCCGTAACAGCCCAGGTCGGCGTAGCCGAGGTCGTCGGCCAGGATGAAGACGATGTCCGGCTGCGTACCGGTCCGCCGTGAAGGCTGTGAAGAGCCGCCGGACGAAGTGGTGTTGGACATGGGAGTGCAGTAGAGCATGACGACAGCCGCCTTGTAAGATGAGCAGAGCTTGTTGGCAATAACCGGGAGTTATGGGTGAAGCTTGCGCAGATCCGCGACTTCCTGGCGGTGATCGAGTGCGGCAGCATTTCAGCGGCAGCCCGCAAACTCGGCGTGTCGCAGCCCGGGCTGACCAAGAGTCTCGGTTCGCTGGAGACCGGACTCGGCGCCGCATTGCTCAAGCGCACGCCGACGGGTGTCACGCTCACGCGCCAGGGGCACGCCTTCCACGTGCGTGCGCGCGCCGGCTACGCCGAGCTGGCCAAGGCGCAGGAGGAGCTCGCGCGTGGCACCCAGGCGCAAGTGGCCCTCGGATTCGGCCCCTTCTTCGCCGCGCACATCGTTCCGCAGGCAGTCATTCGCTTCCGCGAGAAGTTTCCCGACGTCGAATTGCGCCTGGTGGAAGGTCTGGGGCACACGACGCGGCCGCTTCTGCGCGACGCGACCCTTGACATGGTCTTGGCCCCGCGCGCGCCGCTGGTGCGCGACGATCCGGCGATCCGATTCAAGCCGATCGCACATCTCGGCCAGATCGTGGTGGCACGTCGGGGCCACCCGTTGGCCCATGCCCGCTCGGCGGGTGAGCTGGCAGGGGATGAGTGGCTGAGCGTCGTCCGGCGCGATGCGACCGCACAGGCATTGCGCGCGCTGGGTGTCCCGGAACCGAAGCGAATCACCGAATGCGAGTCGTTCAGCGCCATGCTCACCCTGCTTGCAGGTTCGGACATGCTGGCGGTGGTGCAACATCCCTTTCTGGACATGCCGCAAGCGGCCCAGCATGTTCAGGAGATTCGGATTGCCGAGCGCTTGCCCGGGCTCACCGTGGGGCTTCATACCCGCGCCGATGCACCTCTGACACGTCCTGCCGCGGCATTGGCCCGTTTGCTGTCGGACATTGGCCGCACGCAATTGCAGCGGGCCTGACTGATCGCGAGTCGGCAATGACCTTCGTTTCGGCACGAACGCGTCGTACGCGATGTCAAACGAACGGCATCCGGCACTGGGCCTGGAAGCTCGCGCAAGGAGCTGGCACCGTTCTCGGAAGTCAGCTTCGCGGCAGTCAGCTCGAGCCGCTGGCCGTCAACACTGGGTCGCTATGCAAAGCTGTCCATAGCGACCCCTGAGCGATCATCGGTCGCGTGCTGGACCGGACATCCGATGGCAACTGACGGGTAGCGCTGACCGACGCGGAATGGAGCGCTTGCTTGCCGCTTCGGCAGGGGCGCCCAATCGAACGGCGCCCACGGCATCAAGATCCCGTAAAGATGTCGCGCATATGCCGCAAGCTGCCCCCGAAACCCGCGCGTTTCTCGACCCGCCAAGCAGTCTGGGTGAACCGCGACCGAGAATGCGGCGATGGATTCCGACGGCACGCGATGAAGTCCTTCACCCATCCTTCTCGGGTGGTGGCACTGGCCTTCCTGGCGCTGATTGCCATCGGCTCTGCGCTGCTGATGTTGCCCGTGTCCCATGCACCGGGTGTGCAGACGCCCTGGCTCACGGCACTTTTCACCGCGGTCTCGGCCGTCTGCGTCACGGGGCTGACGGTGGTGGACACCGGAACGCACTGGACAGGCTTCGGGCAGGCCGTGATCCTGGTGCTGTTCCAGTTCGGCGGCTTCGGCATCATGACGGCGGCCACGCTGCTGGGGCTGATGGTCAACCAGTCGCTGCGTCTGCGCACGCAATTGCTCACGCAGGCCGAGACCCATACGGTGGCACTCGGTGATGTGCGCAGTGTCGCGAAGGTCGTGCTCGGGGTGACGGCCTTCTGCGAACTGGGTCTCACTGCCGTGCTGGCCGTGCGTCTGCACACCAGCTACGCGATGCCCTGGCCCGAAGCGCTGTGGAGTGGCTTCTTCCACGCCGTCTCGGCCTTCAACAATGCCGGCTTCGGGCTGCACGGCGACAGCCTGATGCGTTATGCCAGCGATGCGTGGATCCTGCTGCCCATCATGGTGGCGATCGTCGTGGGCGGGCTCGGGTTCCCTGTCATGCAGGACATCCGGGCCCGGTGGCACGACCCGCGCCACTGGTCGCTGCACACCAAGCTCACGCTGGTGGGAACGGCCGCACTCCTGCTGCTGGGCTTGGTGTCGATGCTGGTGTTCGAGTGGTCGAATCCGAAGACCTTCGGCCCGATGCCGTGGGACGACAAGCTGCTCGGCGCTGCCTTTGCGTCGGTGTCTGCGCGCACCGCCGGCTTCAACGCCATCGACATCGGCGCCATGACCCAGGAAAGTCTTGGCCTGCACTACTTCCTGATGTTCATCGGTGGCGGCAGCGCGGGCACCGCGGGTGGTGTCAAGGTCGGTACGGTCGTGATCCTGGTGCTGCTGGTGCTGGCCGAAGTGCGCGGCCACAGCGACAGCGAAGCCTTTGGCCGGCGAATCTGCCTGGCGGCGCAGCGCCAGGCGATCACGGTGCTGGTGCTGAGCAGCGCAGCCGTCGGCCTGGGGACCATGCTGCTGCTCCATGTCACGGACTTCCCGACCGACAAGGTCATCTTCGAGGTGATCTCCGCCTTCGGCACGGTCGGCCTGTCCACCGGGATCACAGGCAGCCTGCCGCCCAGCGGCCAGCTGACGCTGATCGTGCTGATGTACCTGGGCCGCGTCGGCACGATCACACTGGCCACGTCCCTGGCACTCGGCGAACGCCGCATGCCCTACCGTTACGCAGAGGAGCATCCAATTGTTGGGTAAGCTTTTTACTGAGCAGTTCGCCTTCTCGCGAAGCGACAGCGTGGTCGTCATCGGCCTGGGTCGGTTCGGCGGCGCGGTGGCGCAATCGCTGATGAGCCTGGGCCATGACGTCATGGGCATCGACCGCGACGCCGATCCCGTGCAGACCTGGGCCGACCGGCTGACCCATGCGGTGCAGGCCGATGCGACCAACGTCATGGTCATGCGACAGCTGGGCGTGGCGGACTTCGCCCACGCCATCGTCGGCATCGGTGACAACCTGGGCGCGAGTCTGATGACCTTGATGGCGCTGTGCGAGCTGGAGATCAAGGACATCTGGGTCAAGGCGCTGACCGAAGACCACGGCAAGATCGCCACGCGCATGGGCGCGCACCATGTGATCTTTCCCGAGGCCGACATGGGCGAGCGCGTGGCCCACCTCATATCGGGCCGCATGATCGACTACATCGAGCTCGAGGACGGCTTTGCGATCGCCAAGATCCACGCACCGCCGATGACCTTTGACAAGACGCTCGCTGAATCCATCGTGCGGGAGAAGTTCGGCATCACGGTGGTCGGCGTCAAGCGCCCGAACGAGGACTTCCAGCACGCCACGCCCGACACACGCGTGCGCAAGGGCGACCTGCTGATCGTCTCCGGTGCCACCAAGCTGGTCGAAAAGTTCGCGGGCACCGCCGCCGGCGTCAAGGCCTGAAGCGGTAACCGACGCCGGCTTCGGTCAGCACGTGCTTGGGCATGGACGGCTCGTCCTCGATCTTCTTGCGCAGGTTGGCCATGTGCACGCGCACGTAGTGGGTGTCCTGGGCATGGCCCGGGCCCCACACCGCCTTGAGCAGTTGCTGGTGCGTGACCACACGATCAGGCTGCGAGGCCAAGTGGGTCAGCAGGCGGTACTCGATCGGCGTCAGGTGCACCGGTGCACCGTGGCGCTCGACCACACGACGCGCCAGATCGAGGATGACGGCACCGAAGCGCAGCACAGGGTCGGCGGACGGTGAAGTGAGGGTCAGGCGACGCAGCTGGGCACGCACCCGCGCCAGCAACTCCGCTGCGCCAAAGGGCTTGACCAGGTAGTCGTCGGCGCCGGCGTCCAGCGCGCCGACCTTGTCAACTTCGCCGCTGCGCGCCGACAGCACGATGATGGGCGCCACCGACCAGGTCCGCAGGTCACGGATCAGGCCGACGCCATCGCCATCGGGCAGTCCCAGGTCGACGATCGCCAGTTCGGGACGACGGCTGCCCGCTTCGATCAGCCCGCGCTCCAGCGTCGCGGCCTCGAAGACCTCGTGCCCTTCGGACTCCAGCGTCATGCGCACGAAGCGGCGTATGTCGGGCTCGTCCTCGACCACCAGAATGCGTGCGCGCAGTTCCATCTCAGCACCGCCCGGCCGTTCCGAAGGTGCTGAGCGCCCCCTTGGGGGGCAGCGAACGAAGTGAGCGTGGGGGCTTCATCGCGGCATCCTAGACGGTCGTCGGCGTGACAGCGCTGCCGTCGTCCAGCGGAGGCTGGCCGCGCGGCAGTTCGATCGTGAACCGTGCGCCTTCCGCGCCGGCAGGGCCGCGTCGGGTCTCGGCGGCGATGGAGCCCTGGTGCGCCAGCACGATCGCGCGTGCAATGGCCAGGCCGAGTCCGACGCCGGAAGTGGCGCTTTCCTTGTTGCCGCGCTCGAACTTGTCGAACAGCACCTGTTCCCGACCAGGCGGCAGGCCGGGACCGAAATCGTCGATGTGGATGACGACGTTGGATGAAGTGGCCGCGGCCGTGATCTCGATGGCGCTGCCGGGCGGGGTGTACTTGGCTGCGTTTTCCAGCAGGTTGGCCAGCACGCGCTCGAACAGCACAGCATCCAGCTGCAGCAGGGGAAGCGCGTCGGCCAGTCTCACGCGCACAGGCCGCCCTTGCAGGGCAGGCGCACACGCCGCCAGCGCACTGCCCACCACTTCTTCCAGCGGTTGCCACTCGCGGCGCATCGGCACGGCCCCCGCCTCCAGGCGCGCCATGTCCAGCAGGTTGCTGACCATGGCGTTCATGCGCAGCGCGGACTCGCGGATCGAGCCAGTCACCTCGCGTTGAACCGCGGACAGGGGCGGCGTCATTGCCAGCGTATCGGCCAGCCCCACCAGCGCCGCCAGTGGCGTGCGCAAGTCGTGCGAGATCGCCGACAGCAGGGAGTTGCGCAGGCGCTCGGACTCGATCTGCACCGTGCTCTTTTGGGCCACGTCGATGTAGTGGATGCGCTCCAGCGAGATGGCCAGCAGCGACGCACAGGTGTCGAGCAGCCGCCGCTGATCCGGCCCCAGGGTGCGACGGTCGACCGGCTCCACGGCCAGCACGCCGCGCAGCCGCATCGGCGCCTTCAACGGAAGCACCAGGCAGGTACTGGCCGCCAGGGTGTCGGTGCCGAAGCCCGCCGCCTCGCCCTTGTCGAAGGCCCATTGCGCCACCGCGTCGTCAACCGCCGCCGTGCCGTCTGGCAAGGCGACGAGCCGGTCGTGTTCGTCAGCGGCCATCAAGGTCGATCTGGCGCCGAACTCAGCCGCCAGGAAGCGGGCGCCGATCTCCGCCACCTGCTCCGGCATCAACGCCGCGGACAGGTCGCGCGACATCTCGTACAGGCCACGCATGCGGTGCTCGCGCTGGCTGGCCGCCTCGGCCTGCACCTTGAGCCCCGCCGTGAGCTGCCCGATGGCCAGCGCCACCACCAGCATCACGGCAAACGTCACCAGGTACTGCACGTCGCTGACGGCGAACGAGAAACGCGGTGGCACGAAGAAGAAGTCGAACAAGGCCACGCCGAGGAAGGCGGCGACCACGGCGGGCCCGCGCCCGTAGAACCACCCGACGCCCACCACGGCGAGCAGGAAGATCATCACGATGTTGGTCAGCTCTAGCAGGCCGAGCAATGGCGTCGCGGCCAGGGCGATACCGGCGCAGGCGGCCAATGCGGCCGCATAACCGCGCCAGGGCAGTTCTCCGGCCAGCACCGGTGTCGTGTCGGACCGGCCCTCCGGGTGCCGGCCAGCGCCACTCTGACCCCGCCCCCCCGGTGGCAGGGCCACCTGCATGACGTCGAGATCGTCGGCCAGTTCGGCGATGCGGTCTGCCGACGACGCCTGCCAGGGCCACCGGCGCCGGCTGCGGCCCACCACCAGCCGCGACAGGTTGTGCTCGCGCGCGTAGCGCACCAGGGCGGGGGCGGCCTCTGGCGCGGCGGGCGTGGCCACCGTGGCGCCGAGTTCCTGCGCGAGCTTCAGCACCCGCAGCGCCTGTTCGCGCCGCGCGGCGGGCAGGCGATGGACAGTGGGGGTCTCGACGTGCACCGCATGCCAGGACACGTCGAGTTGAGCGGCCAGGCGCGCGCAGGCCCGCACCACCTTCTCGGCGCCATCCGTCGCGCTGATGCAGGCCAGCAGTGCTTCCCGATTGGGCCAGATCGACTGCACCGAGGAGCGCCGTCGGTAGGCCTGCATCTCGTCGTCGACCCGGTCGGCCGTGCGCCGCAGCGCCAGTTCGCGAAGCGCCAGCAGGTTGCCCTTGCGGAAGAAGTTCGATGCTGCCCTTTCCGCTTGCTGCGGCAGATACACCTTGCCGGCCTTCAGCCGCTGCAGCAACTCATCGGGCGGCAGATCGACCACCACGACTTCGTCTGCTTCATCGAACAGCCGGTCGGGCACGGTCTCCCACACCCGGATGCCTGTGATCCCGCTGACGATGTCGTTCAGGCTCTCCAGGTGCTGCACGTTCATCGTCGACCAGACGTCGATGCCGGCGTCGAGCATCTCCTCCACGTCCTGCCAGCGTTTGGGATGACGCGACCCTGGCGCATTGCTGTGCGCCAGCTCATCCAGCAGCACCAGCGGGGCTGTCCGTGCATTTGCCCAGCCCATCGCCGCGTCGAGGTCGAACTCCTGCAGCAGCCGGTCCCGGTAGGGCACCGCCTTCAGCGGCAGGCGCGGCAGGTCGCGCGCCATCGCCTCGGTGTCGGACCGGCCATGTGTCTCCACCAGGCCGACCACCAGCGAGGCGCCCTGGGCGATGGCCGATCGTGCAGAGGCGAGCATCGCGCAGGTCTTGCCAACTCCCGCCGAGGCGCCGAAGAAGATCTTCAGCTTGCCACGCCGCGAGCGGGCCTCGTCCTGCTGCACCTGCTGCAACAGCGCGTCAGGGTCGGGGCGGTCCGGGTCGCTCACGTCACAGCCAACCCGAGCGCCTGAAGCGCCAGAACAGCAGACCGGCCGAGCCAGCGATGGCCCCCAGCGCCATGGGGTAGCCCCAGGCCCACTTGAGCTCAGGCATGTGTTCGAAGTTCATGCCCCAGATGCCCGCCAGCGCCGTCGAGACCGCAAAGATAGCCGCCCAGGCTGCCAAACGCTTGGTGGTCTCCGACTCCTCGATCGTCACCATCGACAGGTTGACCTGGATGGCGGTGGCGATGGTGTCCCGGATGCCGTCGATGGCCGTGTGGATGCGAGCCAGGTGGTCGTGTACATCGCGAAAGTAGTCCTGGCTGCGGGCGCACACCGCCGGCACACGCCCGCCATGCAGCTTGCCGGCCACCTCCAGCAAGGGCGCGACGACGTGACGAAGCACGGTGACCCGGCGTTTCAGGTCATACAGGCGCTGGATGTTCCAGCGCGCGGCACCGCGCTCGAAGATCTGGCTCTCGATCTGCTCCAGGTCCACCTCCAAGGTGTCCAGAACCGGGAAGTAGCGGTCCACCACAGCGTCCATCAGCGCGTACAGCACAAATCCTGCCCCCTGCCTCAGGTGATCGGGCTCGCGCTCGCAACGCTCTCGCACCCCGAGAAAGCCTTGCTGGCTGTTGTTGCGCACGGAGAGCACGAAGTTCTGGCCGACGAAGACGGCCACTTCGCCGGTCTCCAGTTCACCTTGCCGCAGCTCCGGCAACTTCATCACCACGAACAGGGTGGCCCCGTACTCCTCGATCTTCGGGCGCTGGTGCCCGTGGCGGGCATCTTCCACGGCCAGCTCGTGCAGGTCGAACTCGTGCTGCATCTGCCGCAACTCGTCGTCGGTGGCGTCGCGCAGGGCCACCCAGACGAAGCAGTCCGGCTTGCCCAGCCAATGGTCGATGTCCTCGACGGCAATGTCGGCGAGCTTCCTGCCGTCCTGGTAGGCCACACAATTGATCAGCATCTACTCGCCATCCTCGTGCTGTCTCCTGCGCTGGGGTGCGACATCATGCCCCCGGCGCGAGCGCTCCTTGCGACCCAGCAGCCATCCCGCCAGGGCCATGGGGATGATGATCGTCGCCATGGCGCCCAGCGCGCCCCACAGGTCAGCCATGCCTCAACGCACTGCCGTGGTCAGCGCCAGGTTCAGCCGCAGCACGTGCACGCGAGGCTCACCGATGAAACCGAGCAGAGCAGCCTCGCTGTGCTGCTCGATCAAGGCTTGCACTGCCGCCACCGGCAGGCCGCGTTCGCGCGCCACGCGCGCCGCCTGGTAGTCGGCGGCGGCACGGCTGATGTGCGGGTCCAGCCCGCTGGCCGACGCCGTGACCAGATCCACCGGCACGGGGGCGATGTTGGTCGGATCGGCAGCGCGCAGTGACGCGATGCGGGCCTCCACGGCGTCGGCCAGCGCGGGGCTGCTGGGCCCCAGGTTCGAGCCCGACGAGCCGCTGGCGTTGTAGGGCATGGGCGACGTCGCGGAGGGCCGACCCCAGAAGTGCTTGGGGTCGCCGAAGGCCTGGCCGATCAGGTCCGAGCCGATCAACTTGTCGTCGCGGGTGATGAGGCTGCCGTTGGCCTGATCAGGAAAGGCGAACTGCGCGATGCCGGTCACCGCCAGAGGATAGGCCAGGCCCGTCAGCAGGGACAGCACGGCAAACAGCGTCAGCGCGGGGCGAAGTTGGAAGTTCACGTGGGGCTCCTGGATGAATGGGCTCAAGCCAGCCCGAGGGCCGTCAGCCCCAGGTCGATCAGCTTGATGCCGACGAAGGGAACGACGACGCCACCCAGCCCGTAGACCAGCAGGTTGCGCCGCAGCAGCGACGCGGCGCCCACAGCCCGGTAGGCCACGCCTTTGAGCGCCAGCGGGATCAGCACAACGATGATCAGCGCGTTGAAGATCACCGCCGACAGGATGGCCGAGTTCGGGCTGCTGAGCTGCATCACATTCAGTGCGCCCAGCTGCGGATACGTGGCCACGAAGGCCGCCGGCACGATGGCGAAGTATTTGGCGATGTCGTTGGCGATGCTGAAGGTGGTGAGTGAGCCGCGCGTCATCAGCATCTGCTTGCCGGTCTCGACGATCTCGATCAGCTTGGTCGGATTGCTGTCCAGGTCGACCATGTTGCCCGCCTCTTTGGCGGCCTGGGTGCCGGTGTTCATGGCCACGGCCACGTCAGCCTGGGCCAGTGCGGGCGCGTCGTTGGTGCCGTCGCCCGTCATCGCCACCAGCCGCCCCGCGGCCTGGTGCTCGCGGATCAGCTTCAGCTTGGCTTCGGGCGTGGCCTCGGCCAGAAAATCGTCGACGCCGGCCTCGGCCGCGATCGCTGCGGCGGTCAGCCGGTTGTCGCCGGTCACCATCACCGTCTTGATGCCCATGCGGCGCAGTTCGGCAAAGCGCTCCTTGATGCCGCCCTTGACGATGTCCTTCAGCTCAACAACGCCCAGGGCACGCGCGCCGTCGGCGACGACCAGCGGCGTGCTGCCGCGACGCGCCACATCTTCCACCACGCCCTGCAGCGTGGCCGGAAACGTGCCGCCCTGCGACTCGACATGTCGCCGGATGGCGTCGGCCGCACCCTTGCGCAACTGCCGCGGCTGGGCCGCAGGCCCGGCCAGGTCGGCGCCGCTCATGCGCGTCTGCGCGGTGAAGTGCACGAAGCTGGCGCCCAGCGACTCGACGTCGCGTTCACGCAGCTGGAACTTCTGCTTGGCCAGCACGACGATGCTGCGGCCTTCAGGCGTCTCGTCGGCCAACGAGGCCAGCTGGGCGGCGTCGGCCAGATCAGCTTCCTTGACGCCCGCTGCCGGGATGAAGGCGCTGGCCTGCCGGTTGCCCAGCGTGATGGTGCCGGTCTTGTCGAGCAGAAGCACGTCCACGTCGCCCGCTGCTTCTACCGCGCGGCCCGAGGTGGCGATCACATTGGCCTGCATCATGCGGCTCATGCCCGCCACACCGATGGCCGACAGCAGGCCGGCGATGGTGGTCGGGATCAGGCACACCAGCAGCGCGACCAGGATCACCAGGCTCACCGGTTGCCCAGCACCGGCCGCCTGTACGCCGAAGGCCGAGAACGGCAGCAGCGTGACCACCACGCCCAGGAAGACGATGGTCAGCGCCACCAGCAAGATGGTCAGCGCGATCTCGTTGGGTGTCTTGTGCCGCTTGGCGTTTTCGACCATCGAGATCATGCGGTCCACGAAGGTCTCGCCCGGGTTGACGGCCACGCGGGCGACGATCCAGTCCGACAGCACGCGCGTGCCGCCGGTGACGGCCGAGAAGTCACCGCCGGATTCGCGGATGACCGGCGCCGATTCACCCGTGATGGCGCTCTCGTCGACCGAGGCCACGCCGTCGATCACTTCGGCGTCGGCCGGGATGGTGTCACCGGCCTCGACCAGCACGATGTCGCCCTTGCGCAGGCTGTCGGCCTCCAGGGGGTGCCACTTCATGGTCGAGCGCAGCGCGCCGCGGCGATAGTCGGATTCGGCACCCTGCAACTTCTTGGCCCAGGTCTTCTTCTTCAGGCCGCGCAGCGAGGCCGCCTGCGCCTTGCTGCGGCCCTCGGCCATGGCTTCTGCGAAGTTGGCGAAGAGCACGGTGAACCACAACCACAGGGCCACGCCGACGGTGAAGACCTCCGGCTGTGCAGCAGCAAGCGCGGTGGTGAAGGCACTGCCCACGTAGACGACGAACATCACCGGGTTGCGCCACTGCACGCGTGGGTCGAGCTTGCGGAAGGCGTCGACCAGCGCAGGTTGCACCAGCGCGGGGTCGAACAGGGTCAGGGCTTGTCGGCTCATGGATGTCTTTCAGCGTGCGTACAGCATCAGGTGCTCGACCACCGGCCCCAGGGCCAGCGCCGGGACGTAGTTCAGCAGCCCGACCAGCCCCACGGTGCCGATCAGCAGCACGACAAACAGCGGCCCGTGTGTGGGCAGGGTGCCCTCGGTCACCGCGATGCGTTTCTTGGCCGCCAGCGAGCCGGCCATCGCCAGCACCGCCACGATGACGGCAAAGCGACCGAACCACATGGCCGCAGCCAGCAGCCCGTTGTAGAAGGGCGTGTTGGCCGACAGGCCTGCAAAGGCGCTGCCGTTGTTGTTGGCCGCCGAAGACAGCGCGTACAGCACCTCGGTGAAGCCGTGTGGGCCGGGATCCTGGATGCCGGCGCGGCCGAGCTCGCTCATCACCGCCAAGGCGGTGCCGCCGAGCACCAGCAGCGGCGTGACGAGGATGGCGATGGCCACCATCTTCATCTCGTGGGACTCGATCTTCTTGCCCAGGTACTCAGGGGTGCGGCCGATCATCAGCCCGGCGATGAAAACCGCCATCACCGCAAAGACGAGCATGCCGTACAGACCCGAGCCCACACCGCCGAAGATCACCTCGCCGAGCTGGATCATCACCAGCGGCACCGCGCCACCCAGCGGCGTGTAGCTGTCGTGCATCGAGTTCACCGCCCCGCAGCTCGCCGCCGTGGTGATGGTGGCGAACAGCGTGGAAGCATTGATGCCGAAGCGGACCTCCTTGCCCTCCATGTTGCCGCCCGACAGCGTCGCGCTCTCGTTCTGGTCGGCGCCCATCGATGCCAGCACCGGATTGCCTTGCTGCTCGGCGGTCGTCGCGGCGACGACGGCGACGACGAAGACCAGCGTCATTGCCGCCAGCACCGCCCAGCCCTGGCGCAGATCACCCACCATGCGCCCGAGCACGAAGCACAGCGCGGTCGGGATCAGGAAGATCGACAGCATCTGCAGGAAGTTGGTCAGCGCCGTCGGGTTCTCGTACGGATGGGCCGAGTTCGCGTTGAAGAAGCCGCCGCCGTTGGTGCCGATCATCTTGATGGCCAGTTGCGACGCGACCGGGCCCATGGCGAGCGTCTGCGCAGGCGAGCTCCGGGCCTCAATCACCGGCTGGCCCTGGCCGTCCTTGACGGGCTGACCGTCCGCACCCGTCTTCGCCTGCTGCCAGGTGACGGCTTCCAGCGTCTGGACGGACTGGTAGGGCTTCAGGTTCTGGATCACGCCTTGCCCCGCCAGCACCAGCGCAAAGACGAAGGACAAAGGCAGCAGGACCCACAGCGTGACGCGGGTCAGATCCACCCACACGTTGCCAAGGCCCTGCACCGCGTGCCGCGCAAAGCCGCGCATCAGCGCGATGACCACGACGATGCCGGTGGCCGCGGACAGGAAGTTCTGCACCGTCAGCGCCAGCATCTGCGTGAGGTAGCTCATCGAGGACTCGCCGCCGTAGCCTTGCCAGTTGGTGTTGGTGACGAAACTGACCGCTGTGTTGAAGGCGGAGTCGGGCGACACGGCCGCCATCTCCTGGGGGTTGAGGGGCAGGCCCCCTTGCAGGCGCTGCAGCGCATAGACCGCCAGCACGCCGATGCCATTGAACACCAGCAGCCCGACGGTGTAGGACAGCCAGTTCTGCTCCTGTTCGGCGTCGATGCCGGCGAGACGGAAGAGCGGCGTCTCGACCCGTTGGCCCCAGGCGAAGCGCCCCGCCATGACCGCCTCCATCGCGCGGCCCAGCGGCCAGGACAGCAGCAGCAGGAAGGCGAGATAGGCGAGCAGCTGCATCCATGCCGGCGCGTTCATGAAAAGTCCTCCGGCCGCAGCAGCACGGCGACCAGGTAGACGAGCAGGCCTGCCGCGAGCAGACCGCCCACCAGATCCCATCCGCTCAAGGCTTCACCCTGCTTTGCTGCAGGCGCTCGCACCCGCAGGCCAAGCCAAGAACCGCGGCCCAGCCCAGGCCGGCTGCGGTGAGAAAGACGATGTCCATGCAAGCTCCGATCCGTTGAAGCCAGATGCTCGGACAAGACCCATCAAGCTGGCACCAAGAATCGCGTGCTGGGCGTCAAGTTCCCATCAAGATGGCAGCGTCGGCCCTCAGGTTCACGCTGGCTTTGGGGGCTGGCATCCCTCTGCAAAGAGTCTGCTGATGCAGTTCTGCGTGATCGACGGCGCCTGGCCGAATCCGGGTACGCGCTCCACGCAAATAGCGTTTGCTACAACAGAAGTAGCATATGCTGCTTGCATGTGGCGTGTACTTTTCCTGACCTTGCCCAGCCAGCCCAACGCCGTGCGCCTGCGTGTATGGCGCGCCTTGAAGGTGCTTGGCTGCGGCGCGCTGCGCGACGGCGTCTACGTTTTGCCCGAAGATCAGGCGGCCTTGTTTGAACCGCTGGTGGCCGAGGTCCGCGCCCACGGTGGCCAGGCCAGCGTGTTCGATCTGTCGACGCGCGACGAAGCCCAGCAGGCCGACCTGCGCGCACTCTTTGACCGCGCCGAGGCCTACGGGCAGTGGCGTGCGGAGGCGCAGTCGCTGGCCGCGGCGCTGCCGGCGCTGGCAGAGACCGCGGCCCGGCGCCGCTGGCGCAGCACAGCCGAGGCGCTGCAGGCCCTTCGGCGCATCGACTACTGCCCGGGTACCGCGGCCGAGCAGGCGCAGGCCGAACTCGACGCCCTGCGTCAGGCGCTCGATGCGCGCTTCTCGCGGGGTGAGCCGGTGGCGCAGGCGGCGCACGGCATCCCACGGCTGGATGCACGCAAGTTCCAGCGCAAGCGCTGGGCAACACGCGCGCGCCCGTGGGTGGATCGGCTGGCCTGCGCCTGGTTGATCCGCCGCTTCATCGATCGCGAGGCGCGCTTCGTCTGGCTGGCCGATCCGGCTGGGGCGACCCCCGCGCCGCGTGGTGCACTGGGCTTCGACTACGACGGCGCGCGCTTCACGCACGTCGGCTCGCGTGTGAGCGTCGAGGTGCTGGCGGCCAGCTTCGGGCTGGATGCCGATGTCCGGTTGCAGCGCATCGCGCGTGCCGTGCACTTCCTCGACGTCGGCGGCATCCCGGTGCCCGAGGCTGCCGGCCTGGAGGTTGTGCTCGCCGGCCTGCAGGAGGTGCACGCCGACGACGATCAACTCAACCTGGCCGCGGCGAACGTCTTCGACGCGCTGTACGCCGCACCTGGACAGCCGACATGACCACCGCCACAACACCCACCGCCGACGAGCCTGCTGCGCCCATGGCCGCACCGGCCGCGGTGAGTTTTGCCGAAGCCTTCCGCTTCTGGCTCAAGCTCGGTTTCATCAGCTTCGGCGGCCCCGCTGGGCAGATTGCCATCATGCACACCGAGCTGGTGGAGCGGCGGCGCTGGATCAGTGAGCAGCGCTTTTTGCACGCGTTGAACTACTGCATGCTGCTGCCCGGGCCGGAGGCACAGCAGCTCGCCACCTACATCGGCTGGTTGATGCACCGCACCTGGGGTGGCATCGTGGCGGGTGCGCTGTTCGTGCTGCCCTCGCTCTTCATCCTGATCGCGCTGAGCTGGGTCTACCTGCGTTTTGGCGACGTGCCGCTGGTCGCCGGCATCTTCTACGGCCTGAAGCCTGCCGTGACCGCGCTGGTGTTGCACGCGGCGCACCGCATCGGCACGCGGGCACTGAAGAACCGCTGGATGTGGGGCATTGCGGCGGCTTCGTTCATCGCCATCTTTGCCTTCGACACACCGTTCCCGGCCATCGTGCTGGCGGCCGCCCTGATCGGGCATTTCGGTGCCCGCCGCTGGCCGCAGGTGTTTGCGCTCGGCGGCGGACACGGCAGCGCCCAGGCCGGCTACGGGCCGGCGCTGATCGACGACCACACACCGACGCCCCTGCATGCGCGCTTTTCGCGCAGCCACCTGGCCAAGGTGCTGGCGGCCGGCGTGGGCCTGTGGTTGTTGGCGATGGTGGTGCTGGTTGCCGTGAATGGCTGGCACGGCACGTTGACGCAGATGGGCTGGTTCTTCACCAAGGCGGCGCTGCTCACCTTTGGTGGCGCCTACGCCGTGCTGCCCTATGTCTACCAAGGCGCGGTCGAGACCCACCAGTGGCTCAGCGGCCCGCAGATGATCGACGGCCTGGCCTTGGGCGAGACCACGCCCGGCCCGCTGATCATGGTGGTGGCCTTCGTGGGCTATGTGGGCGGGTGGCTCAAGCAGGTGCTGGGGCCGGACGCACTCTTCCTCGGTGGTGCGCTGGCCGCCACCGTGGTCACGTTTTTCACCTTCTTGCCGTCGTTTGTCTTCATCCTGGCCGGCGGCCCGGTGGTCGAGGCCACGCACGG